>JBEKUO010000422.1:0-6544 GCA_049514955.1 Bryobacteraceae bacterium | reverse complement strand
GCACGCTGCTTCTCCCGCATGCGACGCCTACTGCGCTACACATCTGACCGGCATGGACCGGCCGCATGGCTATAGGTCGAATGCGCGGAAGTTCGAGGGCCGCCGGGCAGGCGCGGGTTCCCGCGCTACTGCAATTGACAGTCAGGGAACGGATCGCAGCCGCGATTCAGCGTCGGCTGCACTTAATGAATCTCAACGGCCGTGTTGTCGGCCGCCATCATCTGGCCTTCGCTGTCTCTCACCACGACACGGACGGCATAGGTTCCTACCTTGACGTCAAAGGTGGCCTTCAGTCTGATCCCGGAGTCCAGCCGCTTTTCCAGAGTTTCGTCCTTTAGGCGCAAAGTCAGCGTCTTCTGCTGGCCGGCGATATAGTTTCCGTTGGTGTCGAAAAGAGCGGATACGACGGTCAGGGTGTCCTGGTTTCGCCCTTCCTCTTTCCGATAGTGCAGGCTCTTGATGTCCAGTTGCGAGATCACAGAGAGGTTCGCGTCGGATTCGCCGGAGCGGAAAAACTGCGTGTGCAGGGCGAGCGGAATATCCTTTATGACCTCGCGGGAGAAGACCGCATCTTCGATATCCTGTTTCGCCTGGTCCGCCGCATCGGCCTGGCGCCTGGGAGCGTAGTAGCCCTTGCGCGCCTGCACGGTCAGGCCTTTGGTTTCCCGCAACGTGATTTGGAGTTTGTGGAATTTGCCATCCGACTTGAGGTTTTCCGGCGTGAAAGCCACCACATAGATGAATTCCGGCGCGGCAGCCAGGCGCCGGAATCCGTCATTGAGGTCGTTATTATTGTGAAACCAAGTGCCGCCGGTTCCATGGGCCAGGTCTTCCATGACGAGGTCCGCGGCTTGGGCCTCCTGATCCAAGAACAGAGTTACCATGGCGAGGACTTGCGGACCTCCAGCCGGCCCCTGCCGGGAGGCATCGAGCATGGGAGGCGTCCAAAGCCCGCGCACGTCCAAGGTGCTGATGACCACATTAGCGCGGATCGCGCGGTTGATGAGGTCAGTGAATTCCGCCTGATCGTCGAAAGGCACCAGGAAGCCCGGCGAGGCCAGGACGATACTGCGCTGTCCCGGCATCGCCGCCATGCGGCGGACCACCTGAATCAAGACGCTGGCCGCCAGGCGGGTCTCGTGCTCTCCTTCGTGCAGCGCGCGTTGCGCATACCCGTTCACCTCAGAGGCGCTGGCATACTGATTGCCACTGCACGCTTGATAATTGAGCAGAGCGACTTGGAGCGCCTGAGGGTCGTTCAGGTTCACGATACGGTCCGCCATATAGTAGCTGATGTCGGGGCAGTCCAGGCCATGTCCCAGGCCGCCGGTGACTGCGGTGGGGCGCAGGCGTGCCAGCGTCTCCTGCAACTTCGCCTGGTCGTTGGTGAACTCGAGCACGACTTGGCCGGACGTGGTGTAGATGGCGGCGCGGTCCGCCGGCTGCAGGGAGTTTGCGATCACGCGTCCGGCGGCGGCGCGCGCGCGCGCCAAATCTTCGAACTTCACGTGCACATCGTCGAACAGATAAGCGACGAAGTGGTCGGCGAGGACCGGCGGCGCGGCCGCGCCGGCTTCCGGCGGTTTGGTCTCCGGCTGCGGCTCGAGTCCCCCAGCATCTTTCTCCAGCACGACCGGAGTGCCCGGTTTCTCGACGGAGAATCTGGTGATGACCTGCGGCTTGCCGTTATCCAGGAGCCGGAAGTCTTCCTTGGTCAGATTGCCCACGGCGTGGCCGTCGCGGTCGCGCACGACCACCGTCACGGGCACCAGGTTCACGCGCGACGTGAATTTCGCGGGCGCTTCCTTGGTTTCCATTTCGCTGGCGGGCTGGCCTTGAGCGGCTGCCTGCTGCGCTATTGCTAGCGAGCCAGGCAGGAGAAGGAGACAAAACAGGCTGCGGGACTTCATGGCTCTGCCTCATTCATTCTAACCCTTGGTGCGGCAGATGCCTGGATGACCACTCCCTTACGGTCGTGGCTCCGATCTGCGCCGCGCGCGTCGGCAAGCGGTCCGATTATGGGACCGCGCTATTTCAGCGGCGACCACCGCCGCCCATGTGGCCCCCGCCGCCACCACCGAAGCTGCCACCGGTGTGTCCGCTATTGGAACCTCCGCCGGAACGTGCCGGCGCGGCAGGAGCGCGCCCGCTCGTGGCGCGACTCAGAGAGGCTGACAGCGTCTTCGTTATCGGTGCGTGGACAGGGAGGGGATGACGGATCGGATGAGGCGGAGCTTTCGATACGGTTACTGGCGAATAGAAACTCCCGCCGAACGAGCTATAGAAGATGCCGTCCACGGGCACGAAGTCAAAACAATCCAAGGACGCATCCCAATACCAGCCCTCGTCATAGGATCCGCCGAAAGCCAGGATGTCTTGGGCTGCCTGGATATTGGCCTGGGCCAGGTAGGCACTCCGCAGCTCGCTCCAGATGTACAGTGGATGACTTTCGGTGAGGGCCAGATCCAGCTTCTGCGATTTCAACGGTTTCCCGGAAAGCAGCATGGCGCCATGTGCCTTCTTGAGGGTGACATGTGCGCTGCCTTGATGCACTATCGCCTCTCCGTCCAGCACCCCAATGAAGCGCTGATCCCCGCCAAAAACATACAGGCCTTGCTTTGCAATATCGGTGGTCGAGCCGTCCATCAGGATTGACAAGCCAACTCCCTTGAGCAATTGGTCAACCTCCAGGATCGAATCGCCTCGCACCATTTCGACGGCGATGGCGGGCGCTCCGGACGAGACCATGCGCAGTTCGGCGTCTTCGCCCAAGCGCAGGAAGACGCCGGGAGAAAGCAGCAGCTCCGCTTTTCCCTGGGCGGTGTCCAGCACCTGATTGGTTTCGACGGCGACCGGACCCGCGTTTGGCGCGGGAAGGTTCTCTCCGTTGAGGGTCACCTGGCCCTCCACATAATTCACCGTGCCTGGTAGGGGCCTCGTTGTGTCAGCCGCGGCCAGCGCTGCCGTCGCCAGCAGGATGAACATCGCCCGTCCAACTATCTTATTTGGGCTTGTCATAACCGCTCCTTTTTGCCTTCCAACTGAATAGATCGCGGGATGGGGAGCGTGGTAATGCTGCGGGGGCAGATCCTTACAATGATTTACAGTAGGCCCGGCGCCGATGTGCTTCGGCGGAATTTACGCGGTGTTGAGCTGCAATGCCTGGCGCAGTTGGGGATCGTGCCGCACGCGCCAGATACGGCTATCCAGGTAATAGTGCGTCAGGCCGAAGCCGCAGAAGAAGCCGAAGGCCAAGTCGGAGGTTTGGCCCAGGTGGAATCCCGGCACGCGGTACAGCGCGCTGAATGCCAGAGCCACCAGCACGTAACTCAGCAGGCTGCGGGAGACCGATCGCGGGATGCGACCGTGACTTTCCGCGGAATGCGCGCCGCCGTAGCGGTTGCGGTTGTGGAACCAGATCAGCGCGTGATACTGCAGGTTGTGCACGATGGTGACAGTGGGCACCGCCCCCATCCAGCTCATGTACGCGAACGTCAGCCAGTGCAGCGGGATCACGCCGGCGAACAGCAGAAACTTCGGCAGGTTCACGGGATCGCCGCGGTGTATACGGACGATCTGCCGGCCGAGATACATCACGACCGTAGCGGCCACCAGCGCCCACAGGAACGGCTCCAGACGCGGAAACGAGATCGGGCTGCCGATCTCCTCGGGGTGGTGGATGAAGAAGCGGTGGAACGGCGGGAAGACCATCATCACACCCAGGAACCAACGGTCGAGGAAGTTGTCCGGCTTCGCCAGATCGCGGTTCTTCACCTTGTACAGGACCATGAAGCCGTAGTGCTGGCGGATCACGTGATAGTAGGCCCAGACGGCCACGATCATGGCGAGGACCGCTTTACCGCCGAGCAGGATCATGGCGGGTCCCAGGGTGAAGAAGAAGGCTGCGCTGCCGAACAGCAGCAACCGGCGGCTGTGGCGCGCCTGGCTATCGAAGAAGGTGCGCGAGGCGGTACCGAATATGTGCGTGCCGTCGAAGCCCACCGACCAGAACCACCACAGGAGCGTGATCGGGACGTGCAACGCGACGTTCATGACCAGGTAGGCGTAACCGGCCAGCGCGCTGCCGATGACGAAGGCCAGGTCGATGCGGCGGGTAATGATCCAGCGGTGCGACAGACGCGGGGCGGGTTGGGCAAGTGCTTGGGTGGCAGCGGCCAATCAGATTAGTTTACAGCTTTTAGCTTGCTGCGTTGGAGGCAACTATTAAGCACGGCACGATCCAGCACGACCGCGAGCTGTGAGTGGGGTTGGCAGGCGAAAGCTCCTGCCCCACCAGGGCGAGCTAACAGCTTGGGACCCTAGGTTGGCAGGCGAAATTACCTGCCCCGCGAAATTGCCTGCCCCACCTGCCCAGCGGTTGGCAGGCGAAAGCGCCTGCCCCACCAGGCCGCATTCCGATAGAATGCCGACATGACCTGCTGCCCGGATCTCGAAAAGCTTATGGATCTCGACCTGGCGCGCCACGCGCAACCGTATCAGCTCACGAACGGCAGGATCATCACGGAGATCGACACGGAGTACTTCTTTGTTTTCGGCGAGGAGCGCCACAGCTTCGTAGGGATTAACTATTGCCCGTTCTGCGGCCGGGTGCTATCGCGCGGACTGTGGAATCTGGAGAAGAAGAAGCAGGGGAGCTGAAATGCCGGCGCGCCCGTGGGCTATTCGCCAGGTTTGATTGCGATCCCAATGATGGAGGTTGGCGGCCACGGCAACCGCTGGTCGATGCGCCGCCACAGCCACACGAACCGGTCGAAGACGTGCAACTGGAAGCGGCTCAGGTTGGTCCTCTTCAGGATGCGCCCGGTTACATACCAAGCCGGGCGGGAAATGCGATTGAATTCCAGAATGCGCTCGACGCGGAAACCGGCCTGCGCCATCTTGCTTTCGAGCTCCGCGTGGGAGTATCGCCGGAAGTGGCCGAGGGCGGTGTCCAGCGTGCCGAAGATTTCCTGATCGTGGGGCACCAGAACGATGGCTCGCCCGCCGGGCTTCAGCGCTGTGTAGATGTTGTGCAGGCCCGCCATGTCGTCCTCGACATGCTCGAGCACGTTCAGACACACGACCGTATCCATGCAGCCGGCCAGGGATTCGAAATCGGCCGGATTGGCCAGATCGCAATGGCGCACCTCCAGGTTGGGACGATGCGGGAATCGCGTGCGCAGGCGCGCCATGTGCTCCGTGTCGATGTCGACGGCGATGTAGCGCTGGCGCCGCGGGACCAACTGGCGGGTCAGGTTGCCGATGCCCGCCCCGATCTCGAGCACCTGCTTGCCGACGTAGGGCCGTATCGTGTCCGCCATCCACCGGTTGAAGCGCTCGGCCTGGGAGAGCGCGTCCAGGATGTCCGGCCCCGAGCCCTTGTAGATGTCTCTGGTAAAAGCGTAGCGCGCGATAATGTAGACGGCCTCGAAGGCGTCCTTCAGCCCGATCTTCTTGCCCTCGTCGTAGGTGCGGCCGTGATAGGCGATGGGGGTTTCGTAGACGCGGACCTGACGCTTGGCCAGCTTGATGGTGAGCTCCGGCTCCAGGCCGAAGCGGTCGCTGCGGAGGGGGATACTTTGCAGCAGCGTGGTGCGAAATGCCTTGTAGCAAGTCTCCATATCCGTCAGATTCAAGTCCGCCACCACGTTGCAGAGTCCGGTCAGAATCTGGTTGGCCACCGAATGCCAGAAGTAGAGCACGCGGCGTTCGCCGGCGGCCATGAAGCGCGAGCCGAAGACGGCGTCGGCCTTGCCCTCCAGCAGAGGACGCAGCACCTGCGTGTACTCGCGCGGATCGTATTCCAGGTCCGCGTCCTGGATGATGGAGAACTCGCCGGTGGCATGCTCGATGGCGGTACGTATGGCGGCGCCCTTACCGCGGTTGCGGAGCTGGCGGATCAATCGCACCACGCCCGGATGCGCCGCGGCGATCTCTTCCACGATCTCCGGGGAACCATCCGTGGAGCCGTCGTCTACCACGATGATTTCGCGGGCGACGCCATCGGGCAGAGGCGCGGCGAGCACGCGCTGGAGCAACGCGCCGACGAACTCCTCCTCGTTGTATAGGGGGATCAGAATGGAGACGGTGTAAGCTGCCATGACGGCGGGAATCTCCATTGTACAGTGGCGGGCGCGGGGGCGCGCCACTACTGCGGGTGTGGGTCTGCCCGGTGGGCGCTGCGCAGGACCAGTTCCTCCAAATCGAGCAGGTGCTGAGGCTCGAACTGTTGTCGGGACCAACGGCTGGATTGATCCAGCTCGATTCCCACGAAATAGCCGATCTCCCGGTAGACGCAATAGCGCACTGTGCCAGCCAGTTTGTCGCCGGGACAATAGATCTCCACGCGAATGCCTATGGAAACGGGAATTTCGAACTGCAAACACATTCCGGAACGGGAAATGTCCTCCAGCAAGGCGGTGGACTTGTATTTGCGACCGGTTGGCTCTTTCCAGCAGACCTCCACCATATCCGCACAGAGCATCCGGATTTCAGCGCGCGCTTGCTGCATGTTCTGTATATCGGCGGGGGAAGCGTAGGGCTT
>JBEKUO010000421.1:0-6545 GCA_049514955.1 Bryobacteraceae bacterium | reverse complement strand
GCCCGCCGGTTGCCGAAACGGGAACGCTCTTCCATGTTTTACCAGCGTCGGCGCTCCGATAGATTCCGGCGTCCGTAGCGGCCAGAAGGTAACCGCCTTGCGGCGCACAAAACAGGTCCGTCACCCTGGACTTGGGGAAGGCCGGCAGGGCGTTCCAGTGTCCTCCGGCGTCCACGGATGCCATGAGCGAGTTGAAAGCCGCACCGTACCAACGGGACGGGCCGGCGCCGTCCGGAATGACGACAAACAACTCCTCTCCATTCAGGCGCGGCGCGGGCGCTAGTTTGTCCCATTGCTCTCCATCGGCGTGTAAACGGAAGATTCCGCCGCCATCCGGCTCATAGATAGTGTGCGTGTACAGCGCGTCTCCGTCCGCCACCGTGGCCGGCAACTGGCGGTTACAGAAACCTTCGTTGATGCTGCGAAGGGTTTCTCCTTCATCGTCGCTGCGCTCGATGCCGTCGTCGTCCGTAGCCAGGTAAATCCGCCCCCGCCGATGCGGATCGAAGGCCACGAAGCGTGTCGGGTGCGTGGAGAGTTGCCGCCAGGTTGCGCCGCCGTCGGTGGACTTCACGACACCGCGCCGGGTGCCTGCAAATACGGTATCCTCTTCGCGCGGGTCGAGAGCCACGAAATAGGTCCGGTAGGATGCGCCTTGAGCGCCGGCTAGCTTGCTCCACAGGGCCCCGGCGTTGCGGCTTCGATAGATGCCGCTACAGGCGCTGGCGAACACGCGCTGCGGATGCAACGGATCCACCGAGATCGAAAACACGTCGGAATCGTCATGCATCCCCGTGTAGACCGGCCGCCACGTAGTTCCGCCGTTTGAGGTCTTCCACGCCAGGTGGGGAGTCCCGGCAAAAAGGATATTGCTGTCCTGGGGGTCGAAGGCCAGCGAGACAATAATCGCCATTTCGCGGTTGGCCGGGTCCGAAATCAGGCGCCACGTTTCCCCTGCATCGCGGGTCAAGTACACGCCACTAGCCGTTCCCACCGCGAGCACCGCCGGATCGCGCCGCCACACCGCTGCGGACCAGACCTCCTTTCCCAACAAGCCAGGTAAGGCTTTCCAGGTTTGCCCCGCGTCGCTACTGCGCAGCAGGCCCGAGGCTTCCGGTACTCCGCCGGAAAAACCCGCCAGGTAGGTATCGGGTTGCCGGGGGTCGATCAGAAAGGCTCGCAACGCCCCACGCAGCGCCAAGGGAAAGGGCAGCGCGTGCCAACTGGCGCCCGCGTCGGTAGATCGGAACAGCAAGCCGTTGCTTGCGGCGGCGACCACGGTATCCGGATGGAAAGGATCGGCCTGCACGATGGCAGCCGCTCCGCCAAATGGACCGAGCGCCTGCCACCCTGCCACCAGCGGCAGCGCGAGCAGGAGGCCGAGGACCATTTTCAAGATGACAGGTGGCGACGTATGACGCATTTCGATTATTACAAGTTTAGCGTAGCGCTCACTTCCGTTGCAGACGGATAATGCGCTAAATGTGACATTTAGCGCACTACCGGGCAGGAGTCCGGGTGCGGTATTTTGGGTTACAAATCTCCGAGTTTGGCCAGATGGCAACTCCATCGCGGGCGCGCGACACAAGAAGCGCGACGGCGAGCGCGGTCGGCAGCGAGTTGGTGCCCCGCTCTGCGGTGGACAGACGCAGTACTCCGCCTTGTCCCGCGGCGGGGGACAGTAAGTTCCTCTCCGCACGGTGCTATAGTTTGGGTCAAGCCACGTTTGCCCCGTTCAAAAACGTCCGTAAGTTGGACGGGAGGTCATGGGTCTGGAGCTTGTTTTGTTTTTCACCCGGCGTTACCGTTATTGCAGGCGTCGCAGGATGAGGCGCCGATCATGCGGAGGTCTGCAAGTGCAAAACAGTACTCTTACGCCGCGGTGGCCACTGGCGGTCTTCATCAGTATTCAAATGATCGGGAGCACGGCTTTCGCCGCTAGCCCGAAGGAGGCTGTGATTTACAGCTTCCAGGGCGGCAGCGACGGGTCATATCCACAGGCAACCTTGTTGGCCGGCAGAGCAGGCAATCTCTATGGCACTACTTACATCGGCGGCGGCGGAACGTGCCAGGGAGGTTGCGGCACGGTCTTTCAATTGACGCCGCCAGCCGCGCCGGGCGGTGAGTGGACGGAGACCGTGCTCTACCGTTTCATGGGCGGCAGCGACGGCGCTTTGCCGATAGGCGGCTTGATTTTCGACGGGGCGGGTAATCTGTACGGTACAACGCTCTTCGGCGGTGGCGGGAAGTGCAGCGATGGGTGCGGCACCGTCTTCGAGCTGAGTCCGCCTTCCGCGGCCGGAGGTGCCTGGACAGAGACCATTCTCTACAGCTTTGAGGGCGTCCGAGAGAGGGACGGCAATGGCCCTTACGGCGGCGTGGTTTTCGACAAAAGCGGGAACCTGTATGGCACGACTTATGCGGGAGGCGTAGCGTGCTCGGACTCGGGTCCTTGGGGCTGCGGCACGGTCTTCCAACTGAGTCCGCCGGCGACGGCCGGGAACGCCTGGGCCGAGACGGTGATTTACCGGTTCGACCCTAGCTTCTATGGAGGCCCGGCGTCCGGACTGCTCATCGACGGCCATGGAAATCTGTATGGCACGGCCGTCAACGACGGGTTTTTCGGCGAGGGCACGGCCTATAAACTGACGCAGGCAACGAGTGGCGCCTGGAGCAGAACCATTCTCCACAACTTCGGCAACAATAGCGACGGCGGTTATGTGTATGCCGGCCTGACCTTCGGCAAAGGCGGGGTCTTGTACGGCGCGACGACGGGATATGGCGGCGAGGTGGGGGATGGGGGCACGGTCTTCCAACTCACGCCGCCGACGGTGGCTGGCGCGGGTTGGAGCGAGACCTTGCCATACGTGTTCCACAGCAAGAACGGATCCAGCGAGGGGCCCTACGGAGCCCTGCTGGCTTCCCCGTCGGGAGCGCTTTTCGGCATGACAAACAGTGGTGGCAGCGGCACGTGCCAAGTGAACGGCTGGCTCGGTTGCGGGATGGTTTTCAAGCTGACGCCGCCGGCGACAGCGGGCGGCGCCTGGGCCGAGACAACGCTACACAGTTTCACTGGCGGCGCGGACGGGGCGGTTCCCTATTCGGGCCTTATCTTCGGCCTCGGTGGGGCGCTCTACGGCACGACCTATGCCGGCGGCAGCGGGTTGTGCTCGCAAACAGGCCTCGCCGGCTGTGGGACTGTGGTAGCGATCATTCCCTGACTGCTGTCCAGAAGTCGGCAAGAGTGCCGGCTGGCAGCGTCGAAAGCCCATCGTAACCCATTGAAAACACGTTCGTCGTCCGCCAGGGCTTTCATGGAGTTCGGTGGGCCGTGCCGTAGGCCCATGGAGACAGGCACGAATGCCCAATACCACTTAGTTTTTGATGGTCGCCCGAAGTGGTCGCGCACGCTTTCGCTGTTGGCAGGCGAAAGCGCCTGCCCCACCTTCTTGCACAACAGTGCCACCAAGGCACTCTTTGGGAAAATGTAGAAACTCGAGCGCCGTGGGCTTCAGCCCACGGTCGAAATTCGGCGAGCTGAAGCTCGCCGCAGCACGCTAAAGCGCGCGCCACGACTTATCTTCCGAAGTCGATAAAACCGCGCTGCGGGTCGGTGCTGAGCAACTGCACGCGGATCTGGTCGCCCACATCCAGGCCGTGCTCGCCGCGCATGAGGCGGCCTTCCACCGGCGGCGAAACGAGCCGCACGAAAGTCCCCTTGGGTGTGACTCCGGTGACCACGGCGGGGAAGACTTCGCCGATGCGGTCGTGCATGGCGACGGCGGCGATGCGCTTGCCCATGCCGCGCTCGACCTTGCGGGCGGCGTCTTCACGCTGGGTGCAGTTGCGGGCGATGTGGTCCAGTTCCGCGTCCGCGTAAGGCGACGGGCCTTGGGTGATCGCGGCTTTCACCAGGCGTTGCGTGACCAGGTCCGCAAAGCGGCGATTGGGCGCAGTGGAGTGCGTGTAGTCGTGGGCCGCCAGCGCGAAGTGGCCGATTTCCGGATCTCCGGGACGCTCGAGCACGTACTCGCCGGGACCCATCAGCTTCACCACGGCGAGCGAGAGATCCGCGTAATGCACCGGGTCTTCGGTTTTGCGCTTGATCAGGAACCGGTTCAGTGCGCCGGAGTCCGGATCGGCGGGGAGTTGATCGCCCGAGCGCGCGGCCAGCTCGACGATGCGGTCCCAACGCTCGGGAATTTTCACGACGCGGCGGATTGAGGAGACGCGATGGTCGCGCAGCATGCGCGCGATCACGCCATTGGCGGCGATCATAAAATCTTCGATCAACTGCGAGGCGCGATTGCGGTGCCGCGCCGCGATCCCGGTCACATGCCCGTCGGACATGACCGCCTCGGTCTCGGTGCGGTCCAGATCGAGCGCGCCCATGCGATGCCGCAGCTCGCGAAGGTTCTGCGCAGCCTCATCCTGAAGATGGAGCTGTCCCTGGAGTTCCTGCGACGCGGCGACTTTAGGCGGCGGCTGGGCGTGGCCCTCCAGCCATGGCGCCACGGAGTTGTAGGCCAACTGCGCGGTATTGCGGGTGACGGCGGCGTAGGCCGCGCCATCCCGCACGGATCCATCCGCTGCCACGGTCAGCTCCACGACCATCGAGAGCCGGTCCTGACGTTCATTTAGCGACGTGAGATCCGTGGACAGATCGTCCGGCAACATGGAAAAATTCTTGACGGTGGTGTAGACGGTGGTGCAATTGGCGGCGGCATGACCATCGACCGGGGAGCCTTTGGGAACATTGCTATCCACGTCGGCGATGCCGATGCGAATGCGTATATCGCCGTTGGGAAGGCGCTCCGCCATTTCGATCTGGTCGAGGTCGCGGGAGGTGTCGTTATCGATGGAGGACCAGGGCAAGCCGCGCATATCGCGCAGTGCGCCGCTGGGTACCGCCGGCGCGGGATGCGCGCGTATGGCCTTTACCTGGCTCTGCACGGCGGGAGTAAAATCGGGCTGGAAGCCCTCCTGGATCATCTCCTGGCGGGCCAACGCGGCGAGATCGTACATGGCGCCTCAGACCTCGTGGCGGCGCGTGCGGGACAAAAGCTGACGCGCGCGATCCAAGGCTTTCTGCTCGGCCTCTTCGCGGGTGGCTCCGCTGGTGCGCGCCAGCCAGGCGCCGGGCGAGACGTTGTCGGCCTTGCAATGATAGAGGTCTCCCAGTTTGTAGGAGGTGAGGTTGACCTGCCAGCCGTCCACCTCGACTTGGCGTTCGCTGTACTCTTCGGGCTTCATGCGTGCAACTCCTCAGTAGCGGCAGGCGCCGGCTCAATGACCGGCAGACCGCTGGATTTCCAGGCGTCGAATCCGCCGGTGATGTTGTAGACGTGCGGAAGGCCGGCGCACTGCAAAAGGCTGGCGGCAATGGCGCTGCGGTATCCGCTCTTGCAGTGGACGGCGACGGGGCGCGCGCGGTCGAGATCGGCGGCCATCGCACGGAGCTTGTCGAGCGGTTTGAGGAGCGCGCCTTCGATATGGCCCTCCTCCCATTCGATGCGGCGGCGCACATCCACCACCTGCACCGATGCGGGCTGCTCCAGCATGCGGCTGAGCTCGAGGACGGAGATGTTAGGTGTCTGCTCGACCGGCAAGCCTTCGCGGATCCAGGCGGCCATACCGTCGTCGAGGTATCCGGCCGCGCGCTCCATGCCGACGCGCGCCAGGCGCACGCGGGCCTCGTTGGCGCGCGGCTGGTCCTCGGTGATCAGAACCACCTCGGCGTCGAGGCCCAGCAACGTGCCGGCCCACGAGGCGAACTGTCCCGCCAGGGCGATTTCGACAGCACCCGGAATATGCGCGGCGGCAAACTGGTGGGCAGGGCGGGTATCCAGGATGACCACGCCTTTCTCCTGAAGCGCGAGCACATCGCCGGGACGCAGGGCGGGCAGCGCCGGCAGATCCTTCAAAGGAAGCGCGCCGGCGCGGTTGATCTCGGCATCCTGCGCGAAGTACGCTGGGCGCTCCGGCTGATCGGCGGTGATGAGGCGTACGAACTCCTGCTCGGTGCGGGCCTGCAGCGCGTAGTTGGTGGCGCGTTCCTTGCCGATGGTGGACAGGCGCTCGGTGCTTAACTGGCGGCCGCATAGGGATCCGGCGCCGTGCGCGGGATAGACTTCCACGGAGTCCGGCAGCTTGAGGAGCTTTTCGTGGAGGCTGCGATACAGCAGCGCGGCAAGCTGCTGGGGCGTGTAATCCGCCGAAAGATCGGGCCGGCCCACATCGCCGATAAACAGCGTATCGCCGGTGACGACGGCGAAGGGCTCCGGCGCGCGGTCCAGATCGGTGACCAGGATCGAGATGCTGTCGAGCGAGTGGCCGGGGGTCTCGAGGAACTTCAGGCAGCAGCGGCCGAACTGGATCTCATGGCCATCGGAGGCCGGCACGTGCGGAAACTTCGCCGCGGCCTCGGCGCTGAGATGTATGCGGGCGCCAGTGAGGGCGGCCAGCTCGATGTGGCCCGAGACGAAATCGCGATGCAAGTGCGTTTCGACGATGTATTCGATGGAGAGGCCTTGCTCGCGGGCGGC
>JBEKUO010000420.1:0-6561 GCA_049514955.1 Bryobacteraceae bacterium | reverse complement strand
CATCGCGTTCGAAGTGCCGCTTGGCAACCGAAAGGATCAACACGGGGACATGCTGCGCCCATGTCACGTTGCCGGGCACGAGACAACTTAGCATCCGCGCAAACTCCTCCGGCTCTTCTTTGCGGGCTACCAGAAAGCTCCAGGGCTGCTCGTTATAGCTGGAGGGCGCCCAACGCGCGGCTTCCAAAACAGTGAGAAGCTTCTCCGTTTCGACGGTCTCCGGCGAGTAGATGACCGGACTCCACCGGCGCTGGATGACGTCGAGCACGTCGTGTTCAATTTCCAACAGTTGACGAGCGGGTGCGAGTTCTGGCATTCGTGTGATTGGATGCGCGTGGCAGGCCGCTGGATGCGCCTTCACGCCGCGAGCGCGGCCCGGTTGCATAACGATAGTTAGTAGCGATGGCCCAAAATTAGAGCGGCCCGTACTTTTTGGCCATAGACGAAAGCACGGAAACGTGGCATTTTCTACATAGGTAATCATTCGCGTCACGAGGTGCAAGTCTGATGGAAAGCTTAACAACGTTCGCTGGGCGAACCGAAACCGTCGCGCTGGCGACATTAGGAGAGGTCCTCTCCGCATTCACGACCATCCAGGAATCGTCGGGACGGACGCGCGTACAGCGCGTCGGAGACGAGAGGCTCCCATGGCGCGGCTCAATACCAACCGCTGCCATGGAATGCGAAGCGCCTCAGGCGCCGAAAGTTCCAGAGCGTCCGGTCTCAGAACCAGTCGCTGCAGTCCCGGCGAAGTCGCAGGCCGCGTCCCGCCGCAAGCGTCGCGTGTGCCAATGCGGGAATTGCAGTACCTGCAAGGACAACGCTCGCTGGGAGCGCATCTTCCAGGAAAAGTTCGCCGACCCGGAATACTATCTGCAACCGCTCCACATCCGTTACTCATCTCCTTTGAGTAGGGCGTGAACGTGGCGCGTTTCAGCGTGTGGGGCGGACAACTTGCCCGCAGCCGGGTTGGCTGCCCCATCTTTTAGCGGCCTGAACCTGCGCCGTTGAGCTCGCTCAGCTTGCGCGAGGTGAACAGCGCGATCTCGAGCGCCTGCTCGTAATTCAGTCTCGGATCCAGACCGGATCTATAGGCCAGTTTGAGATCGGCCTCCCGCAGCCCGCGGGCACCTCCGATGCACTCGGTCACATTCTCGCCTGTCACTTCGATGTGAATGCCGCTCAGCTTGCTGCCGCACGCCGCGTGAATATCGAATGCCTGGTCGAGCTCACCTAAGATCTCCTCGAAGTAGCGGGTCTTGATGCCGTCCGCGGTGGTGCGCGTGTTGCCGTGCATGGGATCGCAGCACCACAGGACCGTCTTGCCCGTCGCGCGCGCGGCTTCGATCAGCGGAGGCAAAAACCGGCCGATGGCATCCGCTCCGAAGCGGTGCATCAACGTGAAGCGGCCCGGCTCATCGTCCGGGTGCAGGATGTCGACGATTTCGCGCAGCACCGCGGGTTGCATCGCCGGACCGACTTTGACGCCGATGGGATTGCGAATCCCCCGGAAAAACTCCACGTGCGCGCCCGCCGGATCGGCCGTGCGCATCCCGATCCAGGGAAAGTGCGTGGAAAGGTCGTACCAGCCTTCCTGGCGCGGCACGCGGCGCGTCTGGGCCTGCTCGTAAGGCAGATGCAGCCCTTCATGACTGGTGAAGAAGTCGATCCATTGCAGCTCGCCCGGATGCACGCCCATCAGGCTCTCCATGAAGCGGATGGATTCGCCGATCTGCCGCGCGATGCGCCGGTACTCCTCGGCCATAGGCGAATCCTTCACCCAGTCCAGGTTCCAGTAATCCAGGCGGGCCGGGTCCACGAAACCACGGCTCACCAGGGCGCGGATGAAGTTCAGAGTCAGAGCGGCGCGCTCGTATCCACGCAGCATCAATTGCGGGTTCGGCGTGCGGGCCGCTTCGGTGAACTCGGGGCAATTGATCAGGTCGCCGCGATAGCTCGGCAGCGTGATTCCATTGCGCGTTTCAAATTCGTCTGTGCGCGGTTTGGCATATTGCCCGGCAAAACGGCCCAGCCGGATCACCCGCTTGCGCCCGCCCTGCGCCAGCACCAGGCTCATCTGGAGCAGGATCTTCAGTTTGTTGGCGATGGTGCCCGAGTCGCAATTGTCGTACCGCTCCGCGCAATCGCCGCCGTGCAGCAGGAACCTTTCGCCGCGCGCCGCTTCGGCCAACTGCGTCCGCAGCGCGTGGATTTCCCATGAGGTCACCAGCGGTGGCAGCTTCGAAATCTCCTCGACTACGCGCGCGACTTCGGCTTCGCACGGGTAGGCCGGCTGTTGCTCCGCTGGCTTGCTCTTCCAGGATGTAGGCGACCACTCCGTCATGTCCGACCTGACAGCTTAGCGCAATGCGAGAGGCCGGGGTGGCACGCGCGATGCTGTAGGTGTACCATACCGAAGAAGGAGAAAGAACTATGAAGATGCTATGTACCTGTTTGGCGTTTGGGGCACTGCGGCTGATGGCCGCCGACCCCTTCACCGGAACCTGGAAGGTGGACCTCGCCAAGGCGAAGTTCTCCGGGAAGCCCACCAAGGTGGAGATTGCAAACGGAACTTACAAGTGCCTGACTTGCGATCCGCCGATCACCGCGAAAGCGGATGGCACGGACCAACGCGTATCCGGTCAAGCCGGTTTTGATACGCTTAGCACGCGCATCGTTGACGACCACCATGTGGAACAGGTCGCTAAGAAAGCGGGCAAGGCAGCCTTCGAGAGCAAAGTTACGGTTGCACCGGATGGCATGACGGCAACCATGGAGTTCACCTCACACCCAGTGGCGAGCGATAAACCGGTGACCGGGACCGAGACGCTCAGGCGCGTGGGCAAGAGCGGGGCGGGGAATGCCTTTTCGGGTTCCTGGGTGGCGGAAAAGGCCCAGAATTTCTCGGAGAATGGCTTGGTGTTCACGCTGCAGCAGAGTGCGGACCGCCTGAAGATGAGCGATCCGACAGGCGCGAGCTTCGATGCGAGGTTAGACGGCAAAGAGTACCCGTACCAAGGGTCCTCGCAGAATGACCACGTCGCGCTGAAGCGGATCGACGCGCGCACTATCGAGGAGACGGACAAAGGCGGCGGAAAGGTACTCTCGACGGCACGTATGACTGTGTCGCCGGACGATCGCACCCTGACTATGGTGGTTCATGATAGCAGCGGTGGTGTCACCACTTTGGTCTGGAATAAGCAGTGAGCACGCCAACATCGACAAACGGCGTCGATGTTACGAGCGGGCGAGGGGGCGAGGGGGCGAGGGGGCGACAAGGCGTTCGGGGGGCACGGTTGGCAGGCGACCGCCCGAGGCGCGACGCGGCGACACGGCGACGCGGCGACACGGCGAAGGGCGTTCAGGGCACGGTTGGCAGGCGACCGCCCAAGGCGCGACGCGGCGACACGGCGACGCGGCGACACGGCGACAGGTGTTCAGGGCGAGGTTGGCAGGCGAAAGCGCCTGCCCCACCACGCCTGCCCCACCACGCAGTACTCTGATTGAGCACACGGCGGCGATTGTGTGAGTCTTAAGAGGTTGCCGGGGTGGCGGGGAGCTCGATTTCCACTTGCAGGCCCGGCTGCGCGTTCCGCGCGCGGATGGTGCCTTTGTGCAACTCGACGGCGCGGCGTGCGATTGAGAGCCCCAATCCGGCGCCGCCGCTGGCACGGTCGCGGTCTGTTTCCACGCGATAGAAGGCGTCGAAGATCCGCCGCAGAGCCTCTTCCGGCACGCCCGCGCCGAAATCCCGGATCGACACGACGGCGCTGCTGTTTGCAATTTCAAGTTTCACTTCAACTGTCGTGCTTTCCGGAGTGTGGCGAATGGCGTTGCGCACCACGTTTTCGACGGCCCGCCGCAGCAATTCGGTCTCGCCCAGGACGACCACCTGCGGCGCGTCCGCCAGCCGCACATCGCTGCCGCGCGCGTGCGCTTCAAGAGCCGCGTCGGCGACGATTTCCTCCAACACTCGATCGAGCCGCACAGGCTCGCGGCGCAAGGAGGCGGGGTCGCCTTCGGCGCGCGTGACGTCGAGCAGCCCGCTGACCAGCCCGTTCAGCCGCTCCGCTTCCTTATCGATGCGGTTCAGGGCGGCGTCGCGGTTGTCGCCGGAGCGCGCCAGTTCCACGGCCACCCGCAAACGAGCCAGCGGTGAGCGCAACTCGTGGGAGATATCCAGCAGCAGGCGGCGCTCGGCGGCCAGCAGCGTTTGTATGCGGTCGGCCATGCGATCGAACGTGCGCGCGAGATCGCCCAGCTCATCACGCCGGGGGGACGCGGCGCGCGCGGAGAGATCGCCGCGGCCGAAGCGCTCCACGGCCCGTTGCAACTGGCGCACCGGGTGAGTCAGATAATACGCCAGCATATAGCAGAGAACGATGCCCGCGCCCATCACCCACCAGTGCTCCGGCAACAGGAACCAGGAAGCCAAACGCTCGCGTGGGATCACGAAGAAATACCAGTAGCGGCCGTCCTCGGAAGCGCGCGCGAAGACGGGGCCGCCGCGCCGGAAGGGGGGAAAACGGGTTTCCTGACGAGCCTTGGCCAGCAACTCGGATTCGTCTGCGCCCGTGAGCAAGTCGTGGCCGGAGTTGTCCGTCAGCACGCCTTCGCCTGCGAACACCTTGTGGAAGCGCTGCATGAACCGCTCCAGGCCCGGACGCCCGCCAGTTTCGTAAGCCGTGCGCGCCTCGATCATCTGGAAGGCGACCAGACGCGACAACATGTATGGGCGCGGACCCGCGAGGCCAGAGAGGAACGCGGACCCGATGGTGTCGATCACCAGCGTGGCGCAGAACCACAACAGAATTTTGACGAACAGTGAATTCATTCCGGCACCTCTTCGTCCGGCTCCCGCAGGAACTGGTAGCCGATGCTGCGAATCGTTTTGATGAACGGTCGGTTGGTCTCCAGCTTTCGGCGCAGGTGGCTGATGTGCATATCGATGGAGCGGTCGAAGGCCGTCGCCTGGCGGTTATAGAGGCTCTCCATTAAGTCGTCGCGGGAGAGCACGCGGCCGGCGGCGCGCATCAACTGCTCCAGAATGTCGAATTCAAAAGTGGTGAGATCGACGGCCCGCCCGTCGACCGTGACCTTGCGTGTGGCGGGGTCGAGCACCACGCCATTCACCTCTGTGCGCGATGCCGGCGCGGTGCTTGGCTCGTAGCGCCGCAGAATGGCGCGCACGCGGGCGGCCAGTTCGCGGGGGTTGAAAGGCTTGGGCAGATAATCGTCGGCGCCCAACTCCAGGCCGATGATGCGGTCCACGTCCTCGCCGCGCGCCGTGAGCATCAGGACGGGGACGCGGCTATCCTTGCGCAGCCGCCGCAGGATCTCGAAACCGTCCAGTCCCGGAAGCATGACGTCGAGAATCACCAAGTGGAAGCCGCCCTCAAGGGCGCGCTGCAAGCCGCGGTGGCCTTCGTGCGCGCATTCCAAAGTGAACCCCTCGGTCTTGAGGAACTCCACCAGCAGCGCGCAGAGTTCGGTATCGTCGTCGATCAGCAGAAGTCGCACGGCTCTGAATGTAGCATGCGCCGCAAGTTGTGGCGGCGGCCGGAGGGTGCTACAAATTAGATAGGCAGCGCCTCGGCGGGGTGGGGCGTTCGAGATATGCGGACCCTAGGCTGGCTGTTCTCCCTCGCGCTATGGGGAACGGCCGCGCAGACCATCAACTTCGATTCCGCCAAGCCCGGCACTGTTCCGCCAGGATGGACCACCGTCGCGAGTTTGCCCGGCGCCCCTCCGAAATGGGAAATCGTCAAGGACCCCAGCGCCCCTAGCCCGCCCTACGTGTTCGCGCAGGTTTCGCACGACACCGCCGATGGAAGTAGCCCGCTGGCCATCCTGGACAAAGCGAACGTGAAGGATGGCGACTTGAGCGTGCGAATGAAGCCGGTGGCCAGCAAGGAGTATCGGGCCGCCGGCATCGTGTGGCGCTACCGGGACCCCAACAACTATTACCTCGTGCGGGCGAATGCGGCGGAGAACAACATCATCCTCTATAAGGTCGCGGACGGCAAGAGCACGCCGCTGGCGGCGAAGAGCGGCCCGCCGCAAACCTTCGGGGTGAAGCATCCCGTGCCCGAGAATCAGTGGAGCGTGCTGAAGGTGCAGTTCCGCGGTCCGCTGTTCAGCGTGTACTTCAATCACAGACGCTTGTTTCAGGTGGTGGACTCGACGTTCGGCCAGCCGGGGAAAGTGGGGCTGTGGACGAAGGCGGGCAGCGTGACGTACTTCGACGATTTCCGCATAGCGGGGCGATGAAAGCTCGTCTTGGCGAGCTTTCTTCGCCGGGGCTGGTGGGTGGTGGCTGGTGGTTGTGTTTTCCTGAACGATCAAAGCCCATGTAGTTGGCACTAAAGGCGGGGGCTGGGGGCTAGGGGCTGGGGACTGGGGGTTTGGGGGCTCGGCTCGCTTCGCTCGCGTGGGTCAGAGGACCCGGGTCGGGGGTTGGGGTTGTTTTTGGGGCTGGTTTGAACGCAGTGATCGCTTGTCCGTTGTGACTTGCGGTCCGGTTGTCAAAGACCGAGGGGGTCGGATTGCTAACGGGTGTCG
>JBEKUO010000419.1:0-6564 GCA_049514955.1 Bryobacteraceae bacterium | reverse complement strand
GGCTGCCGCACGTCGATCCCTACGGGATCGGCCAGGTATTCGCAGCGCAATCCGGAAGGCGCGCCAGCTATCGAGCTTTCCTGCGCGGGCAACCAGGCGCAGAGCAGAATGCAAAGAACCGCAATTTTCATAATCCGGGTCACTCCTCGAAAAGAGTAGTCTATCTGAAATTGGCTGGGCACCGCCGGATGTCTTTTGGGCGTCCTTTCACAATATTCCGGAGTTCTGTGGTTTCGTTGATTGACAAACCGTCCGATCTCTTACATACTGAACACGCTTGGGTGGGCCGAACTCAGAGTGCCGGTCTCACATTCAACCCCAAACTGGAGGTAGAGGAAAGATGCGAAACGTCTGTATGATTGTAGTTGCCGTTGTACTCTTGGCAATTACTCCGCTGCTGGCTGCGGACTCTTCCGCAGTTTCAGTACCGCGCCCCGCCGTTCGGGCGCAAGCAGGCCTGCCCGATTTCATCGCGAACAGTATTACGGTTGGACCAACAGACCCGAATTCTGGTAATGGCGGAGTGCCCTGCTTCAACTGTGTGCCGGGCTCTGCCATAACCAACCTGGGGATTGCTGCGCCAGAGTCCGTCATTCAGGCGGGCACAGCAGTGACGTTTGTAGTGTCGGGCGACGATCCGGCCTATAGCGGCGATTGCAGCTTCGCCTACGCCCTTAGCACCAGCCTTTCGGGTCCGCCTGTACAGCAGGGTTCGGTCCCGACTTCTTGCTATCCGGCCATTTGGATCGGGTTTTTTCCAGTAACTGCCCCGGCTACGCCCGGCCGCTATTTCCTGAAGGGCTCCATCTACACTGGCTCGGGCGGGACGATCAGCCACCAGAGTGTAGTTACTGCATCGCTGATCGTTCAGTAATTCGTGACATGTGGGGCAGGCGTTTTCGCCTGCCTTCCGCACCCTGGGCCGTCCTTCGGACGACTGCCAGTGGTGCGCCGTTGGCGCGCGCCCCGCCCTGGCAGCCAGGCGGCGGAACTCCCGGTTATAATCCTCGTTTGACACTTAAGACTGCCTTCCTTTTCCCTGGACAAGGTTCTCAATACGCCGGCATGGGCAAGGGCTTGGCGGAGCGGTACCTCACCGCGCGCCGCGTCTTCGAAGAGGCCGACGAGGCGCTGGGCTTTTCTCTCTCGACAATGTGCTTCGGGGGGCCGGAAGACGCACTGAAACTTACCGAGAACACGCAGCCCGCGCTGCTGACGGTCTCCACCGCGGCCTGCCGCGTTCTGACGGAAAACGGAGTCGCACCCGATTATGTGGCCGGCCACAGTCTGGGCGAATACTCCGCGCTGGTGGCAGCCGGCAGTCTGGCATTCGCGGACGCCGTGCGCCTGGTCCGCCGGCGCGGCCAGTACATGCAGGAAGCCGTGCCGCCCGGCGTGGGCGCCATGGCCGCGCTGCTGCGCTTGCCCGAGGGCGCGCTCGATAACGTCCTCCAGCAGGCGGCACAGGGCGAGGTAGTCGGCGCCGCGAATCTGAACGCGCCCGATCAGGTGGTGATCGCCGGTCACGCGGGCGCCGTAAATCGCGCCGTCGAGCTGGCCAAGACCGCCGGCGCTCGGCGTGCCGTCTTGCTGCAGGTCAGCGCGCCGTTCCATTGCGCGCTGATGAAACCCGCCCAGGAGCGCCTGGCCGCCGATTTGAAGGCCACCGATTTTGCCGATCTGCGCTGTCCGCTGGTGAACAACTGGCAGGCGAAAGAGGTGCACACCGCCGCGGAAGCGCGCCAGGGATTGTATGAGCAGGTGCCGAATCCGGTGCGCTGGGCGGAATCCGTTCGATATCTGGCGGCGCAGGGAGTCGCGCGGTACGTCGAGGTGGGCGCCGGCGGCGTGCTGACCGGACTGCTGCGCTCCATCGACCCGAGTCTGCAGGGCTTCCGGTTCGGAGAGCCGGCCGACCTGGATAAGCTCACTGCGGCGGCTTTGAAAAAATAACGGTTGGCAGGCGAAAGCGCCTGCCCCACATGCCTGCTAGCGCATGCCTGCTAGCGCCTAGACAACTGGTAAAATAGAAGTTACAACCCCCGAAGGAGATCACTTGCCCGATCAGGAAAACCCGCCGCAAGGCCCGCCTGCGCCCCCGCCAGGCCCGCAAATGCCGCTGGGGGGAGGCGATAAAAATCTGCTTCCCATCAACATCGAAGACGAGATGAAGCGGTCCTACCTGGACTACGCCATGAGCGTGATCGTGGGCCGCGCGCTGCCCGACATACGGGACGGCCTGAAGCCGGTGCATCGGCGCATTCTGTTCGGCATGCACGAAATGGGCCTCGCGCCTAACCGGCCCACGCGCAAGTGCGCCAAAATCATCGGCGAGGTAATGGGTAAGTACCACCCGCACGGCGATGCGCCCATTTACGACGCGCTGGTGCGCATGGCCCAACCTTTCACCATGCGCTATCCGCTGGTCGAAGGCCAGGGGAATTTCGGCTCCGTCGATGGCGATCCGCCGGCGGCCATGCGGTACACCGAAGCGCGTTTGGCGCGCATCGCAACCGCTCTGCTCGAGGACATCGACAAAGAGACGGTGGATTTCCGGCCCAACTACGACGAAAGCGAAAAGGAGCCCGAAGTCCTGCCCACGCGCGTGCCGAACCTGCTCATCAACGGTTCCGCAGGCATCGCCGTGGGCATGGCGACCAACATCCCGCCGCACAATCTCACCGAAATCATCAATGCCACCATCGCGCTGATCCAGCATCCCAACACGCCGCTGGCGAAGATCCTGGAGATGGTGCCGGGCCCCGATTTTCCGACCGGCGGATTCATCCTGGGCCGGCAAGGAATTATCGATGCCTTCACCAAGGGCCGCGGGCATCTCAAACTGCGCGCCAAAGCGTCCATCGAGCGGGTGGGCAAGGACCGCGAACACATTGTGGTCACGGAGATTCCCTACCAGGTGAACAAGTCCCGCCTCATCGAGCAGGCCGCCGCCCTGGTCAACGAGAAAAAGATTGAAGGCATATCGGAAATCCTCGATCATAGCGACCGCGACGGCACCCGCATCGTCTTCGAGCTGAAGCGCGGGGAGCAAGCCGAAGTCGTCCTCAACAATCTCTACAAGCACACGCAATTGCAGATCGGCTTCGGCGTGATCATGCTCTCCATCGTAAACGGGCAGCCGCGCGAGCTGGGCCTGGTCGAGTGCATCAAGCATTTCATCGAGCACCGCGTCGAAGTCGTGCGGCGGCGCACCGAATTTGAGCTGCGCAAGGCCCGCGACCGCGAGCACATCCTGCTTGGATTCCAGAAGGCGCTGCAGAACCTGGATGAAGTGATCCGGCTGATCCGCGCCGCGCGCGCGCCCAAAGAAGCGCGCGAGTCCATCATCGCCGCTTTCCAGTTCAGCGAGAAGCAGGCGCAGGCCATCATCGAGCTGCAGCTTCAGCGCCTGACCGGCATGGAGCAGCAAAAGATAGTCGACGAGCTGGCCGATATCCAGCGGCGCATCGCCGAGTATCTGGAGATCCTGGCCTCGGAAAAGGTGCTGCGCGACCTGATCGTCAAAGAGCTCAAGGACGTGCAGAAGGAGTTTGGCGACGAGCGGCGCACCCAGATCATCGAAGATACCGGCGAGATTCGCCTCGAAGATCTGGTGGCTGTCGAAGACGTGGCGGTGACGGTGACACACGGCGGCTATCTGAAACGCACCTCCGTCGATACCTACCGCAGGCAGTCGCGTGGCGGCAAGGGCCGTATCGGCATGGGCACGCGCACCGAGGACTTCCTGGAGCACTTGATCATCGCCTCCACCCACAGCTACTTGCTCGTTTTCACTGACAAAGGGCGCGTCTACTGGCTCAAAATCTACGAGATTCCCGACGCGGCCACGGTGGGCAAGGGCAAGCATGTTTCGAACCTGATCAACCTGCAGCCGGACGATACGGTGAAGGCGTTCCTGGCGGTGCGCGAGTTCGTGCCGGATCAGTTCATCGTGATGTCCACCAAGCATGGAGTGATCAAGAAGAGCGAGCTGACCGAGTTCGACAATCCCATGGCGCGCGGCATCATCGCCGTGTCGCTCGATGAGGGCGACGAGTTGATCGCGGCCCGCCTGACGAACGGCAAAAATTACATCTTCTTGGGGTCTCACAACGGGCAGGCCATACGCTTCGCGGAGAGCCAGGTGCGTTCCATGGGCCGCCCGGCGCGCGGCGTGCGCGGCATGGATCTGGAGGAGGGAGATTACCTGGTCGGCATGGAGATTGTCGAAGAAGAAGGTCTCATCCTTTCCATTTCCGAGAACGGATTCGGTAAGCGCACCAGGCTGACCGATTATCGCTTGCAGTCGCGGGGCGGCAAGGGAGTCATCAATATGAAGACTTCGACGCGCAACGGCAAGGTTGTCGGCATTCTGTCGGTGAAGGAAGATACCGACCTGATGATCGTGACCAAGAACGGCAAAATCATCCGGATCGAGTCGGCCGAGATCCGGCAGGCGGGTCGGTCCACGCAGGGCGTCCGTCTCGTTCGGATGGAAGACGACGACCAGGTGGCGGCGGCGTCCGTCATACCGGAGGCGGAAAACGGCGAGGGCAAGAACGGCGAGAACGGGCAGCCGGATCTGCCGCTGCAGTAGCCTGCGCAACTCCCAGTCTTCGGTGGGGTGGGGCCGCGCTATCAAGATTGGCCGGATAACTTCGGTAAGGTGGGTTGCGCTGGCGCAGTATAGGATGTCACTCGCAATTCAGACGATATCGATGGTGCTTGACGGGTATCACACGCGGGCGAATCGAAGGAGGATACCTGGTAAAGCACTCAGTCCCGCAGTTTCTTCAGAATGTGCTTGGCCAGGTTTTCGTTGATCTCAGAATGTCGCGGCACTGGCTGGGAAACTCCGGTGCGTGGATTGCGATACCAGTCATGACGCCCGCCATGCCTCACTAGCACGCATCCGCGCTCGGCCAGACGGCGGACCAGATCCTGCTGCTTCATCCAAGCGCCAACTCCGCCACTCTCCGCACCCCAGGCACCGCGCCGCTTGTCAAGTCGTCAAACAGATCTTTGAGGTTTTCCTGAAGATCTTCCAAACTCTCGCCTTGCGTGAGGTAGTCGGGGAATTCTTCGAGATACCCGAGCCAGTGATCGGCATCTTGCCAATAAACGTAGCGAGCGGTCATGTCTTAAGTGTAAAGCAGCTTCGGTTGGAACTCCAGCGACGCCGCCGCGATCCAAGCGCAGAGCCTCGACGTAACGTTGTGCCGAAGAGTGCCAGTTGAAGATGTAGGAGGCTACGTCGGTATCGACGACGATCTGGCTCATTTCAGTGGCGGATTCGCTGCGGCCTCGCGTCGATCCGCATAGATCGCGGCGACGAAACGCTCGGTTTCGTCGTCCGGCGCCGGATCCACGTGCCGAAGGAGGTCCTCGATAGAGAGCGGTCCTGGATGGACGACGACAGGCTTACTTCCAGGTTCCCAAAGCGCTTGATTCTCGTCGTTCATTTGCGGCCTCCCCGAGTAGTTTATCGCATGCACGGGACGGGGCGATTCCACCTGTCCTGAAAGTCCACCGCCTAGTAACGCTATAATTTCTCTATGACCTCTCTGGTCGATCTCTCGAATCCGGCGCGGCTGCACGAGAAGCAGGAAAAGCTGTTTTCGGTGCTGCGCGGGCTGGAGCGAGTGATGGTGGCCTATTCGGGAGGCGCCGATTCGGCCTACCTGGCCTGGGCCGCGCATCAGGTGTTGGGCGGCAACGCTCTGGCCATAACCGCGGATTCGGCTTCCCTGCCCGAGTCGCATAAGCGCGATGCGGAGTCCTTCGTGTGGCAGTTCGGCATTCCTCACGACTACATCGCGACGCAGGAATTCGACAACCCGGATTACCTCAAGAACGACGCGAACCGCTGCTTCCACTGCAAGGACGAGCTTTTCACAACCCTCGAGGAACTCGGCCGGCAGCGCGGGATACAACATATTATCTACGGCGTGAATGCAGACGACTTGGGCGATTATCGCCCCGGCCAGAACGCCGCGAAGCTGCATCAGGCGAAGGCGCCGCTGGTGGAGGCGGGCCTCACGAAAGCGGAGATCCGGGAATTGTCCCGCATGGCCGGGCTGCCCACCTGGGACCGCCCGGCATCGGCGTGCCTGAGCTCCCGTATCCCCTACGGGACGCCGGTGACCATCCAGAATGTCAAGACCGTGGAGCGAGGCGAAGAGGAATTGAAGGCCCTCGGCTTCCGGCAGTTCCGTGTGCGCCATCACGGGGAGTTGGTGCGGCTGGAGATCGCCAAGGATGAGATGGCGAAGGCCTTGACGCCGGAGATGGCCCTGCGATTCACCGCGATCTTTAGGGAACTCGGTTTCCAATACGTCACGCTGGATCTGGAAGGCTACCGCCAGGGCGCCATGAACGAAGTGCTGAATCTCCGCAAGTAAACGCGAGGCGCGCCGGGCAGCCGTCAGTCATTGCGCGTCTTTCTCGCTAACGATCGCAGCAGGCGCGCCGGCCAAGTCAGCGCTCTGGCGAGGCGGAAGGTAGGCGACCCGGTAATGCCCGCGATCAACTCCGAGAATTCCAACTCGCGCTCATAAAGAAACC
>JBEKUO010000418.1:0-6573 GCA_049514955.1 Bryobacteraceae bacterium | reverse complement strand
CCGGGTTGGGAGTATTTGGCGAGCGACTCGCCGGGGAGCACCATCATCTCTTCATCGCCCTCGGCCTCGACGGCCGCTTCGGGCGGCGGCTGCGGCGGTGGCGGGGCGGCCTCGATGCGCGGCGCTGGCGACGAATATTTCGAGTCGGGTAAACCACGGCCTCCGGGACGGCGCCTGCGAGAGCGGCGGCCGCGACGGTCGCGATCGCGCTCCTCGTTTCGCCGCGCAAACGGCGGTGCGGCTGCGGACACCGGCGCGGGCGCTGGGGGAGCGGCTGGCAGTTCGGCTACCGGCTCGGGCGCGGGCGGCGGGGATGGCGGCGCTATACTGGCGGCCGGGGCTGCCTGTGGTCCGGCGACCCCTTTGTCCATTTTCAGGACCTTCTCCTCGACGCTCGTTACGATCTTGTCGTATTCCTCGTTGTCCTCGAAGAAATCCGACACGTAGAGAAACGCATCCCGGTCCAGACCGATATCCACGAAGGCGGACTGCATCCCGGGCAGCACGCGTGTGACGCGTCCCTTGTGGATACTGCCGGCCAGCGAGTACTCTTTCTCACGTTGATGAAAGACTTCGACTACCTGATCGTCTTCCAGGACCGCCACGCGCGTTTCATGGCGATTGGACGATACAACCAACTCTTTTGACATGCAATGTCCTCCAGCGGGAGCCAGTGGCGGCCCGTTAAGGGAGGAAGGTGGGTACCCTGCGTGGGTTTCCGCCCGCCCCGAGCCAGGGGGAACGGGCGATCTGATTGTACGAAGCTCACGCTGGCCGGGGCGCAACTTCCATAACACCCTCGCGGCCGGGGAACCACTCCTCGTTCCGGAGGGTGCGCATCCAGCACGTTTGCCCTCCGAGAGTCTCAACGGCTCCCAACAAATTTTCTTTCGCGGCTGCCGGCGTACGCACCGGCCACCGAATTAATTCACAAACCTTCTGAGCCGGACGTTATTGACCAGCCCCAACATCAGGAAATTCGACAACACACTCGATCCGCCGGCGCTCATCAGGGGCAGCGGGATACCGGTTACAGGCATGCGGCCGACCACCATCCCGACGTTCACCAGCACATGAAACAACAGCAACGCAGCTACGCCCATGCAGATATACATACCGGCCTTATCCGGAGCCGTTTGGGCGTTCTGCACGATCTGCATGATCAGCACGAAGTACAAAGCCAATACCACGATCACGCCGACGAATCCATGCTCTTCCGCGAAGGCGGAGAAGATGAAATCGGTGTGAGGAACCGGGAGGAACCGAAGCTGCGTCTGAGAACCCTTGGTCACCCCTTTACCCCACATACCGCCGGCGCCTACTGCAATCTTGGATTGGATCATCTGGTACCCGGTGCCGCGCGGATCGCGGTCGGGATCCAAGAAGCTCACCAATCTCGCCTTCTGATAATCTTTCAACACCATCCACCCGGCCGGAAGGACCAGCAAAATCACGACGGCAAGAGCAACTATATACTTCCGGCGCATTCCCGCCAGGAACATACCGACCAGAGGAATGGGAAGATAAGTCAGAGCCGTTCCCAGGTCCGGCTGTTTCATGACCAAGGCCATGGGAACGACCACCAGCCCCGCGATTTTACCCATGTCGCGGGCCTCCAGCTCTTCGGTTTTCAATTCCGTCAGGAAGCGGGCTACCAACAATATTATCACCAGTTTGACGAATTCCGACACTTGCAAGTGAAAACCGCCGGCCACCGGAATCCAACGCCGCGAACCGAATGCCTGCTTGCCTACCAACAGCACCGCGAGGAGGGCCACCACCGACAGGCCATACATGGGGAAAACCCAGTTCATCATGGTGTGGTAGTCGATGGAGACCGTCACCCAGACCAGCAGCAGGCCCAAGCCGATGTAAACGATCTGCTTCCACCAGGCGTCTTGCCAGACGGTGTCGCGGGTAGCGCTGTAGATCTGGAGGACACCGACGCCGCAGATGACCATGGAGATGATCAGCAGGGTCCAGTCGAGGTCGCGGAGTGAGTGGGGGGGGCTCATGGACGTAGTGCGGCGGCGCGGTGCGCGGGAAGTGAGCGGGCGAGGGGGCGAGCGGGCGAGCGGGCGAAGGCTGCCGAGCGGGCGAGTGGGCGAGCGGGCGAGCGGGCGATCCCGATTTCATCGTCGGCTGAGGTGAACAGCGCTGCTTCGATTACCGGCGATTCTGGTTGAGCGGGCGGTTCTGGTTGAGCTGTTTCCGTCATCTGGGGCAGAGGCAACCCAAAGCGGACAAAACTCCCGACACGAGTCGCCCACTCGCCCGCTCGCCCGCTCGCCCGCTCGGCCGCCAGCCGGGCTTTCTTATCGAAATAGGACTTAAGCACGTCCCGCACGATGGGTGCCGCGAACTGGCCGTGAGAGCCGTGCTCGAAGAGGGCTACGACTACGATTTCGGGCGCTTGGCGCGGGGCGAAACCGACGAACCAGGCGTTATCCGCAAACTCCTTTCCCGTTTTGCCCTTCAGAAACTCGTTGGAGGCGAGTTGCGCGGTGCCGGTTTTGCCGCACACATCGACGCCGGGGAGGCGCGCCCGGCCGCCGGTGCCGCCTTCGTTAACTACTCCGTAGGTCCCGTAAATCACTTTTTCCACGTTGTCCGGCGAAAGCGGCCAACTGTGTTCCTGATACGTGCCGCCTTTGACGAGATGTGGCTGATGCCAGGTGCCGCCATTGGCCAGCCAGGTATATCCGCGAGCCAATTGCAGCGGCGTTACGGTCAGCGCGCCCTGCCCGATCGCCACCGAAATGGTTTCGCCCGCGTACCATTTCTCGCGGAAGTTGCGGATCTTCCACTCCGGGGAAGGCACGATGCCCTCGGCCTCATGCGGCAGGTCGATGCCGGTCCTCTGTCCGAGCCCGGCCTGGTTGGCGTAAAAGGCCAACTTTTCGATCTTCGTGCGGTCGCCCACGTTATAGAAGAAAACGTCGCAGGACTGCACAATACCCCTGTGCAGGGAGACCGCGCCGTGCCCGGGTTTCCACCAGCATTTGTGATAGTGGCCGTAAAAGCTGGCGCCGCCCGAACAATGCACGGTGAACTGGTCGTCGATCGCGCCGGATTCCAGGCCGGCGATGGCCACGAACGGCTTAAAAGTGGACCCAGGCGCATCCTGCGCCTGTATGGCGCGATTCAGCAAGGGATGGTCGGGGTTGTCGGCGATTTCCTTCCAGTCCGAGGACTTGATGCGCACCGCGAACTTGTTGGGATCGAAGGTGGGCCGGCTTACCATGGCCAATACTTCGCCGGTGCGCGGGTCGAGCGCCACCACTGCGCCGTTCTTGCCCTCCATGGCCAGCTCGGCCACCGCCTGCAAATCCAGATCGAGCGTGGTTTGGAGATCCTTGCCCGGAACGGCTTCCTTGATGCCGAGCACCTCGTGGGTCTTACCGCGGTTGTCCACCACGACTTGCCGCTGGCCATCCACGCCCATGAGGGTATCGTTGTACTGGCGTTCGAGGCCAAACTTCCCGATCACGTCGCCGGAGTTGTACTTTGCGAACTCGGGCGCATCCAATTCCTGCTCGCTGATTTCACCGGTATAGCCGATGACGTGCGCTGCAAATCCGTTTTGCGGGTAGAGGCGGCGCTGGGAGCGGATCAACTCCATTTCCGGAAAAAAATCTCGGTGGGACTCGACGAAAGCCAGGTCGCCGGGGGTCAATTCCTCTTTGATGATGATGGGGTCGTATTTGGGCCTTGAGGTATAGCGGTTCACGCGCGCAACCAAGTCCTTGTAATCCAGGTTCAATCCGTCCGCAATTGTACGGAGGTGTTCCGTGTTGAGGTTTTCGCGGGTCAGGATGAGACTGTAGGACGAATGGTTGTCGACAATCACCCGGCCGTCGCGGTCCAGGATTTTGCCGCGCGGCGCGGGGATGGGGAGGGCTTTAATTCGGTTGCGCTCGGCCTGCTCGTTGTAGATCTGCGGGTTTTGCACCTGCAAGTTCCAGAAACCGGTGATCAGAAACAGGAATATGGCGACGCCGGCATACTGGAAAATTGCGATTTTTCCGGCGGCGAACTTGACGTCCTCGCGCCGGAGCTGTTCCTTTGGTAGCTTTGGCTGCGGCTCGAGCTCCGGACCTACGACTGGCGAATTCACGACGGGTTAGACGCTCACGCCCCTCTCTGTTAGTTTATCAGGAAGAGCTGCGCCGCCGGCGCTTTCTTAGGGCTTCCAGATGGCGCTCGATGCGGTTCATGCGCTCGTCGGACTCCAGCCTGCGCCCGTGGTGCTTCACAACGGCTTGCGCGTGCGCCTTAAGGACTTTAGCCTGCTGGCGCATCGTGTTGGTCGTCTCGCGCTGAATTTCGACGATCTCGGCCAACACGGCCTCGATGTAGTTGAAGCGCTCTTCCGGCTTCATGCTCCCGTTCTTACTGGTCATGCTTGTTCTCTTAGTTTATCCAAGAAATGAAACACAGCCACGCCGACAATGGCGTTCAGCAGCCCGAGCACGAGCGTTCGTTGGATCTCAAAAGCGATTTGTTCGCCCAGCAGGCCGCGCGACAGAACCCAGTAAAGAAACTGGTGGAAGAAGTAGAAGAAGAACGTCAGCATGAGCCGGATGGCGGGGTGCTCCACGTCAATGCGCAAACCGACCGAAGCGGCAAAATAGCCCACTAGGGTCTTGACGATGCCGAACATGCCCAGCGGTTTGGTGGACAAGGAATCCTGGGCCAGTCCGATGCACGCGCCCACAAAGAGTCCGCCTATCTGGCTGCGGCGCATCAACGCGAAATAGATGGTGACGAGCAGCGGCAATTCCAGGTAGCCCAGGAACACAAAGAACCGCGGAACGTATACCTGGAAGAGGATGGCGGCCAGGGGGACAAACAACAAAACCCGCGCCCGGAAGCGCGACACTTGTTCGCGCTGGTTGCCCACCAGGATGCGATCGCCGGACTCGGTCATTGTCGAGAGGGCTGGGCGGACTGCGAACCGGCGAGTGGGCGAGCGGGCGAGCGGGCGACCCCGTTCGCAGGCTTGTCCGTGGTGTGTTCGTCGCCCGCAGGAGGCGCCGCTTTTTTTTGCGATGATGCGCCGGGGCTGTTCGCCCGCTCGCCCGCTCGCCCGCTCGCCCCCTCTGTAGCCTCCGATTGCGGTGTCCCCTTAGCGGAAGCGCCGGCCGGCAGTTTCAAGTTGAAATCCGGCGGCTTGGAGCCCGGCAAGCCTTCGCCGAACTTGTGGCCCTGGGCGTCGCCGAGCTGCTGATAGCGCTGCCGCAGCCTATCGGCATCCGTTCCGGCGGGACCTGACGGCTGGGTGACTTGTTCACCGGGGGCGGGAGGGAGTGGCGGGCCGAGATACACAGGCGCATTGGCGGGCGGCACTTCGGGGATGGCTTGATGCACGCCCTCCAGCATGATCAATACGGCGTCCAGACCCCGCTCGAGGCCGCTGGGTTCGACGATAATTTCTTTGTACGGCGAGGCGCTCCGCACCGAAAGGACCGCGCCCACCGGAAAGCCCCTTGGAAATACGCGGTCGTCTCCGGACGTGTAGAACAAGTCGCCCACTTCGATCTTCTCCTCGCTGGGCACGTAATCCACCTTGCAGTTGGCGTAGCCCTGGCCCTTCAGCGTGCCGGCGACGTGATTCTTCTGGGAGATCACGCCAGCGGCAAAGTCGGGATCTGTGACCAGCATCACTTCCGAAGCCGTGGGATAGGCCGCGATCACCTTGCCGACAATGCCGTCCGGGGTCACCACGGGCATGCCCTTTTCCACCCCGGAGCCGGAACCACGGTCCAAGAAAACCACCTTCGAATTCGCGCCCGCTCCGCTGGCGATCACGCGGGCGGCAATGGTTTTCGAGGGCGTGCGCGCCTGGAACGCTACCAGCGCCTTGGCGCGATCGGCCGTGGACAACTCCGACTTGAGAAACAGGTTCTCCATCTTCAAGCGGTCCAGCTCGGCCTGCAAGTGGCGGTTCTCCTCACGCGCGTCGTGCACCCGAATGTAGTTATGGAAGAAACCCACACCACCGCCGCGAACGGTCTCCAATACCCGGGCCAGCGGGGTTACGGCGGTCACCGACCATACCCGGATCATGCGCACGTCCTGGTCGTTGCGCACTTGTACGGCAATCAGCACAAGCTGCGCGAAAATAACCAGCACCAGGACGGTCTTGTCGCGGTGGCGATGGAGCAACGTTTCCATGACCGGGCTCCGGGCGGGCCGAGGGCCTCCTTAGGAATTGTGATGAAATAACTGTGTCGTCTGGTAGGCTGCCAATCGTTGGCTACAGATGGGCTTTCACAGTTATTTCATGACATCCCTTTAATCGATCGATATCTTTCTGAGCAGCCGGAAATCGCTGAGCATTCTGCCGGTGCCCAGGACGACAGAAGCCAGCGGATCGTCGGCAATGGAGACAGGCAGCCCGGTCTCTTCCCGAATCCGCTTGTCGAGATTCTTCAGCAAGGCGCCGCCGCCGGTCAGGACGATCCCGCGGTCGCTGATGTCCGCGCTCAACTCAGGCGGCGTACGTTCCAGAGCAACACGAATGGCGTTCACGATGGTGGCGACGCATTCTCCCAAGGCCTCCCGTATCTC
>JBEKUO010000417.1:0-6577 GCA_049514955.1 Bryobacteraceae bacterium | reverse complement strand
CCGCCATATAGAAACCTTCGGCGACCATGCCGTCGGCCACCTCCGCGATCAGATCCGCGCCTTTTTGGCTGGTGAATCGCGAAACGATTCCGATCAAGGGAGCTTCCATGGCTTCCGGCGGCAGCCCGAACGCATGCACCAGGTCTTGTTTGCAGATGCGTTTGCCGCTCAAGTCGCCGCTGGAAAAATGCGCCGCGATCAGGCCGTCGGTCTCCGGATTCCATTCCGCGTAATCCGCGCCGTTCAAGATGCCGGTAAGCACGTTGCTGCGGGCGCGCAGCACGCCATCCAATCCGAAGCCGTATTCCGGAGTCTGGATCTCGCGCGCGTAGGTGGGGCTGACGGTGTTCAGCGCATCGCTGAAGTTCAACCCTCCCTTGAGGTAGCAGACCTTGCCGAAGAACTCTAGTCCATCGGGGCGAAACACCGGAGAGCCGGCGAGCCCGATCTCGCCTAGCGCTTCCTTCGGAAAGAGCCCGTGATATCCCACGTTATGGACCGTGAACAGCGTGCGTATGCCGAGGAACGTGGGGTCGTTGGCGTAGGTAGTGCGCATATAGACCGGAGCGAGGCCGGCCTGCCAATCGTGACCATGCAAGATGTCGGGCCGGAACACGCGCCGGCTGAATTCCAGCGCCGCCTGTGCCAGAACCGCGAAGCGAATGTGGTTGTCGGGATAATCCAGGCCGTCTTCGGTATAGATACCGGGCCGGTCGTACAGCGGCGGACAATCCAGAAAGTAGAACGGCGTTTCCCGCTCGATCAGATAGAGAGAGGTGTCGTAGCGGTCCGGCGCGAGCCAGACAGGCAGCGCATCGTAGACCCTGCGCGCGGTTTTCAAATCCACCGCGCCGTAGCGCGGCAGCAACACCGCGACTTCGTGACCGAGGGATTTCAACGCCGCCGGCAAAGATCCAACCACGTCGGCCAGACCGCCGGTTTTTGCGAAGGGGGCAGCCTCCGAAGCGACCATCAGGATTTTCATGCGGTAACGTATCAGTCTACCGCGAGGGCGCCGCCGAAGCGGAAGTGCAGCACCATTTCGCTCGATACGGGTTTGTCGCGTTTGCGGGCGGGCGCGAACCGCCACTGGCGCGCGGCGCTCAACGACGCATCCGCCAAGCCGGTTCGCTTGGTGAGCAACTGCGCACGAGATACGTTCCCGGATTCGTCGATGTAGACTTTCACATCCACCGAACGTTCCGCGGCTGCGCCCCGAGGAAGGGCCGGACTCACTTTGCGGACGGGTGACGGCGGCACAAAAGCATCCGCCGATTCCGCGCCGAAGGTGGGGATCTTGTGCAGCACCCGCCGGAATACGGAGGGGTGCGGCGATGTGTAGCTCACCTCGGCTTCCGGAGGCGGCAGTATCGGCGCTGCGCGGGGCGGCGGCATCGACGCAAGTTCCGTCTGCGTGATCGGCGCTGCCAGGGTGGGCGGCGGCTCGATTTCGCGGGGCGCACTGCGCGCGGCCGTTATCGGCGCTGGCGCGGGCGCCGGCAAGTGTTTCGGACGCGTCCGCTTCGCGATCGCCCGCCGGGTGGGCGCCGGAGGCTGCGGTTGTTCGGCCTGGGGGGTGTCCGGTGTAGCGGGAGGGTTCTGCGCCACTTCAGTGACCGCCGGCGGCTGCGGCGGCTCAACCTGCGGCGTATCTGGCGTGGCTGGCGTGCTCTGCCGCTCTTCGGGGACCACCGGCGATGCTGGCGCGCTGGCTTTCACCGGAACAGGCGCCGGCTGTGGCGCGCGATGTTGAGACACGAAGAGGCCGGCCACGAGAAACAACCCGGCGATGATCGGGACCGCCAGTCCGTGGACCTGTGGCGCCCGGCGCTGGATGCGCGCGGCCGCAGCTTGCGGAATTGGCGCCGGAGCGAGTCGCGGCGCCGGCTGGTCCGCGATCGGGAAATCGCCCGCGAGCAGCCGCTGGCTGTCGAACGGAAACTGGCGGTAGGGCGACCTCCGATTGATGTCGCCATCCTCCCAAAAGAAGAATCCGCCCACGGCTGGACCGTCGGAGGAGGGCCGCACCACCAGAAATACCTGTGACGGATCTGGAAAGTAGCTGCTGAAGATCGCGAAATCGTCCTGATCCAGATAGAGCCCCGGGCGCGTGTGACTGCGGAAGTATCCTACTACGTCGGCCGCGCTGCGACGAGCAAGGCGCACAGCCAGCGCGTGCCGATCTTTGGGTGAGAGTGTATAGGAAGCGCCACGGAGGTGCTCGGATGGCACTAACCAGAAGTCCTCAATCAGAACCTTCCGCCCGCCCGAAGCGGTATGGCCCAACAGCACACCGCCGATTTCCAAGCCCCTGGGACCGGGCCCCAAGCCCTGTTGTACAGCCGCGCCCAGCCGCTCCACCACGTCCAGGCCGATGTGGACCGCGATCGAGTCGCCGGGATCTTCCCATAAGTAAGCTGCTGTCGCGCTGGCTGCCATGCTCCGGCCTCCCCGGATCGGGAGCACGTCCGCGACCATAGTACACGGACGTGCAACCTAATCTATCTTGACGCATGACGGAGCAGCGCGGATGCGCCGCTACGTGAGGATTCGTACCGCATGGCAGTACCAGCCTATTCGCCCGGATGATACATCCGCTCGGTGTGCGCCTGGATATCCTGCAAGTAAAACCACGCCGGTTTAAACTGCTGGCTGGCGTAAAGGTGCGCCTGATCGAAGTAGTGCGGCGACTTCGGGTCGGCGCTTTCCCCGAACACCAGGATGGATTTAGCTTCCACTTTCGGACCGAAGTCCAGCACGCTGACGAAGGAATGTCCGGCCACGCCGAAGTGTTCCTTCTCGCCTTTCTGCGCGCGCGCGTAGAAATTGAACACGATGCCGACAGGTCCTGGGCCGCCTGGTACCGGCAGGCTCGTGAGAGCATCGCGAAACGGCTCGTCGCCGCCCGATTGCACGCGCTCCAGCCGGTTGATCTCGCCCCAGGGAACTTCCCAGGTGCCAAAATCCTTCTCGAGGTCCGACAGGATCTGCTCCAGCGTGCCGACCGGGTCCTGCTTCGCTTTGGCGTCCCGGTCCATCTTCCAGAACCACAGGGAGAACACAGTCATCGGGACTGAGGAATTCCGCCCGATATGGTCCCATTCCAGCAACGCCGTGATCGCGGGCGCGAGCTTGGCGGCGCGCGGCGCGTCGGTGCTCTTGAGCGCTTCCCAGCGCTCGGCCAGCCTGGGGATCTCGGTTTCCGCCGCGATCACATAGGTGTCAAACGCCGCGCGCGACCAATCCTCAAAGGTAAATTGATCTTTATTCCAAAGGATGCGGCGGGAGATGCGGGCGCGCGCGGTGTCGCCCTCGCCCACCATGTATCGCGGATATTCCGAAGGATCCGGGTTGCCTCCGACCGTGGTCATGAACGGCGTGGAATTGCAGTTCTGCACGAAGCCGGATTTCGGATTCAACACCTGCGGAAGCTCGTCGATGGTGTGGAAGCCGTGCCACTCGGTCTCTGACGTGCTGCCATCCACCGGTTTCGACCAATCGAAATTCGGCGACCGGCGCGGGACGGCTCCGTTGTAAAGGTAGAAGATGTTGCCGGCGTCGTCGGCGTACATGGCGTTGAACATGGGAACGGCCAGCACCGACATGGCGGCGCGGAATTCGGCGAGGTTGTGCGACTTCGACATCTGGTACCATTCCGTGATCTGGCCGCCTTCCTCGAAGCGCGCAAATCTCACCGCCAGGGACTTGCCATTACGCCGGGCGACTACCGGCCCGTGGTGCGTCTTCATCATCTTGTATGTGCGTGTGATGGCGCCCTGATCCGTTTTGATGGTGATCGTATCGGTCCACGCGGTGGCCTCCCGGTAACCGCCATCGTAACGATACGCCAGCGGATCGCCAGGCTTGTCGAAGGACTCTTCCCAGACGTCGAAGACGTCCGGCTTGTTCACCGTGTGGCTCCAGCCCAGGTGCTCGTTATGGCCGATCGTCGGGAAAGCGGAGCCGAAAAACGAAGCGCCCGACATGTCCCAGCCTGAGTCACTGTGCACCTGCCCTTCGTACCATTGGCCGGGTCCGAAAAAAGGCTGGTGCGGGTTGATGAACAGCATGGCGTGTCCAGTCGCGCTCTTGGACGGTCGTATGGCCCACATGTTGGAGCCTTGCGCGTCCGCCATTTTGCCCGTGTCTTCTTTAGGGATGCCGGTCTCGCCATACAGAAACAGGTAATAGAGCGCGTAACGATTGAAAGCCAGCATGTACCAAGGCTCGAAATGGGTGAGCAGCCTCGGATGCGTCTGCGGATGACGCTCGATATAGTAATTCACTCCCGCGGCGAAGGCGTCCAGCAGATCGCGGACGGGAGCGCCCATATGCTCGTATTCCGCCTGGGCCAGGCGCGGGATCTCCAAGGTGCGGATCACCAGGTCGTCATCCAGCGTTTTCTGTCCATAGACCTCGGAAGCCCGCCCCAGCGCGCGTATGTAACTGTCCTCGATCTGCCAGAAATTGTCCTCGGCTTGCGCGTATGCGTAGCCGAAGACGCAACTGGCGTCGGTGGGTCCGAAGATGTGCGGCACGCCGTACGTGTCGCGGTAGATGGTGACGGAATGGGCGAGCTCCGCGGGGTGGTTGACCGTGGCGGCCGGTAGGGCACAGACCTGTGCGCAAGCCAGGGCGAGCGGCAATAGCAAGGCAAGAGGTTTCATGGGTTGTTGAGCGCAGCAGCGGTTAATCAGTCTATCAAACCGGGAAGGGCGTGGCGTTTGGCGGCCTTACCCTTGCCATACCATAACGGCCCTGCCGGCGACCTGAATGCTAGAATCGGGCTAGCATGATCGTTGTGAAGCCAGCGCAGCGAAAGGTGAAACTGGTGCGGAAGGGTTCGCTGCCGCGCCGCAGGGTGAAGAGCCTCTCACGCATGCGCAGACGGCCAATGCAATTCGCGAACTTCGCGCGGAGCGAGTGCACCGTTGACGGCCGCCTTCGCTCTGGACACCAGTTGCGCGATCGCGTTGCTGGCGTCATGGCACGAGCTTCATGTGCGCGCGCCCGGCGCGAACGGCTCGTGATTCCCGCCACTGCTCTGCTGGAATCGTTCGCGGTCTTGACCCGGATGCCTGTTCGTCTGTCGCCGCAAGACGCGCGGCGGCTTCTGGAGGAGAGTTTCTTCGAGACAGCCGGGATCGCGGGCTTGGCAGGCGCCGCGGCGTGGTCTTCGATTCGAGATGTGAGCCTGCGCGAAATGGGCGGGGGAATCATCTATGATGCAGTAATCGCGCGCACAGCCTTCGACGGCGGTGCGTCCATGCTGCTCACCTGGAACACCAAGGATTTCCTTCGCGTCGCGCCACCCGGACTCGAGATTCGTCAGCCCTGATTCCCGGCATCACCCATTACCGCGTCTGTTATCCTGAAGTTTCCTCTTCATGGCCAACATCTTTGCTTTTCAACCTTACCGCTACGCGGCGAAGGCCGGCGCGCTCCAGGATCTGGTGACGCAACCGTACGATAAGATCACGCCCGAGATGCGGCAGCGCTATCTGCAAGCCAGCCCCTACAACCTGGTGCGCATCATTCTAGGCGAACGCCACGAATCCGATTCGGACAGCGACAACGTCTACACGCGAGCCGAGCGGCACCTCGCGGATTGGACCGCGCAGGGCATCCTGGCGCGCGACTCCGAGCCGGCGCTGTTCGCTTATTTCCAGGAGTTCACGAATCCGGACTGCGGCGAGCGGCTGGTACGCAAGGGCTTCATTGGGCTGGGCGCGGTGGAAGAATATGCCGCGGGCGTGGTGTACCGGCACGAGCAGACCCTTTCCGGTCCCAAGAAGGACCGCCTGGAACTGCTGCGCCACACGCACGCGCATTTCGGCCAGCTTTTCATGCTGTACCCCGATCCGGCGGGCGAGATCGATGGCCTGCTGGACGAGGCCGCGAAGGGCGCTCCGCTGGGCGAGGTGACGGACGAGGACGGCGCCCGTCATGCGCTCTGGAAAATTGCGGATGCCGGCCGCATCGCTCAGATCCGGCAACTCATGGCCGACAAGAAGTTGCTGATCGCCGATGGCCACCACCGTTATGAGACGGCGCTCGCGTTCCACCGCGAGAATCCCGCGCTCGCGGGCGCGGACCGCGTCATGATGACGTTCGTCAACATGCATGCTCCGGGCCTGAAGATCCTGGCGACGCACCGGCTGGTCAGCGGCGTGCCGGGCTTCGATGCCGGCGAGTTCATACGGCAGGCTGCCGCGGGGTTTGAGGTGGCGCAGATCCCGAACCTGGAAGCCCTGCAGCGGACCTGGTCGGAATCCCCCGGCCGCGCGATCATCGGCGCAGCCATCGGCAGCCGGCTGTATCTGATCGAGGCGCGCGATTCCGCCGGGCACCTGGATGTAAAGGTCCTCCACGAGCGGCTGCTGCGTTTGCTGGGGATCGGCGAAGAGGCCGTGCGCGAGGAGCACAACCTGCGCTACATCCGCGGGCTGGATCGGGCGGTGGCGGAAGCCCGCAGCGGCGCCGCGCAGATCGCGTTCCTGCTCAAGCCGGTGGCGGTCGACGAAGTGGCGCGGATCTCATTCGGTGGCGGCGTGATGCCCCAAAAATCGACGGATTT
>JBEKUO010000416.1:0-6593 GCA_049514955.1 Bryobacteraceae bacterium | reverse complement strand
GCGGACCGGCCACATGGTGGATTCCGAGGGTAGGGAAGGGGAGAAGCAGATTTGGGGGAAGCGCGCGGCCTGGGTGGATTACTACGGGGTGGTCGAGGGAGAGGCGCTGGGGGTGGCGATCTTCGACCATCCCTCGAATCCCCGCCACCCAACGTATTGGCATGCGCGCGGTTATGGGCTGTTTGCGGCGAACATCTTCGGCCTGCACGATTTCGAACACGATAACGCCAAGAACGGCAGTCTCACGCTGGCGCCCGGCGAGACCCTGCGCTTCCGCTATCGCGTGGTGATCCATCCGGGAGACGTGTACAGTGCGCACATCGCCAAGCTCTACGTGGATTATGCGGGCGGGAGGTAGAGATCGGCCGGAAGACCGCTTGCTGACGGGGGCGGCTCTGATGGGCGGCTCTGACGCGCGGCTCTGATTGGACGGGGCCACAACCGCGAGCGGTTCTCACGTTGTCGGCGGGCGGTAGGGATCGGGCGGGACCGCTTGCTTACGCGCGCGGCTCTGAGGCGTGGCTCTGATTGGTCACGTTGCAGGCGGGCGATAGATCTCGCGCACCATCGGGACGATCGCTTGGGGCACCAGATGCTCCCACGCGAGCCCTGCACGGACGCGCCGGCGAACTTCGCTCGCGGAGATAGCACCTAAATCGTCAGGCATTGCGAGTGTGCGGATGCGGCGCCGCAAATGGGCTGGCGGCTTATACGGTCCCGGGCGGGATGCCACGAGCAGTTGAAAGCCTTCCAGCATACGGTCGATGGCGTGCGGAACGCCGTAGTCCCAAGTCACGAAGCGGTCGGCGGCGTCCCAGCCGCACACCAGTGCAAGTTGTGCATCGGTGCCATACGCGGCGCGGCACTCCTGCGCAATTTCGTGGAAGAGGCCACCCTCGCTGGTGGCGGCGGACAGATGCGGGTGACTGCCGGCCGACACTTGCAGCATGCGAGCGCGTTGGTCAAAATCGGCGTCCGCGTAATTCTTGTGGGGGAAATTGCGAGGCAGAACCAGCACCACTTGGTCCATTTCAGCCAATGCGGCTTCGGCAAGCCCCAGATGGGCGCGCGTTGGCGGGTTGAAGCTTCCTGGAAGAATTCCGAGACGTCCAGGGTTTCCCGCCGCGCGGCTTAAGAACTCCATTGAAGGGAATTGACTCAGTACTGGTGGATCTCGACCACTGGTGGGTACTCTCGCGCGCCGCCTGAAACACAAAGGGCGCAAGATGCTATCTCGCGCCCCTGGTGAATGATGCCGGGATTAAGCGGCGTCTGCCAGCAGTTCGTCAATCGTCTCGGCAGGGGCAATCTCGTGACGGTCTGCCGCTTCCTGGCACCGGATGCAAAAGGCAGCCCACGGCACCGCTTCCAGGCGCTTGGGCTTGATCTCCTCTTCACAGTGCATGCAAATGCCAAAGCTGCCATCATTTACACGGAATAGCGCGGCCCGCACGTTGCGCAGGAGGCTGGCTTCGCGGTCCAGATTGCGGATGGCAAGTTCCCGCTCTCCAGCGAGTTGCACCTCGTCGAGGGCATCCGGCGTCTTCTCGATGACGATTTCGTCCCGGTGGCGAAGCCCGCGGGACAGCTCGGCCTGTTTGGCTTCGAGCATTGCCTTGTATTTGTCGAGTTCGGTCCTGTTCATGATCTTTCTCCTGTCTTTTTTCGTTCTATCTATCGGGCTTTCGTTTGCCGACGAATGAATAGACGAAATTTCACTACAAAAGTTTCATAAAATCTCAGCCTCTTCGGCTCAAGTACGGCCCGTCCACTCAACAAGCTGCCGCACGGGAAACTACTTTAGCAATTCCGATACCAAATTGCAAACGTATACGTTCCAGCCAAAGTACTACATCTAAAGTAATAATTCACATCGGCAAGTCTCGTGGTACGAGCCTTTTGGTTGTCCTATCAGCACGGTAACAAGGTGGCTGGAAGGGACTGCTTTTATCATCAAGACGCTTCAGTTTCGGATGAGTTACGTGGAAGCGTAGAAAACCCGGTCCAGGACTAGCTGTTTAACATTTGGACACCGAGTCTCAGATCCGGCTAGTCGGAGGGGAGTTCTTTCGCACCGTTCAGCTCGGCGACAAGCTGCTCGATCAGGGCTTTTTGCCCGTAGTCGAAATCGGAGTGCGGCTCAGGGGGCTGATGCGCTTCGAGCCAGGCTTGGAGCAGTTCGGTGATCGGCTTGGCGACGGCCTCTTCGGCCCCGGGCTCGAAGCGCAATGGGATTTCGGACCGCTGAATGGCGGACATCAACAGATCGGCGAATTTCATCGAGTCCCCGCTTTCGAAAGGGCCGGCGCGTGATGATTCACCGGACCGGAGCCATGCCCCAGCCCTGGGTTGGAGCGAATGGCCTGCGTAATATAGTTCTTGGCGCGCGCCACGGCCACGTCGAGGACGGCGCCGCGGGCTAACTCCGCGGTGATGCCCGCGGAATAAGTGCAGCCGGTTCCATGGGTATGCGGCGTGTCGATGTGCGGCGCGGTGAATTCGCGGCACTCCTTGCCATCGAAGAGGACGTCGATGGCGCTGCCCTGCAAGTGGCCGCCTTTGACCAGCGCGGCGCGGGCTCCCAGCTCGCAGAGGCGTTTGGCGGCAGTGCGCATATCCTCGACGGTGCGCACGGGGACGCCGGTCAGTTCCTCGGCTTCCGGGAGGTTCGGACAAATCAGGGAGGCGCGCGGCAGGAGGAGCTCGCGGACCGCGGCCACGGCGTCGGGCGAGATCAGCGGTTGGCCATGCTTGCTGATCATGACGGGATCGACCACCAGCGGGAAATGGAAATCGGCGGCGGCTTCGGCGACGGCCGCGACGATTTCGCGGTTGCCGAGCGCGCCGGTTTTGGCGGCCTGCGGCGGAATGTCTTCGAGGATCGCGCCCAACTGCGCCAGGACCAATTCGGCCGGCACGCAATCGACGCGCTCCATGCGCACGGTGTTCTGGACCGTGAGCAGGGTGATGACGGCTTCGCCATAGACGCCGAACTGATGGAACGTTTTCAGGTCGGCCTGTATGCCGGCGCCTCCGCTGGGATCGGAGCCACCGATGGTGAGGGCGATGGGGAGCATCGTGATTAGTCTAGCAAGGTTGCGGGGAAAGACAACTTAGCCGCCGATGCATGCGGCTGCACGCGGATGAAGCGGCTGGGCGGAGACAGTCTGGCGCTCTTCGAGAGAGAGCTCTTTTTGATTTGCGTTGCGCTGCGTTGCATCGTGTGGCATCTGAGCGGCACGGGACGAGGGACCGATTCGACGAATCGAGCCCATAATATTGATAATAAATAGCTTGCATGCTTAGGGGAACGATTGTATTTCGGGCACCTGGGCGGGATGGCCAGGACGTGTCCACCGATGGGGATGAATGGGCGGATGGCGGCAAGAGCGCCTGCAACGAAGAGATGATTCTCTCGAGTTGCGTAACATAACGTTGCATGGTGTTGCGCCGGGACTTGTGGGCAGACCATAAAATGGCTGAATCTACAGGGATTCGGCTGGGATTGGACTTGCACAGCGGACGGATCGCAGGCGGAACCGCCTGCGCCACCAAGTCGTCTTCCTCATACCCGATTCCAGGATAGAGCGGGGGGGAGTGGGAGCGGGCGCGCGGGAGGGAGTGGTTCGCGATAGGCAGTTTGGTTGCTATAGGTTGCGGGTGCGCAGATTTCCGCAAAGGCGTGTGATCGGGCTATCACTTTGTCAGGTTGAGCAGCACGGTCACACCCCCGCTGGTGTCTGGGGCGACCAGGTCTGGCAGGCCGGCTTTGGGTGATTGGCCGTGGAGATTCTGCATGAGTACTTGGCCTAAGCCCGGACCGGCGCCTACTGCAAATTGCGGTTGGAATGTGCCATCTCCATTGCCAAGAGCAATCCCTATACTCCCGTCCGCTGGCAGCAGGAGGTCGGGGATGCCGTCCCCGTTTACGTCGCCGATTTGAGGCGGGAGGGGATCCGGACCGGGGTAGTAGACCGAGGCCTGACTCAACCTGAAATCTCCCTTTCCGTCGCCCAGGTACACAGCCACGTCGTTACCGCCTTGGACGACCGCGTCAAGGTTCCCGTCCCCGTTCAGGTCGGCCACCATAACCGAATACAACGCGCCGGAGGTCGTAATAGTATCGGTCAGCGTGAAGCCGCCCTGCTGGTTGTTCAGGATCACATACAGCCCGCCATAGACATCCTGGAAATCCACAGCCAATATGTCGGTCCAACCGTCATTATTAAGATCGCCGGCGGCGATCCAATTCAGCCCTTCGGGCGGCGGATTCGTGATGATGGCAACTGGCGATCGAAACGTTCCATCCCCATTCCCCAGCGCCATCTGGTTGTTCGAATCCGCGAAATCCGCCTTTCCATCGTTGTTGAAGTCTGCTAGGACGAAATTGTTCGCCGGCCCAACCGGAATCACACTCGCCGGGCTGAAGGTGCCATCCCCATTGCCCAGATACACTCCTACACCGCCCAGGCTGTCGGCGCCTACCAATATGTCAGGTATGCCGTCCCCGTTCACATCCCCCGTTATGGGGCAGCCCGGACCAGATAGAGGAATAGTCGTGCCCGTGGTGTATGGCGCACTGGCCTTCCCTGTCCCTAGCAGAATGACGATTCCATTCGAGGTGGGTAGCACCAGATCCGGCTTCCCATCGCCATTGAAATCCGCAGCCGCGCCACAGTTGCCGCTGCCGGGCACGGAAGTCCACTCACCGTCCGGGAATTTGCCATTGCCCGCATTGAGCAGCACGGATACCGCGCCAAAAACTCCCGTGATGATGTCCGTGAGGCCATCATTGCGCAAGTCGGCCGCTACGACGTTATTCGGAGTGTCGGGTTCCACCGGATAGGATACGTACGGAGCGAACGTGCCTTTACCCGAGCCGAACGCAACGTAGACCTCACCGTAGCCACTGCACACCAGGTCCGGATTGTTGTCGCGGTTGATGTCGCCGATTGCGATGTGACCGCACGGTATGGAAGCTTCCGCGCGGATGGTGAAGCCGCCTTTGCCGTTGTTCAGAAAAATGGTAACCGGGCTCGTAGCCAGCGCCAGATCGGGATAACCGTCCTGATTGATATCGCCTACTGCAAGAAATTGTGGAACGCTGGGAGCTCGATGATCTACTGGCGCCTGAAAAGTGCCATCGCCGTTGCCGAAAAGCACCAGAAAGCCATGGCCCCCGCCCACGGCAAGGTCAAGGTTTCCGTCTCCGTTGAAGTCGGCAGCCACCACTTGTGCGTATTCCGGAACGCTGGTTAGTGCTGTGAGAACGCCTGGATTGAAGGTGCCGCTGCCAGTACCGATAAACAGCCAAATCCCCTTTTCGCCAGCGATTGCGATATCGGGTATACCGTCGCCGTTGAAGTCGCCAACCAGCGGGTAGCCAAGCGTGTCGTCGACTCCGTACGTAACCGCCTGCTGGAAGGTTCCGTCACCGTTTCCCAAGCAGACCGCCGGTCCGTCAGACAGGACCAAATCGATTATGCCGTCCCCGTTTAGGTCGGCCGGCACGTTCCAGCCGACGACAAAGTTATGTCCCGGCTCCGTTATCGGTCCCGTACGAAAGGTGCCATCTCCGTTTCCCAACAGAGTATAGATTGAAAAGCCGTAGGTCCCGACTACGTCGGGAATGCCGTCGCCGTTCACGTCCGCCACGGATACGAAGCCGCCCGGGCTGTCGCCCGGCTGGCCCGAGGCGTAATCGCGCCGGGCGAAAAACTTCGGCTGCTTCGGAGTTGCAGCACCGACTGCGCCACAGCACAGAATTGCTAGCAATACAGCAGTTCTCATGTGTTTCCCTCTGCCACGCCTTCGGCGGCGGAAAGTTGTTAAAGCTAGTGTTGGCAGGCGAAAGCTCCTGCCCCACCTGCCTACCTACACTGCTTTATGTCAGTGTAGCTCTTCGGGTTTGCGGAGGCTCAGGTTATTTAGCACAGAGCTACTTTGGCGGTACTGGCTAGGCTACTTGACTGCGATGGTGACTCCCGCCGGGCTTTGATATGTTCCTACCGTCAGGACTACTGGCAGGTCGCCGGTTGGGACGAAGCCGCTGGGGATTACTGCGTTGATCTGCATCAGGCCGACGTAGCCGGGTGCGGGGCCGGCATAAAGGAGATTGGCTGGGATGTCAGCCATGGTCAAGGACACGGGGAGCGCGGGCGTGGGGAGAGGCTCTTCGACGGCCTGGCCTGTGACACCGGCGGGCATGGTCTGGCCTGCGCCGGTTGCGTACATCACTACGATAGACCCGCGCGCGGCGGGATTCTGATCCGAGTTAATGGAGCCATCCTGGTTCACCGCTACGACCTCGCTCGCGCCCGCGTTCAGCAGGAACAGCGCGGGATTGGCGGCTGCCAGGGGGACTAATGTGCTCACCACCGTGGCGCTCTGGTAGACGATTTGCAGTTGCGCGGTACTCTGGCCGGCCAGTTCGTAAGGCACCTGCGCGTTGATCTGCTGCGACTGTACGTAGAAAAGCGGCGCGGGCGTGCCATTCAGGAGCACCTGCGTGCCACCCAATAGGGTAGGCAGCATACCCGAGGAGTCGAAGGCGCCTGTGACTGCTGTGTCGGGACCTATGCCCTGGCCGAAGA
>JBEKUO010000415.1:0-6601 GCA_049514955.1 Bryobacteraceae bacterium | reverse complement strand
CTCCGGGTGAACCGCGAAAAGAGCGCCGTCGCTCCGGTCGGGGAACGCAAGTTTCTCGGCCATCGGCTGCTTTTGAATGGCAAACTCGGGATCTCTCCCAAGAGCGTAAATCGCGCGAAGGAGAAGATCAGGCAGATCACTCGTCGGGCTCGGGGTGTGAGTCTGGCGCAGGTCATCGTCGAACTCAACCTGTTTCTGGTTGGATGGCTCACCTACTACCGCTATGCGGCTTGTCGGTTTGAACTCCAATGCTTGGACGAGTGGATTCGGCGCAAACTGCGTTGTCACCGCCTCAAGCAGCGCAAACGAGGCGCCTCCATCGCCGCGCTACTGCGGTCGTTGGGCGTCTCGGCGGCTTCCGCCAGCAAGGTGGGCAGTTCCGGCAAAGGGCCGTGGCGTTTGGCCAGTTGCCCTCCGGTTCACCGCGCTTTGTCGACCCGATGGTTCCATACGCAGGGACTCGTATCCTTGGTCACCAAATATGACTCGTTACAACATTAAGGAAACCGCCGTATACGGCAAGTACGTACGGTGGTGTGGGAGGACGGGGCCGCGAGGCCCCTCCTACCCGATCCAACCAAATTCTTTGCAGCTTTGCAGCGAGAGTTTCCTCGGCCTACCGCCCGGCACTGCGGCGGGTCTCCAAAGAACCGGGTTGTACAATGGGGGAGCATGGATCAGCGCCGCATGTGCCCGCACTGCCGGGCCTTCATCACCAATCGCGACAAGGTATGCCCCTATTGCAACGAAAAAGTCGGCCCGCGAGCCGCGGAGCGCCGCGATCCCGGCGCCATCGTGGGCGGCTTCATTCCGCACGCCCGGTTCATCACGATGATCATTTTGACCATCAATGTTGGCCTGTTCCTGGCGGAGGTGTTGGCCAGCCAAAGTCGCGGCAGCATCTGGTCCATCGACCTAACTACGCTCTACTCGTTTGGCGGCAAGTATATCGGAGATGCAATGCACCCCGGCATCCATCAGGGCCAATGGTGGCGCCTGGTGACCGCCGGCTTTCTGCATGGGGGCCTGCTGCACATCGGAATGAATTCGTGGGTGCTCTTCGATTTGGGCGCGCAGGTGGAGGAAGTTTATGGAGGCAGCCGCCTGATCGTCATCTATTTCCTGGCTACTGTGTTTGGATTCCTGGCCAGCACCTTCTGGACTTCCGCGATCTCGGTAGGCGCCTCGGCCGGCATTATGGGCTTGGTCGGCGCCATGATCGCCTTGGGTGTGCGGCACCAGAATACGTCGACCGGTGCGGCTATGCGCGGCATGTACATCCGGTGGGCAGTCTACGTAATGATTTTCGGCCTGCTCCCCGGATTGAACATAGACAACGCTGCGCACCTGGGTGGCTTGGCCGCCGGATTCGGCGCCGCCTACGTGGCCGGCACCCCACGCATCGAAACCGCCTGGAGCGAGCGCCTCTGGCGCGGGGCGGCCGCCGCTTGCGTGGTCCTTACGGCTGCTAGTTTCCTAATGATGTACTTGTGGTTTTCCAGTTCCGCGCAATAGAATAGAATTAATGAGGATCCGATCTATTTTGCCGGCCTTGATGATCGGCGCGGGCTTGTTGCTGCCCACGCAGACGCCGGCTCAGGCGAAGACCACCACCTATAAGGTCAAGAAATTCAAGCAGTTCAAGGGCTCCAAGAAATTCAAGGGCGGCAAGAAGTTCAAGTCCCACGCAGTGAAGCACACGGCGCCCAAGCACAAAGCGCCCCGTCATTGATCCTCGTCCCCGCGCCGTAAAACAGAGCTCCGCAGCTCCAGCGCGCTGGATCTCGAGCGTCAACCTCGCAAGCCCCCCAGCCGGCTAGGGTAACTGTAGCTTCAAGGGTGGCAACGTCCTTCAAAATAGCCTCCAAACGAGCGAAGCTCGAAACGCGGCTGAGACAAAGGCCCCAGCCGAATCCGAAGAATTAGCACGCGCCGGGCTGCTTCGCTAGCGTTCGCTTCCGCCTTCGTTCTGCTTGTAGTGGTCGCCTCCCTGTTCTGATGGAGGTGGTTGTTCCGCCGGGTGAAAGGTGCCTGATTCTGGAATTTCACTTCAATCACTTCGCCGCGAGGGCAAATCGGCCGCATGCACAAGGTTCCGGCTATGCGCTAGTCGTAGCGAGGCAGCCAAGTCTCCCCGGGGTATGGACGCGGCCGCCAATGGCCGCGCCAGATCTGGCCGCTTGATGTCCGCCCGCAAATATGGAAGCCTGAACACATGAAGACCACGCTCGAAATTTCGGATCCCGTCTTCCGTTAGGCCAATGCGACGGCTGCGAAGCGTGGCGTCCCCGTGCGGCAGTTTGTCACCGAGGCGGTAGAGGACAAATTGAAGGCGGGCGCAGCGGCCGGCGACAAACCTGGATGCGGATAGCGGGGAAGCTGCGCCACTTGCACAAAGAGACCGCGCGCATCGACAAACTCGTCGCGGAGGAGTTCGAGACCATCGAGCCAGAGGACTGGCGTTGATTTTGGACACCAAGGCGTTATCCGCCGTCGCGGACGGCGAGTTGCGTGCACTTGAAGAATTCGCAAGGGCGTGGCGCGTTGCCACACCGGTTATCGTCTTGGGCGAATACCGATACGGAATCGCACTTTCGCGCCGTCGAAACGAGTATGAGCGGTGGCTGGCCGACGCGCTTGCCATCTGCGAAGTGCTGGAGGTCGGCGATGCGACCTCCAGTTACGCGGAAGTGCGGCTGGAACTCAGGCGTGCAGGTACCCCGATACCCACCAACGACATTTGGATCGCGGCGCTCTACCGTCAGCATTCAATGCCCATCTTGAGCCGGGACGAGCACTTCGATCTGGTAGACGGCGTCGGGCGTGTCGGTTGGTGATATGACCTTTCATCGTCGCGCCGGACTCTCAAAAGGTGGATGCTGTCAGAGACTGGCTTTCCGCCATTGCCGGCCTGCCGATGGCCGGCGTGGCCTTGTCGACCCTTCTGCGTGCGCGCAAGTTAGTTAGGTGGTTGCAGGGTGTTCGCCATCGGAGGCTCCCGGACTCGACGCGAAAGGCCGGAGTTTTATAGCAATCGTTGCGGGAAACGGAGATGCGAAACCAGCTTCTCAAACGACCGCCAAGTCCAATGCGGCTCGGAACAGTTTTGACAATCAGGCTTCGTCGTCGTGCTGCGCGGCCAGCCGCGTCACCACCGATAGATCCTCGAGTGTGGTCACGTCGCCCGTCACCGAATGCGTAGTGACGATTTCGCGCAGCAGGCGCCGCATGATCTTGCCGCTACGCGTCTTGGGCAGAGCGTCGGTGAAGCGGATCTGTTCCGGCCGCGCGAAGGCGCCAATCTCGTGCGCCACCCATTGGCGCAGTTCCTCGGCCAGCTTGTCGTGGTCCCATTTGCCGGACTTCAGAGTCACAAAGCACGCCACGGCCTGGCCGGTGATCTCGTGCGGCTTGCCCACCACCGCGGCTTCGGCAACCGCGGGATGCCGCACCAGGGCCGACTCCAGCTCCATCGTGCTGAGGCGGTGTCCGCTGACGTTCATCACGTCGTCCACGCGGCCGAGCACCCAGAAGTAACCATCCTGGTCGCGGCGCGCGGCATCGCCAGTCATGTAGACGCCTTCGATGCGGCGCCAGTAGTTCTCTTCGTAACGCTCCGGGTCCTTCCACAGCGTGCGGAACATGCTGGGCCAGGGACGCCGGATAATCAGGAAACCTTCGCGATTGGCCTCCACCGGCTTGCCCTGCAGATCCACCACGTCCGCTTGCACCCCGGGAAGCGGCATGGTGGCCGATCCGGGCTTGGTGGGCGTGGCGCCCGGCAGTGGCGAGATCAGAATGGAACCGGTTTCGGTTTGCCACCACGTGTCCACGATGGGGCAGCGCTCCTTGCCGATGGTGCGGTAATACCAGTCCCATGCGGCGGGATTGATCGGCTCCCCCACCGAGCCCAGCAGGCGCAGGCTGGAGAGATCGTGTGCGTTGGGCCATTGATCGCCTTGCTTGACGAACGAGCGGATGGCGGTCGGCGACGTGTAGAATATGTTGACGCGATATTTCTCGATCAGCCGCCAGAAACGGTCGGGCTGCGGAAAATCTGGCGCGCCTTCGTACATCACCGAAGTTGCGCCGGCCGAAAGCGGGCCATAGACGATGTAGCTGTGGCCCGTGACCCAGCCTATATCGGCGGTGCACCAGTAGGTGTCTTCCTCATGCAGATCGAAGACCCACTGCATGCTCATGTGGCACTGCAACAGGTAGCCGCCGGTGGTGTGTACGATGCCTTTGGGTTTGCCGGTGGTGCCGGAGGTATAGAGCACGTACAGAGGATGCTCGGCGTCCAGTTCTTCACCGGGGCAAAAATCGGATGCGGATTCATCCAGCTCGTGCCACCACAGGTCGCGGCCCGGCTTCATCTCGACAGCGCTCCCGGTGCGTTTGTAAACGATGACGTCCCGCACGGAGGGGCAATCGGCGACGGCTTCATCCACCGCCTGTTTCAAACGGACTTCCTTGCCGCGCCGCCAGCTTCCATCGGCCGTGATCACGGCCCGGGCTTCCAGGTCCTGTATGCGGGTCTTTAGCGCCTCCGCGGAGAATCCGCCGAATACTACGCTGTGGATGATCCCCAGGCGCGCGCAGGCCAGCATGGCGACGGGCAGCTCCGGGACCATCCCCATGTAAATGATGGCGCGATCGCCGGCCTTCAGATCGCGTCCCTTTAGCACGTTCGCAAAGCGGCAGACCAGGCGGTGCAGCTCCTGGTAAGAGATCATGCGCTGCTCGCCGGGTTCGCCTTCCCAGAGCAGTGCTACCTTGTTCTTGCGCGGCGTGGCCAGGTGCCGGTCGAGACAGTTGTAAGAGACGTTGGTCTTCCCGCCTACGAACCACTTGGCGAAGGGCGGCTTCCATTCGAAGACGTGCGACCATTTGCGGAACCAGAACAACTCGCGCTCGGCCAGCGCTCCCCAGAAAGATTCCGGCTGGTCCGCGGCCCGCTGATACAGATCGTGATAGGCGGCCAGGCCCTGCACGTTCGCGCGCTCGACGAAGTCTGGAGGGGGTGGATAGACGGCTTGATCCGGCATAGGGAAAGCTTCCACATCTTATCAAAATGCGACGACAGCACGGCCCAGGATTTCGCCGTGGCGCATCTTCTCGAACAATTGGGGCGCTTCGTCGAGCGCATGGGTCTCGATGTGGGCGCGGCCGACTCCCGACTGGGCGAGCCGGAAGACCTCCGCGAGATCGGCGCGGGTGCCGAGATAACTTCCGCGGATGGAAACGCCCTTCAGCACGGTATCCACGATGGGCAATTCGTATTGATTGGTGGAGAGGCCTGCGGTGATGAGCGTGCCGGTGCGCTTCAGCGCGCGAAAGGCCTGCTGGATGGCTGCGGGCGAGCCGGTCAGGACGATGGCGGCATCGGCGCCGCCCCACTGCTTCTGCAGCGTACGTCCGGCGCTCTCGGCAAGCAGCGCGAGGTCGGCGCCCAGTTGGCGCGCCATTTCCAGCTTAGGCTCGGAGACGTCCACGGCGGCGACGCGCAGGCCCAGATGCCGCGCGTACTGTATGGCGAGGTGGCCCAACCCTCCCATGCCGAATAGCGCCACGGACTGGCCGGGATGTAGGCCAGCTTCGCGCAACGCGCCATAGGCCGTCCAGCCAGCGCAGCACAGTGGGGCGGCTTCCTCTGCCGCGAGCGTCTCGGGCACGCGCACCAGGCACGGGACGGGCACTACCGCATGACCCGCTAGCACGCCTTGCACGGTATAGCCGAAGTTGAGCTGCCGCGGGCAGAAGCGTTCGCTGCCTGCAAGGCAGAGTTCACACACGCCGCAGGTGGAGGCCAGGAAGGTAACTCCCACGCGGTCGCCGATTTCAAAGCCGCTGACTCCCGCGCCCAACTCCACGATGCGGCCGATGCCTTCGTGCCCCAGAGTGAGCGGCAGCAGCGGGAGTTTCTCCAGAGAGGAGACGAACAGGTCGGAATGGCAGAGCCCGCAAGCCTCCATCTCGACCAGCACTTCGCCGGTGCCTGGCTCTTCGACCGGAATGGAGGTGACGGTGACCGGCCCGCGCGCCGCGGTCAGACCGGCGGCTCGGGTGTGTTGGGATTTCACAGCTTTGCCCGCCGAGAACATACGTTCGGCCCTCCCCAAAAGTATCTCACTGTTTACGCGAGCCATCGGGGCAGCCGCTTCGTGTTATAAGAGGAGCTTGAAAATCGTAGTTCGCAACCAGACTCGCAATACCGTGCTGGCCGACGCGGCCGAGCTTGCCGACACATCCGCCAAGCGCCGCACCGGGTTGCTCAAGCACGATCGCCTGGAACCCGGCGAGGGGCTGTGGATCGTCCCCTGCGAATCGGTGCACAGCTTCTTCATGAAGTTCGCCATCGACTTGGTCTACCTGGACAAGCATTATAAGGTGAAAAAAGTCCGTCACCGGATGGTCCCCTGGCGCATGTCGGTCTGCCTAGCCGCGCATTCGATTCTGGAGTTGCCGGCCGGGACCGTGAAAGCCACCGCCACCGAAGCTGGAGACCAGTTGGAGATTCAGGAGCAGGCCGCTACTGAGAATGCGTGAAAGAACGGGTTGGCAGGCGAAAGCGCCTGCCCCACCTGGTCAACACTACGAG
>JBEKUO010000414.1:0-6608 GCA_049514955.1 Bryobacteraceae bacterium | reverse complement strand
GGTTTTGATAATCTTCGAGATCTTCCGGCTGCCGGCGTGGATACCATCCATGCATCCGACCAGTTCTTCCATGCTCGCGTTCATGACCTGAAAGCTGGTCCCGGCTTGCTTCATGACACTCGCCAGCGCATCTGTGCGTGCCTTGTTATGGTGGGTCACGGAGGCGACTTGATGAGCCGAAGCAGACGCTTCTTCGAGAGAAGCGGCCTGCTCGGCCGTTCCCTGGGCCAGCGACTGGCTGTTCGCGGCGATTTGAGCGGCCGCGGAGTTGAACTGCGCGGTGCCGCTCCCCATCTCGGCCGCCATTTGGGTGATGCTGCGGGAGGCCTTTCCGGCGATCCACCAGGCGGCGCCGCAGGTTCCGCCGATCACCAGCAGGCCGAGAGCACCCAGAGAGAGCTGAATGGTCCGGGCACCAGCCTGAAACTCCGCTTCCGGCATGACCGCCGCGATCGTCCATTCCTTCCGGCGCGACCTTTGGAATTGAGCGACTCGTTGGGCGCCCGCGTATGTGTAAGTCAGCGAACCGCTGGCGCGGCTGAGCATTTCGCGGCCGAAGTCGTAGCGCGCCACGTTCTCGGTGAAAATCTTGGACGTGTCAGGATGCGCCAGGACGGTACCCTGCGCGTCAACCATATAAAGGTACCCGGTTTGGCCGAGCCGGCATTTTTGCAAAAAAGCGCCCGAGAAGTCGGTTAATTCAACAGGCGTTCCGAGCAGGCCGGCGACCCGACTCCCCACCACGATGGGCGCCGTAATGAGGACCACCGGGCGTCCGGTTGCGGGGGATTTCATTACCTCACCGATCCATAGTTCCCGCTGCCGCCCGTGCTCCAGATTCGGCTTGAAGCCTTCGATAGACGAGATGTCGATACCGACCGACTTATGGTCGATGGAATCCAGGAACAGCTTGCCATTTGCGTCGGCCAGGAACACATTTTCGTAGAACGACGCGTGTTGGTGAATCCGTTTCAGCATCCGCTCGGCATCCGCCAAGCGTTGCCCATTGCATGCGGCGGCGAATACCTCCAAGCTACTGAGGTTGGCGGCATCCCGCTCGCGGCTGCCGATCCAAAGATCGAGTTCTTCCGCCGTCTTGCCGGTGATGCGCTGCAGCTCTTCATTGGCTTGCGCTATGACGGCGCGGGACGCGACGATCCCTACCATCGTCACCAGTGCCACGCCGGAAGCGATCAGCACCGTGGATATCCATGCGATGAGCCTGCCGCGCAGGCCGAGTCTTGAGAATTTCGTATATTGTCTTGCGAGTTTCATACTTTGCTCCTATCGGCCCGTTGCCGGCGTCTTTGTATTTGGTGCATTCGCGCTCAACTGGTTCGCCGTCCGCGATCTTTGGCAAATGCAAACAGGACAGCGCCGCGCCAGGACGACCGCAGGTTGCCTATACCTGTGTTGCAATGCCCCCGTTGGAGCGAGCTTCTTCGCGGCTACGCTTGCAGTCTGCTCCGGGCGCGACTGCATCGCGCCAAGGGCGGAGAAAGCGACCACGCTCAAGACCGTGAGCAGCGCCAGCAAAGCGATGAAGCACAGCAAGAGCTTGTTGGCAATCGTCATCGGTTTCATGACAACCTCCGTTTGAGTTGGAGTACTTTCCGGCTTTCGGCGAGCAATGCTCGCCAATGGGCCGATTAAACAATCGGCCCGCAGGTTGACAACCTGCCCCACAGAACCTCTTTAGTGTTCTGGCTTGTGGCCTACCGGCATCCCGAGCTGGAACCAGAAGGAGTTCCCTACGGGCCTGTTTTCCACCAACGTGTCCCGCTGATACTTGGCAATCAGCGCGCAGCGGCCCAGGTGATAGCGCAACTCGGGACCAATCGCGAAATCCCGCCCGCGATGGCCATCGGCAACCCGTAGCCCATACTGGAAATCGTCGGTTGCCTGTTGGTAGTAGTAGCCGTTGGCGCCGATCGCCAGGCTCTTGGTTATGTTCCGCATAGCGGCGTACTCCCAGGTGAATTCGGCGCCCGAGTGGTAGTTCGTCGCGGGATCGGTAAAGTTGACGATGTACTGGAAGCGCGAACTGAGTTCAGTCCTGCCGTGATCGGGCAAGTAGCTAAACGCACCCACCGGGACGGTCGCCCAATTGTGTTGCCCTATGTTGACCAGAGCATTCTTCTGGTATCCGAATCCGGGCGCGTAAGCATCGAATCCGTACCACCAGTGCCAGGCGCCGTGCGCGTACGCCACGTAGGCCAAGCCCAGCTCCGGGTTGCCAAAGCCAGTCTTGTTCGCCTTGCCGAAAGGACCGTCGACGTGCTCGTACACAAGCGGAATGGCAAAGGCGCTAACGAGCGTGCCCCCTAACAGGTGAACGCCCCAGTTATGCACGATCTTCTCCGCCACGGCGCCGACTCGGAGGTGAAACCCAGGCATCAGGCTGACACCGTTGGAATCGACCAGTTTGTTGGCCTGATAGCTCGTGTCGAACTGCAGGAACATGGTGCCGCCCGGGCCGGGAGTGACGCCCGACAAGACCGTCTCCACGCCTAACGGATAGACGCTGGCGGCGCCTTCGGTGGCGCCTGCGGCCATGATCGTCAGGGCGGCCAGCAGGCCGCCTGCGAAACAACGCTTAAATGCCGTTTTGGCGGCAGTTGGAATACTTGTCAGGAACATCTGCGTGAATTTCTCCTAGGGGATGTGGCAAGGCCATCGGATGCCGTCGGCTGCTGAAAACTCATCCGTCACAGTTGATATCGGCGGGGAGGCTGGCGACGTTTAGCGGAAACTTCGACCGTTGGGGACGCGCGGCCTGCCCCGCCAGGAGTGGCGATGCGGCAAGCTGAGAGCCTAATGCCGCATAGTTTTTCGGATATCGGTGATGCGCAAGAATTCGTGGGGCAGACCCCCCGGTCTGCGCGGGTCCCCTGGACCCGCTCTTTGATTCTAAGAATCAGGGCTTTCGATAAAGGCGACGGGCCGACGAGGGCGTCGGCCGCGGTCCAGGGGGACCGCCCCACGATTAATGCAGGTGTTCGGCCGTGGGAAAACTATGCGGCATTGGGCTGAGAGCCTGCGCCAAGGGGGTAGTTGCGTTGCGTTCCGCTTTTCGATATGATTGTAAAGTTCCGCGAGTACAGCTTTCTGCTTCCGCGCTACCGCCGCGACCGATCGCGGCCCGGCCGGGGGCGAGGCCCCGAGGTTCCACCGGAAACTCCGAATGGAATATGGGCCTGTCCGAAGTAAGTGATCCTCGCAGTTGGAAACCGTAGCCACAGGCTGTTGAGCTTGTGCGTGTTCAGGCGGGCTTGGAGGCCCACCCTAATTTTAAGAGGGAAGGTTCGTGCCGACTTTTAACCAACTTGTGCGTAGCGGGCGGCGACCGCCCCGCTGGAAGACCGCCAGTCCGGCGCTGCAGAGCTGCCCGCAGAAGCGCGGTGTTTGTACGCGCGTTTACACGTCCACGCCGAAGAAGCCCAACTCGGCGCTGCGGAAAGTGGCGCGCGTGCGGCTGACCAACGGGATCGAAGTGACCACTTATATTCCGGGAGTCGGGCACAACCTGCAGGAGCACTCGATTGTGCTGATCCGCGGGGGGCGCGTGAAGGATCTGCCAGGCGTGCGGTACCACGTGATCCGGGGCGCGCTGGATACGGCTGGGGTGGCCAACCGCAAGCAGAGCCGCTCGAAATATGGAGCCAAGCGGCCGAAGGCGTAGGCCGGGGAATCGATATGCCACGAAGACGACGAGTTGAAATTCGGGAAGTGCCGCAGGATCCGGTCTACAACTCCACATTAGTGGAGAAATTCATCAATTCGATGATGTGGGAAGGCAAGAAGACCGTGGCGCAGGGCATCTTTTACGACTCCATGGACAAGATTCGGGAGCGCTCCGGAGACGACCCTCTGAAGCTGTTCAAGAAGGCCGTGGAGAATGCCAAGCCGATGTTGGAAGTGAAGACGCGGCGCGTGGGCGGCGCCAACTACCAGGTGCCCATCGAGGTGCCCAATAACCGCCGCACCAGCCTGGCGATCCGATGGATCATTTTGAATGCGCGCACCCGGCCGGAAAAAGGAATGCCGGAGAAGCTGGCCAACGAATTGAACGACGCCGCGAATATGCGGGGCGGCGCGATCAAGAAGAGGGACGACGTCCACCGCATGGCGGAGGCGAATAAGGCGTTCGCGCACTATCGCTGGTAAACCGGGGCTAGGGGCTGGGGGCTAGGGACTGGAGTTCGCGCTAGTCCCTAGACCCTAGTCCCCAGACCCAAAACGAGTTTTGCGAGATTTTTATGCCACGCACTGTAGCGCTCGAAAACATGCGGAATATCGGCATCGCTGCTCACATCGATGCAGGTAAGACCACTACGACCGAGCGCATCCTTTATTACACGGGCCGCACGCACAAGCTCGGCGAGGTGCATGAGGGCACTGCCATCATGGACTGGATGGAGCAGGAGCAGGAGCGCGGCATCACCATCACTTCGGCCGCCACTACCTGTTTCTGGCGCGACATACAGATCAACATCATCGATACGCCGGGCCACGTGGATTTCACCGCGGAAGTGGAACGCAGCTTGCGCGTGCTGGATGGCGCGGTGGCGGTTTTCGACGCGGTAGCCGGTGTGCAGCCGCAGTCGGAAACGGTTTGGCGGCAGGCGGACAAGTACAATGTCCCGCGCATTTGTTTCATCAACAAGATGGACCGGGTGGGCGCGGATTTCTTTCACTCGATCGAGACCATCGTCAGCCGGCTGAAGTGCAAGCCGGTGGCGATCCAGTTACCGGTGGGGGCGGAGGATCAGTTCAAGGGCATCATCGACCTGGTCCAGATGAAAGCACGCATCTGGCGCGATGAGACGCTGGGCGCGGAGTATGACGAGATCGAGATCCCAGAAGAGAACCTGGAACAGGCCCGCGAATACCGCGAGAAGATGATCGAGGCGGTGGCCGAGCACGACGATACGCTGTTCGAGAAATTCATCGAAGGCAAGCCGCTGACGGAAGCCGAGATCCATCACGGCATCCGCAAGGCGACCATCGCGCTGAAGATCTTTCCGGTGATCTGCGGCTCGGCATTCAAGAACAAGGGCGTGCAGACGATGCTGGATGCCGTGGTGGACTATCTGCCGTCGCCTTTGGAAGTTCCGCCGGTGGAAGGCGTGGCGATCGACGACCCGCAGAAGGTGCTGACCCGCCAGGCATCCGACAGCGAGCCTTTTTCGGCGCTGATCTTCAAGATCATGACCGATCCGTATGTCGGGCAACTGGCATTTTTCCGGGTTTACTCGGGCAAGCTGGCGTCGGGCGAATCGGTGTACAACGTGGCCAAGGGCCGCAAGGAGCGCATTGGCCGCCTGCTGCGCATGCACGCCAACAAGCGCGAGGACATTCAGGAGATTTTCGCGGGCGATATTTGCGCGGCGGTGGGATTGAAAACGGTGCAGACCGGCGATACGATCTGCGACGACAAATCGCCGATCGTGCTGGAATCGATCGAATTCCCCACGCCGGTAATTCAGCTCGCCGTCGAGCCCAAGACCAAGGCCGACCAGGAGAAGCTGGGCATGGCGATTCAGAAGCTAGCCCAGGAGGATCCCACGTTCCGTGTGGCGACCGACCCCGAAACCGGGCAAACGATTCTGTCCGGCATGGGCGAGCTGCATCTCGAAATCATCGTGGACCGCATGATGCGCGAATTCGGCGTAGGCGCCAATGTGGGCAAGCCGCAGGTGGCGTATCGCGAGACCATACGCAAGCCCGCCGAGGCCGAAGGACGGCACGTGAAGCAGAGCGGCGGCCGCGGGCAGTACGGCGTAGTCAAGATCAAAGTGGAGCCGCTGCCGGCGGGCGCGGGGTTCGAGTTCGTCAACGACATTTACGGCGGATCGATTCCCAAGGAATTCATCAAGCCGGTGGAAGCGGGCGTACAGGAAGCTCTCGAAGGCGGCATTCTGGCCGGATATCCGATGTCGGACATCAAGGTGACGCTTTTCGACGGCAGCTATCACGACGTGGACTCGTCGGAAATGGCGTTCAAGATCGCGGGGTCGCTGGCCATCAAGGCGGCCGCCAGGCACGCCAAGCCGGTGCTGCTCGAGCCCATCATGGCGGTGGAAGTGGTGGTTCCCGAGGAGTACATGGGCGATGTGATCGGGGACCTGAATTCCCGGCGCGGACGCATCGAAGGTATGGAGCTGCGCGGAACCACGCAGATTATCAAGTCGATGGTGCCGCTATCGGAGATGTTCGGGTATGCGACGGAGCTGCGTTCCCGGACGCAGGGCCGCGGCAGTTTCACGATGCACTTCGGCAAGTACGAGGAAGTGCCCTCGGCGATCGCCGAGGAGATTATCAACAGGATCCAGGGTAAGGTGACGAGATAGCGGTAGGAGGAATCTTATGGCAAAGGAAAAATTCGATCGCAGCAAGCCGCACGTGAACATTGGAACGATCGGGCACATCGATCACGGCAAGACCACGCTGACGGCGGCCATCACCAAGGTGCTGGGGAAGAATAACCCCAAGGTGAAGTTCCGCAGTTTCGACTCCATCGACAACGCGCCGGAAGAAAAGGCGCGCGGCATCACCATCGCGGTGGCGCACGTGGAGTACGAGACGCCCAACCGGCACTACGCGCA
>JBEKUO010000413.1:0-6627 GCA_049514955.1 Bryobacteraceae bacterium | reverse complement strand
AGCGCTGTTCACATCGACCCTGGCCAGTTGCAGCGCCGGCGCCAGCCCGAAGAGGATTCCCGCGCCAATCGAGATGGCCGCCAGATAGGCGAACCCGCGCGCGTCCATCGTGAACTGAATCCACGACGGCCTGCGCCCTTGCGCTGTCATATTATCGAACCAACGCAGTCCACCCACGGCCACCAGCCAGCCCGCCACGCCACCGGCGGTGGAGAGCATCACGCTTTCCACGAGAAGCTGTCGAATAATGCGCACCCGGCCGGCGCCGATCGCGATGCGGATGGAAATTTCCCGAGCGCGCGCCGCCGCCCGCCCCAACAGCAGATTCGCTACATCTCCGCACACGATCAGCAGCACGAACGCCACTGCGAACATCATCGCGTAGAGCATCGCCCTCGCTTCATAAACGCCGATCATTTCCAGGAGCGGACGGACGCTTACCACCGGCCCGGTCACCTTCCCCGCGATGGCGCGCCGCGCAATGCCGTCCACTTCGCTCTGCGCCGCGGCCAGCGTTACGCCATCCGCCAGACGCCCGAAAACCAGAAGCGATCTTCGGAACTCCGGGTTCATCAGGTCTTTGACCGTCATCGGCGTCCACAGGTCCGCATCCTCGGGAAACTGCTCGCCTGCCGGCATGACGCCCACCACGACGTGATCCACATCGTCGATACGCATCACTTTGCCCACCACCGACGGATCGCCGCCGTAGCGGCGCTCCCACGCGCGATGGCTCAGCAGCACGGCTGGAGTGGCGTCCGCACGCTCGTCGTACGGTCCGAATCCACGCCCCACGATGGGCTTCGGGCGGACCAAGGCCCATCCGCTGGCGGTCATCTGCACGCGCCAGTACCGCTCCGGCAGTACACGGGAATCGCTTACGTTCACGGCGGAGAAACGATACGCCGCGAGGTTCTCGACGGTCTTCACCTGGCTCCGCAGGTTGGCGAAATCCATCGAGGGCTGCGACCTCGGATCGACATTCTCGAGCCCTTCGCCGGGATGCAATGCGACCAGCCGCTCCACGTGGTCGACCCCCATGTCGAATCGAAGTGCGCTGCTCACAATAGTGAAGACGGTGGTGTTGGCGCCGATCCCCAATGCCAACGCCACCAACGCCGTCGCGGTAACCAGGGGACTGTTCCGCAGGGTCCGCAAGGCGTACCGGAAATCCTGCCACCAGGTTTCGAGCCTGGTGAAGGCCCACAAATCGCGGCAGGACTCCTTGAGCGCGGTAGTGTTTCCAAGACGACGCTGCGCCGCCGTGGAATCGCCGCTCTGCTTCTGGTTCATGGCGAGATGGAAAGCCATCTCGTCTTCCAGGTCCCGGTCCAGTTGTCCCCGCCGCCAAAGTGCTCGCAGGCGCTTCCCGAATCTGCTCATACCGCCTCCATCACTCGCGCGATTGCCTGCGCGAGTTGCCGCCAATGATCCGCTTCCTTCGCCAGAGCTTTTCGGCCGCGATTCGTCAGCCGGTAATATTTTGCTCTGCGCTTGTTTTCCGACCGGCCCCATTCCGCATCGATCAGGCCGTCCAGCTCCATTCGGTGGAGCGCGGGATACAGCGACCCCTCCTCGACGCGCAAGACCTCTTCGGAAGTCTGCTGTATCGACTGAGCGATTCCCCAACCATGCATTGGCGCGCGAGCCAGTGTTTTCAGAATCAGCATGTCGAGTGTCCCCTGTACTAACTCTCCGCGGTCCGGCTTTCCCATAGACGCTTGATAGGAGTAGTATGCACCGGGTTGGGCGCGGAGTCAAGAGCCCAAGGGAAGGATCTATTCCAGAGTGTGTCGGGCGCGCTGGTAGGTAGATGGGCCATCGCTTGAAATGGTATCGGGATTCGTCTTGCTCTACAAAATCGGGCCCAGTATCACCGTTTAGGCGATTTTCCGAAGTTGTGTTTGTCACGGGCAAAAATATTTTGGTGTGAGCCACGAGTCTCCATTCCTTGTCTGTCCAGTCAGCGCGAATCGCGGAAGCCGGCCTCGGCACGGCCGGGCGACCCACTGGCGCGTACAACCTGTTGCGCCGAGCGGGCAGTGAGCCCCGTTCGGGCCTCAAGACGCATTTCATGTGGCACGCTAGCGTTGGCACACTAGCGTATCCTAGGAGAGTTGGAGGAGATCAGAATGGTAAGGATAATCCCCACGGCGCTCCTACTGAGCCTGGTAGTACAGGCGCAAAAAACTGACACTCCCTATCCCAGCATGGCCCCGCTTGACCAGTACTTGATTGCGGACCGCAATGCCGAAATAGCCCTGGCGAGAAGTGCCGCCCCAACGAGCATAGCGGATGACGCGGAGGTGATGGTCCTGGAGCGGCAAGGGTACAAAACGGCGGTTAAGGGCACGAACGCTTTCGTGTGTATCGTCGAACGCTCGTGGACTGCAGGGTTCGGAGATCCCGAGTTTTGGAATCCCAAGATCCGAGGGCCGATCTGCTTCAATCCACCGGCCGTGCGAACATACCTCCCCATCACCATTGCGAGGACCCGGCTGGCCCTGGCGGGGAAATCGGAAACCCAGATGCTCGACGCGATTAACTCCGCTCTCGACAGGAAGGAGCTGCCTGCGCTCGAAGCCGGTGCGATGTGCTACATGCTGTCGAGGCAAGGCTATCTGGGCGATCAGGCCGGGCACTGGCATCCGCATTTGATGTTTTGGGCCGAACGAACGGAACCCAAATCCTGGGGCGCAGGGTTGCCGGGGTCTCCCATGATCGGCGCCGTGGAGATTCCGGGCCGATTAACCATATTCATGATCCCTGTCGGCAAGTGGTCAGACGGCACACCGGATTCCCACGATGAAAAGTGACAATCGATCCGCCTTGCAGACGAATGATGCACCACTCGGAAATTGGCTGGTGGCGGTCATGTTCACGGAAAACGCCCATCGTTGAGCCGTGAAGCGGAAGCAGCCGCCAGTCGGCGGCAGCGAAGTCTGCAGCTTTCCGCGCAAAGGCGACCCCAAAGCGCTATGCATCTCTGATCGTCATTCAGCGCCTGCGGGCACGTCCCACCGAATTCTTAAAAAATTAGTTGACAACCTCCCCCGTTCGCGTTACAACTGAATTAGAGCAATTCTTAATTCTTTAAGAGAATCGCCCATGGCACGCAGACAATCTACAACACTGACGGAAGCCGAACTCCCGATCATGGATGTCCTCTGGGCTAAGGGAACGGCATCGGTCACGGATGTTGTTAAGGGATTAGCTAATTCCGCGGTCGCCTACAACACGGTACTGACCACCCTGCGCATCCTGGAACGCAAAGGTTATGTTCGGCATACCAAAGAAGGCCGCGCGTTCGTCTATCATCCTGTGGTGGAACGCGGCGAGGCTAGCCGGAAAGCGGTCCGGAACCTCATGAAGCGTTTTTTCAACGATTCGCCGGAGATGCTGATTCTGAATGTCTTGGGTGACGAGCAGTTGGACGAAAAAGAGCTGGAACGGCTCAAGAGGTTGATCTCGGGCGAGTAGGGAGGGGATCAAGTGAACTGGGTTGAATTCGCAAACTGGGTAGCAGCGATGGCGCTTTCGGGCGGGCTGAACAGCCTTTGGCTGGGGATGTTGCCGGTGGTCCTGGCCGCCGTGGCAGTGCGCGCCATGCCGCGATCGAACGCTACCACCCGCTATGCAGTCTGGTTCACCGCTCTCCTGCTGGTCCTGGCCATGCCAGCCGTACTTCTGATTCCCAGGCCCGTACCGGTCATGGCGGTTATCGCGAAGCCGGCGGCGTTGGCCGCGTGGGCCGTTCCGGTCACGGCTGCCTGGCCGATGTACGCGGTCCTGGCTTGGATCGCTATCACGGCGATCCTGATGGCGCGGGTCGGCTGGAGCGTTGCCCATATAAATGGGCTGAAGCGCAGGGCCCGCTCGTTCGGCAGGCGGGACAACATCAGGCTTCTCGCATCAGAAGAAGTGCGCGTGCCGATGGCCGCTGGTTTCATTCGCCGCGCGGTCATCTTCCCCGAGTCCGTGCTCGAAGAACTGAGCCCCGCGGAATTCGAGCAGGTGTTGTGTCACGAGTTGGCCCATCTGCGCCGCTGGGACGATTGGACGCAGCTTTTCCACGCGATCGCACAAGCCGTGCTTTTCTTCAATCCGGCGGTTTACTGGATCGGGCGCCGCCTGAAGATCGAGCGGGAAATTGCGTGCGACGATTGGGTGGTCTCGACGACCGGGAACGCTCGACCGTATGCGGCCTGCCTGACGCGCTTGCACGAGTTAACGCGCCGCGCATCTGCGCCGCAGCTCGCACCTGGCGCCACCACCAGAACGCGCTGGCAGATCAGCACCCGAATCGAAGCGCTATTGGAGCCGGATCGCAACGCGACGCCGCGTTTTTCGCGCGCGGGCTGGATGGCGGCGGGCGTCCTGGTGAGCGCGGCCCTCATGGTTGCGGTGCGTGTCACGCCGCCGGTCGGCGTGCAGGAGCTTCCGGTGGCGACCATTGCATTCGCGCAACCGATCCCGCCGGCGGCGCCGCTCCTCGCGCGAACGGTTGCAAAGGCAACACCGGTGCGGCCCCGCCTGGTTGCCAGCCGCAGAGGAAAACCAGCGCTCAACCAGGCATTACGTATCGCACCGGACACCGGTTATGTGCTCGTGCATGCCTGGCAGGCGCACACAACTCAAACGTACTTTGTGATTACGGTGGTTTTCTTCGAACCGCCGCCACCCACTGTGATGAACGGTATTTAGAAACAAACTCTCCCGAACAAAAGGACGATAATATGAAGCTAAACAGAAGCTACGTTACCCTTGCGCTCCTACTCTTTTGCGCAGGGCTTTTAACCGCAAACCTGATGAACCACTCCGGGATCGTCGCGCGCGCGGCCTCGGCAACACCGGCCGCGCTGACCATTCCGAACGCGGCTCAAGTATCCAACTCGTTTACCAAGATCGCAAAGGAATCCGAACCTTCCGTCGTGCAGATCCTCAGCACGATCCAGGAAAAGCGCACACCCGTGCGCGGATTGTTCAACGGAAACCCGTTTGGCGATCAGAATCCGTTCGGCGATCAGAATCCGTTCGACCAGCCGCGTTCCCGCCGGTCGATGGGCCTCGGCTCCGGTTTCGTCGTGGACCGTAGCGGCTACATCCTGACCAACAATCATGTGGTGGAGAACGCCACCCGCATCCAAGTGAAGCTGCCCGGCGACAAGACCGAGTATCCGGCCAAGCTGATCGGCACCGATTCCGAACTGGATCTGGCGGTCCTGAAAATCGAAGCCGGCAAGCAGCTCATACCGCTACGCATTGGAAACTCCGATGCCGTCGAGACCGGCGACTGGGCCGTGGCCATTGGCTCGCCCTTCGGCTTGGAACAAAGCATGACGGCCGGCATCATCAGCGCGAAAGGGCGCGATCTCGGCGAACCCGGACATCAATTGCAGCGCTTCCTGCAAACCGACGCCGCCATCAACCGCGGCAACAGCGGAGGTCCGCTGCTCAACATCAACGGCGAAGTCGTCGGTATTAATACGATGATCGTCAGCGGCAGCGGCAACTTCGAAGGCATCGGCTTCGCGCTGCCCATCAATCTGGCGGTGAACTCGTACAACCAGATCGTCAAGAACGGCAAGGTTTCGCGCGGCGCCATCGGCATACAGTTCGCCCGCGAAGAGAATGCCTCGCTACTGAAGGCTTACGGTGCATCGAGCGGCGTTTTCGTGCAGCAGGTGACACCTGGTGGGCCGGCTTCAAAGGCAGGCGTTCAGGCATCCGACGTCATTGTCGGCATGAACGGCCAGAGTGTGAAAGACGGCGATCAGCTTGTGCAGATGATCTCGGCGGCGGAGCCGGGCGCGAAAGTCAGCCTCACGGTGCTGCGCGACGGGAAATCGCTCGAGATGCCGGTCCGAATCGGCGATCGCGCCGAGATCGTGGCGGACAACGGTCCGAACGGGCCGGAGAAGATGTCGCCGGAAGGTCAGGAAGGCGAGTCCGGCGGTGCGCGTCTGGGCGTGTCCCTCGAGAACCTGGATCGCTCCGACCGGGAACAACTGGGCCTTTCGTCGGGCGGCGTAGCGGTTGCGGCCGTCGAGCCGGGTTCGTTCGCGGAAGACATCGGCCTGATGAAGGGCGATGTCATTGTGGCGATCAACCGCCAGCAAGTGGCGTCGGCCGCCGACGTGCGGAGCATCGTGCAGTCGGCCAAGACCGGCCAAGCCATGGCGTTCAAACTAATGCGGAATACGGGCGGAAAGTGGAACTCCCTGTTCACCGCCGGTACTCTGCCGTCGTAGCAAAGCGCCAGTTGTCAATTGCGCGGGCAGGAGCGCCCGCGCGGCAGGCATGAGTGCCTGCGCCACGTGTCTATCGCCGCACCGGCAACCCCGGTGCGGCGCCCTCCACCAGTTCCCCGCCCCGCACCACGACAGTCCCATTCACCAGCACGTACAAAATCCCCTCGGAATACTGAGCCGGATTCTCGAAGGTCGCCCGATCGATAACCCCCGCCGGATCGAAGACCGTGATGTCGGCGTCGGCGCCCACCGCAATGCGCCCCTTGGTGGAGATCGCCAGCCGATCGGCAGGCATCACCGTCATCCTTCGTACCGCATCCATCAAAGTCAGGGCGTGTTGCTCGCGCGCATAGCGGCCCAGCACGCGCGCGTACGT
>JBEKUO010000412.1:0-6636 GCA_049514955.1 Bryobacteraceae bacterium | reverse complement strand
CCGGCCGGCTCCTCGACCTCATACCGAATCACGTGCTGCTCATTGTCGAAGTAGATGGCGTGCAGGCCCTTGTCCGGCGGTTCCCTATAGACGATCATCAGGTCGTCATGCACGAAAGCCGCGCGTTCCTTGGTGGCGGGGTATTCCGCGTGGTTCTTCCGGACCAAAATTTTCCCCTGCAGATCGGGCTGGAAGGAGAACGATCCGGCGCCCTGTCCAGGCCCGCCGCTCCCTTCGCCGGTCCAATCGCCGAGGAGGTATTGGAGCGCTCCCCAGTCGCCCCGTTCCCGCGGGGCGGGTTGGCCGGGTTGCCCGGGCGGGTTGCCGGAAAGCCCGGCGCAGAGGCAGATCAAGATCGCAAGGAACCTGACGAATCGCATCGAATTCACTCTACCGCAAGAAGCTAACGTTCGGCCGCGCGCGACGTCTATGTCCCTCACAGGAGGTCCAATGCGAATCACTTACGCGGCCCCCGCGCTGGCTTTCGCCATGCTGGCGCTGCAGGCGGCCGCCAGCGAGCGGGAAGGCTCCTTCGACCGCACCCTCAACGTTACCGGTGCGGTCGATCTGGATGTGCAGACCGGTTCCGGCCGCATCGAGGTGCGCCCGGGCGATGCCTCCAGCGTGCGTATCCATGCGGTCATCCGCGCGCACGACGAGTTCTTTCACAACGACGAAGCCCGCATCCAGGAGATCGAGAAGAATCCCCCCATACAGCAAACCGGCAACACCATCCGGATCGCGCTGCCCTCGGACGACTGGCTGCGCCGGCACGTCTCGATCAGCTACGATCTGGTGGTCCCGGCGCAGAGCCGTTTGCGCGCCCATACCGGCTCCGGCAGCGAGAGCGTCGAGGGCGTACAGGGTCCGGTCGAACTCGAAACCGGATCGGGCTCCGTGAAGGTTGCCCGCGTGGAGGATGAAGTGCGCATCCACACCGGCTCCGGACGCATCGAGCTCGAATCGCTGAAGGGCCGCGTCGATGCGCACACCGGCAGCGGCTCCATTGAGGGCAGCGCGATCACCGGCCCCATTAACGCGCACACGGGGAGCGGCAGCGTGCGGCTGGAGCAAACGGCGGCCGGCCCGCTGGAAGCGCAGACCGGCTCGGGCACAGTCAACGTGCGGCTGCCCGCGGATGCGGCCTTCGATCTCCGCGCGCACACCGGCTCGGGCCACGTTTATGTGGATCGCCCCATCACCGTGCAGGGCACTCTGGGCGGCAACGAGATCCAGGGCAAAGTCAAAGGCGGCGGTCCCCTGGTAGAGGTGCGCACGGGCTCCGGCTCGGTCCACATCGATTGAGCCACGGGAGGCAGGCCGGCGCCAGTTCGCCAGAGAGGCGGCGTCCCCTTCCCGGATGGCGTACAACAGGTGCGCCGCTTCGGCATGCGGCATCGGCCCGCCCAGACAGAAACCCTTCACATGGTCGCGCCGAGTTGGCGCAAAGCGGTCAGTTGCCGCCCGGCTTCGATGCCTTCGGCAGTGACCTTCATGCCCAAGGCGTGGGACATGGTTATGATCGCCTGAACCAGGCGCGGCGGCGTTCCACCTGGGATCTCCCGCACGAACGGAGCTATTTGCACCGGGAGCGCGCAGATCCGCCAGTTGCCGCCCGGCGGTCTCGGTGTCGTGGATCACGGCGGCCTCGGTCCCCAATTCCAGAAAAGCCGGGGAGAAAGATCTCAGGGACGTTCCGGGAGCACCAATCGGAACACTGCGCCCGCGTTGAAGGCCCCGCCTAAGACCGTCGTGCCGCAGAGCGCACCAGTATTATCGAAGATCAGATGGGGATTCGACTCCGGATGGGCTCCATCACCGCGCTGGCCCGTGAAGTCGTATAGGACAGCTTCCGTCCAGGGTCCACCCGGCTGGGGCGGGGGCATCAGCTTGTAGATGGTGCCCAAACCCCACGCGCCTCCCCTTTTCGTGGCTCCATAAAGCACCCCTCCGGGGCCGAGGAGCAAGCCGGAGCGCGGTTGGGCACCATCCCCGGCGTGGCTGGCAAAGCGGTGCAGCACGTTGTACGTCCATCCGCCCATGGGGCCGGAGCGCGGTCTCAACTCAAAAACTGTTCCGTTTTCCCCGATCCCTCCCCGCTCTGTGGTCCCGTAGAGTTCGCCATTTCTCCCAATTGCCAGGGCCGCTTCGCAACCGGATCCATCCAGGTGGTCTTGCGGGAACCGATGCAGGACCGTCTCCTCCCATGAACCGCCGGGCGAAGACGGCGGCATCAGCCTGAATACCGTCTCCTCTGTTGACCCATAAAGGTACCCGTCCTTGCCGAACACCATGATGTCCCAAGCCCCGTTATTCGGTGCCATGAGGCGCTGCAGAACGTTCTCCTGCCATTCCCCTTCCGGTAGCCGTGGCGGCAGCAACTCGTACAAAATGCTGAACTGCTTTTCGGGCTTACCGCCCAACCATGTGGGTCCATAGAGGGCACCATCGGGTCCGAAAATAACGCCAGTTGGCACTTTGCCATCGCCAGTGGAGGGTGTGAACTGGTGGATCACCGTCTCGCGCCATTCGGGACCGGAAGCGGCGTGCTCTGGCGGGGTCAGCCGGAAGACGACGCCGCTTCCTTCCTTTCCCCCTCCAAAGGTTGCGCCATAAAGCGAGCCGTCCCGGCCTATCACCGGCGCATCGCGCGGAAACTCGCCATCAGGTCCACTAAAGTTGTGGATCACGTCCTCGCGCCATTCAGCGCCGGGGCCGGGGGGCGCGCTTAATCTGTAAACTGTACCCTTCCCGTAGGCGCCCCCCTTATTGGCAAATCCGTAGAGCGCGCCGGCTGCATCCATGGTGACACCAGAATTTGCAGGCGAGGCTCCATCACCATCCTTTCCGGTGAAGGAATAGAGAATCTCCATTTTGGCGCGCGGCGTCTTTCCGGCCGTTCTGGCGAGGTAGATGATGATGAACGCAGCCACAGTCAAGCACAGCGCCGCCACGCTCACCCACGCCAGCCGCCCTGTCGGCCGCTTGCGCCGCTCAATGCCCTGCAGCTCGCGAAGCACCTCGCCCGCGGATTGCCATCTCTCGGCGGGCGCACTCTTCAAGCACCGCTGGATGAAGCGTTCCAGCGCGGCGGGCACTCCGGATTCCCGCCGCGCGACAGACGGAACAGCCCCTCCGCGGATCGACTCAACGACCCCGGTAGCCGTGTCACCTGGAAACGCCTTCCGGCCATGCGCCATCTCAAACAGCACCGCGCCGAGAGCGAAAATGTCCGTGCGCGCATCCACGGGGCCGCGGGCTATCTGCTCCGGCGCCATGTATTGGGGCGTGCCCAGCATCATTCCTGTCATGGTGAGGTTCGCGGCATTATCGGGCGGGGCGCTTCCGGTCGTTTCATCCACCTGCTTCCGCCAACGCGCCAGACCAAAATCCACCAGCTTTGCACCTCGGGCGGTCAGCATGATGTTGCCCGGCTTCAGGTCCCGATGGACAATCCCTTGGCGATGAGCGTAGTCGAGCGCCTCGGCGATCTGGATGCCGGCGCGCACCACATCGGCTAACGGGAGCGGACCCTGGCGCAGGCGCGAGGCCAGCGTGGGACCTTCCACGTATTCCATTACCAGGTAATCGAGATCGCCCTCGCGGCCAATGTCGTGCAGCGCGCAGATGTGCGGATGATTCAAATTGGAGATGGCCCGCGCCTCGCGCTCCAGGCGGCGGATGCCGGCCTGCCCAGCCATCCGGGCGGCCACGATCTTCAGCGCTACCGAGCGGCCCAGGCGCGTATCGCGGGCGCGGTAGACCTCGCCCATGCCGCCGGCGCCCAGCGGATTCAGGATCTCGTAAGGGCCCAGGCGGTCTCCTGCGGCCAGGCGGAAGCGGGCTTCCGATGCCAGGACCGCAGCGTCCTGCCGCGCGACCATGTCGACCGCCGGTGTTTCGATGAAGCCGCCAGCGCGCTCCTGGTAGGCGAGCAGTTCCTCGACTTCTCGGTGGAGATCCGGGGCGTTGTGGCAGGCGTCGCGTAGGAAGGCGTCGCGCCCGGCGGGGTCGCGCTCGAGAGCGGCGTGATATAGGCGTTCAATTTCGCGCCAGCAGTCGGGATCCATGGGGCCTCTCCGGGTCTAGCTCGCGCATGAGCCAGGGCTTGGCGAGTTTCCAATCGCGCATTACTGTGTCGGCTGAGATGTGCAGCACATCCGCGGTTTCGTCTACCGTGAGGCCGCCGAAGAAGCGCAGTTCGACCACCTGGCTTTTGCGCGGGTCAAGGGCCGCGAGGCGGGTGAGAGCTTCGTCGAGAGCAAACAGGTCGACCTTGCCGTCGTGGCCGACATCGCGCGCTTCGTCCAGCGACACCAGCTTCACGCCGCCTCCGCGCTTGAAATAGCCGTTGGACCGGGCGTGATCCACCAGCACGCGCCGCATCAGGGTGGAGCAGACGGCGAAGAAATGACTGCGGTCCTGCCAGTCGACGCGGGGCGTGTCGATCAGGCGCGTGAAGGCTTCATGGACCAGGGCGGTGGTTTGGAGAGTGTGGCCGGGGCGCTCGCGGTTCATATAGGAGCGGGCCAGGCGGCGCAGTTCGGCGTAGACCAGCGGCGTCAGTTTATTGAGCGCCTGCGCGTCCCCTCCCCGCCAGGCTTGCAATAATTGGGTGACTTCGCCGGGTTGCATGATGGCGCAAACCGTCACATTATAGCGTGATCGGCGGCGAAAACATATTTCATCCGCGTGCCAGTTTTCGGCGATAGTTCCCGCCTGAATGGATAGGCCACCGAAATCAGCGGCGGTCAATTCAAGACTCACGAGGAGAATATATGCGAAGAATCGTAAAAATGTGGCTGGCGGTTGCAGCTATCGTGGTTATGTGTCACGGCCTGGCCTCGGCGCAGGCCCTCAAACTGGCTGCGACTTACATCGACGCCGGATTCAACGGCGACGGTCTGTCCATCCCCGCTGGGGAGAACACGGTGGTGGGCCCCGTCGTCAACATCACCTGTCCCGGGACGAGCGGTAGCTGCACGGTCCAGGCGGATCAGTTCATACAGGTAGGGCTCGGGAGTGCCACCGGAAACCAGTTTTCGGCCACATTTTTGTTGGACGGCACTGCCATCCTGGACGGCCAGATCATGTGCTCAACGCCGTCGGACGGCACTTACCAGGTGTGCTCCACGTCGGAGTACCAGACCAAGGTTGCGCTCGGCACGCACACCGTGCAAATCTCGGTTTCGTCGAAGTATGGTACTTACGTGTTCAATTACAACACCAACTTCCGCGTGTACAAATAGCCGGGGGAGGGGGAGAGCGTTGACCGGCTCCCCCTCGACTTTCGAGCGAGCTACGCTCGCGTGCGGGTTTCGGGTGAGCTGCGCTCCGAGATCTTTTTGCGCGCGTGCCAGCTTTTAATCGCGGTTCCCGCCCTGTCTACCCAAAGCCGCTTTACCGATTCCTTAAGGGCCGCCTTCAGGAGGTCTTACGCCGCGCGTCAAGCGGACCAAAACCGCTAAAGTCGAGCGGTTGTTAAGCACTGATTTATTGAAAATAAGCGGGTTGCGAGTTCAAAACCGCTACGATCCTAGCGGTTTTTACAGCCGCGACCGCCGTCCCAGCAATAACCCGGCGAAGATAGTGATCAGGGCCGCCAGCGTGGCCAGCGTGCCGACGATCAGGTAGTCGGCCTTCGAGTGGGGCGCCGGCAGTGCCTGCATCAAGGCCACCGCCAGGATCGCGAAAACAATGCAGGCGCTGGCGATCAGCGCGGCTGGGCGCGGAATACGCCGCCGCGGGCCGGCGGAACTCTCGTCAGGCTTCGGCGCCATACGCCTCCGGTGTGTCGCGGGTGAACTGTCGCATGCTGCGCTCCCATTTTGCACTGAGCGCGGGCCGACGTGCAAATGCGATGGAACGTTGGAGGTAGCCAAACCCGTTCACCGCTCCCGACAATATCTATTACCGTGTGTTTTCAATCACTTCTCCAAAAAGCACCCCAGTCCCGCCCTACCCCCCTGCTGCAATCGAATTAGGAGGTAGGGCACATTCGCCCGCCAACACAACGATGGCTACACAAGCCCAGATCGACGCCAACCGGCGCAACGCCGAAAAGTCCACCGGACCGCGCACCGAAGCCGGCAAAGCCAAATCCAGCCGAAACGGCCTCGTCCATGGCATGGCCGCCGAGAAACACACCTTCGCCACCGAAGACCCCGAAGCCTTCTCCCTCTTCGTCGATCGCTACCGCGACCACCTTCAGCCCGTCGGTCCCATCGAGGAGGATTTAGTCGACAGCATCGCCACCACCATGTGGCACCGCCGCCGCTTCAGCGCCATGGAAACCGACCTGGTCAAGATGCGCCTGAAGCTCTCCACAATGCCCGAGATTCTCCAGAGCGACGGCGAGACCGACCCCGTTACATGGGTCTTCCACTTCGATGCCAGCCGCCTCAATGTGTTCTCGAAGCTGGCCCGCTACCAGGGCCATCAGCGGCGCGAGTTCGAGAGTTCCCTGCGCGAGTTGCACAAGGAACAGGCCGCCCGCATCGGCAAACCCAAACCCGGTCCCGGTCCGGCGCCCCCTCCGCCTCCCACCCCAAAAAACGACGGAGCGAACCCAAATTCCCCGTCCCCAGCCCCTAGCCCCGAGCCCCCAAACACCACAAAACCCAGCACGAACCCACA
>JBEKUO010000411.1:0-6663 GCA_049514955.1 Bryobacteraceae bacterium | reverse complement strand
CCATTCGCCGCCGTGTAGCCCTCAAAGTAGTAAAGCTCGGCATGGACACCGGCCAGGTGCTCGCCCGCTTCGCCAACGAGCGTCAGGCGCTGGCGATGATGGACCACCCCAATATCGCACGGATCTTCGACGCAGGCGCCACGCCCAAGGGCCGGCCTTACTTCGTCATGGAGTACGTCGAGGGTGTACCCATCACGCAGTACTGCGACAGCCATCGGATGACAATTGGGCAACGGCTGGAACTTTTTCTCGCGGTGTGCCGCGCGGTTCAACACGCGCACCAGAAAGGTGTGATCCACCGCGACCTGAAGCCCTCGAATGTTCTGGTGATGGAGCAGGAGGGCACGCCGGTTCCGAAAGTGATCGATTTCGGCATCGCCAAAGCTACCGACCAGTGGGCCGTGGAGACTACTCTGCTCACGCAATTCGGCCAGATGGTGGGCACACCGGAGTACGCCAGTCCGGAGCAAGCCGAGCTGACCACCGGAGATGTGGATGCGAGCTCCGATGTGTATTCTCTCGGGGTGCTCCTGTACGAGCTGCTGATCGGCACTGTCCCTTACGACGCGGCCAGAATGCGGCAGGCGGGCTTAACCGAGATGCTCCGCATCATCCGCGAAGAAGAGGCCCCGCCGCTTTCGCGAAAGCTGACGACCATGGGCACGGCAGCGGCCGATATTGCTGCGCGCCGCCAGACGGACCCGGCCTCTCTGCGCCGCCTCGTGGACGGCGACCTGAACAGGATCGCCATGAAGGCTCTGGAAAAAGTGCGGGCACGGCGATACTCTTCGGCGACTGAGTTCGCAGCCGATATACAGAGATACACTGAGCATCGGCCGGTGCTGGCGTCTCCGCCGGGCGCGCTATACCGGGCGCGCAAGTTTCTTCGCAGGCACAAGCCCGCCGTCTTCGGAGCAGCCGCCGGGCTCGTGTTCATCCTGTTGAGCGGAGTAACGATCTGGTCGCTTGCGCGCCGCGACTCTCCGCCGAAGCCCAGGTCGACAGGCAAGGGCGCGATTGTTCTCGGCGATTTCGCGAATGCCACGGGGGATGCGGCATTCGACGGTACGCTTCGCCGGCTAATGGCAGGGGAACTTGGGAAGTCGCCCTACCTCAGCGTGCTTCCGGATGCGCGCATGAGCGAGACACTGCGCCTGATGGCCCGGGCTCCGGATGCGAAGCTTACCCCGGAGGTTGCGTCCGAAATCTGCGAGCGGACGGGAAGTTCCGCAGTCGTGGAGGGCTCGATTACAAGCCTCGGAAGCCAGTACGTGTTGGGCTTGCGCGCCAGGAATTGCCGAACCGGGGATCTTCTGGACGAAGAGCAGGCGTCCGCAGCCAGGAAAGAGGAGGTGTTCCAGGCGCTAGGCCAAATGGCAAGCCGTTTCCGGACCCGGGCAGGGGAATCGGTTCCACCCGCGAACAAGGAGCCGAGTCAGCCGACCGAGGTTACCACGCCCTCCCTGGATGCCTGGAAGTCCTACAGCGCCGCAATGAGGGCTTTCCAACGCAGGGCACAGTCAGCCGAAGTCATCTCACTCCTGAAGCGGGCCATCGAGATCGACCCGGAATTTGCGATGGCGTATGCCCAACTGGGCCGGGCGTACTCCGACCTCGGCGAGAGCGAGACTGGAGTGCGGAATATAGGCAAGGCCTATGAACTACGTGACCGGGTGAGCGATCGGGAAAACTATCTCATCACGTTCAGCTACCGCCGGCAGGTAGACAGAAACCTTGAATTGACGCGGCAAACCTTGGAATCCTGGGCACAAAAGTACCCCGCGGATCGATTGCCTCATTCATATTTATCGGGCTTCACCTCGACGGGGTCGGGTCATTACGCGAGAGCCGTGGAAGAAGGTCAAAGGGCGATCGAACAAGATCCGGACTTCGCCATACCATACGAAAATGTGGCCTTTAACTACGTCTACCAAAACCGCGTGTCAGACGCCGAGGCAGTGCTTCGTAAGGCAGCCGAACGTAAGATCGAAGCCGTTGAGTACTCGTTATGCCGGTACTTTATCGCTTTTCTGAGGGGCGACCAGGCGGCAATGGAAAGGGAGATGACCCAACGCCGCGCAAAGTTGGAAGCCCAGGGATGGTTCGAGCAACAGGAAGCTCTAACCTATGTGTACCAGGGGCGCCTGAAAGAAGCGGCCCGGCTATCGGACCGCGCGATAACCTTGGCCCGCCAGGGTGGTTTGCTGGAGCGGGGCGCCCAGTTTGAAGGCGCTCGGGCCGCGTGGAATGCGCTATTCGGGATTCGCGCCGAGGCGCAGAGAAGCGCGGCAGCGGCGCTAGCGCTTTACCGAGGCAGGGACGCCGATTATGGGCCTGCCTTTGCCCTGGCGCTTCTGCACGATTCGCAGGCTCACAAGATCGAGGCGGACCTCGAAAAACGCTACCCGCAGGATACATCTGTCCAATTCACTTACCTGCCTGCGCTACGTGCACTCGAAGCCCTGAACCAGGGTGACCCGGCGAAGGCGCTCGAAATGACGCAAGCCGCTGCTCCGTACGACCTCGCTGTTCCAGGTACAGCATTCTTCACCGGCGCCTTCTTCGGAGCCCTGTATCCAGTCTACGTGCGTGGCCTCGCTTATTCCCGAATGGGCCGCCATCGCGAGGCGGCGGCTGAGTTTCAAAAAATCCTCGATCATCCGGGGATCACGTTGAACGATCCGATCGGACCAATGGCGCGTCTCCAACTGGCCAGAGCATTGTCCGCTTCCGGAGATCGCGCGAAATCGGCCGCCGTCTACAAAGATCTCCTCGCGCTCTGGAAGGATGCCGATCCCGATATTCAGGTTGTGCAAGAGGCCAAGGCTGAGTCCGCCAAACAACCATAATTGCGTGTAACCTTGCACTCCGCATTTCCTTATCCTGTTTAGCGGAACGCTCGGGAGGCTAAGATTATGACGAGAGGCCAGACCATGCACACGCTGCCGGGGCCATCCCAGTTTCCGACGACGCGGTGGAGCCTGGTAGTCGCGGCCGGTGATCCACAGCGAAAGGAGGCTCGGTCCGCTCTGGTTTCTCTGTGCGAGACCTACTGGTATCCCTTGTATGCCTATCTGCGACGGCGCGGTTATCCGGCAGATCAGGCGGAGGATCTCACGCAGGAGTTCTTCGTGCGGGTGCTGGAAGGACGATATCTCGATCGCGCCGACCCGGAAAAGGGCCGGTTCCGGTCGTTTATTCTGACTTCCTTGAAATTCTTTGTGGCCGACGAGGCAGACCGGGAGCGCGCGCACAAGCGCGGCGGCGGGGTGCTTGTGCCGCTGGAATTCTCGTCGGGTGAAGACCGCTACCAGCGCGAGCCCGCGCACGACGAGACGCCGGAGCGGATCTTCGAACGGCGCTGGGCGCTTTCGATGCTCGACCGGGTCGTGGAGAGATTGCGGAACGAGTTCGTGCATCACGGCCGCCCGGAGCATTTCGAGCGGTTGAAGATGTTCCTTCTCGGGCAGTCCGATGCCCCATACGCCGCGCTGGCACGCGAAATGAACACGTCCGAAGGAGCGCTAAAGGTGGCCATACATAGGCTTCGCAAGAGGTATCGCGAACTCTTTCGCCAGGAAATCGCCGATACAGTGGCCGATCCCGCCGACGTGGAGTCCGAACTCCGGTATCTGGCCGCCGTGCTCACAAGCAAGTAGGGGCGGCTACCGCTTCCGTGTGCTCGAAGCTCCACGCGGCAGCCAGTTTCAAATGCAAAGCAGGGGCTGTCGATCGATTTCCGCATAACCGAACGACCGTTTCCTTAGCCACTCGCCTCGTGCCAAAGCCAAGCACCTTCAGATCTCTCCGGCCGGGCAGCTTTTTTGGCCGCCATGCTCACATGCATGTTTTTCTTTGCCACTCGCAAAATCCAACTCACTTGAAGCAAGCGATCCCGCCGGTTGGGCTCGCGTGCGGACACCCACTGTGATATCGCATAATAGACGCAAGGGGGAACCCTCATGAAGCCGAGCTTGACCATCGGTATCGAGGAGGAATATCAGACCATCGACCCGGAGACCCGCGACCTGCGCTCGCACATCGGGATCGAAATGATCGCAAAGGGCAAAGCGGTGCTCACCGAGCGCGTCAAGCCCGAAATGCATCAATCCGTGATCGAGGCCGGCACCCGCATCTGCCGCAACATCCAGGAAGCCAAAGCGGAAATCGGCATGATCCGCCGCAACCTCGTCGACCTGGCCAGACAGCACGGCCTGCGCCTCGCGGCATCCGCTTCGCATCCCTTCGCCGACTGGAGCAAACAGGAGATCTACCCGGACCAGCGCTATCACACCATCGTCGAGGATATGCAGATGGTGGCCCGCGCCAACCTGATCTTCGGTCTGCACGTCCACATCGGCGTCGAGGACCCGGAAACCGCCATCCACATCATGAACGCCGCGCGCTACTTCCTGCCGCACATCCTGGCCCTCTCCACCAACTCGCCCTTCTGGCGCGGCATGGATACCGGCTTGAAATCGTATCGCTGCAAGGTCTTCGACAAGTTCCCGCGCACCAACATCCCGGATTATTTTCCCAGCTACGGCGAGTACGAGAGCTTCATCAACCTGCTGATCAAGACCAACTGCATCGACAACGCCAAGAAAATCTGGTGGGATATCCGGCCGCATCCGTATTTCAACACGCTCGAATTCCGCATCTGCGACATCCCCATGCGCGCCGACGAAACCATCGCGCTGGCCGCGCTGATCCAGGCTACGGTTGCCAAGCTGTACAAGCTGCATTCGATGAACCAGGGGTTCCGGCTCTACCGCAGGGCGCTTATCATGGAGAATAAGTGGCGCGCGCTGCGGTACGGCATAGACGGCAAGTTGATCGATTTCGGCAAGCGCGTCGAAGTGCCCATGCCCGACCTCATGGATGAGTATTTCGCCATCATCGACGACGTAGTCGACGAACTGGGCAGCCGCGACGAGATTAACTACATTCGCGAGATACTAAAGAATGGTACAGGCGCCGACCGCCAATTGCGCGTCTGGCGCGAAACGGGGGATTTGAAGAAAGTGGTCGATTACATCATCGAAGAAACCGAAGCGGGCATCCACGAGACTGAAGGAAGGCAGGCGGCGGCCAGGTGACCCACACATTGCGGGAAGTGGCCGTCGAGCCCGAATTGGTCGAAGGGGCGCGCAACGCCATTGCCGTCTGCCTGCGTGTGCAGCCTCAAGAAAAAGTCACGCTGATTACCGATGCAGCCAGCATCGGCATTGCCGCCGCTCTGGCCAGCGAAATTGCGAAAGTGGGCGCGCGCTATCGCCCCTGGATTCTGGAAGAAGTCGCTCCGCGGCCGCTGGCGGAGATGCCGCCGCCCGTGCTCCAGGATCTGGAGACCAGCGACGTGAGCATCTTCGCTGCCCAAGCCCAGGCCAACGAGTTGCGTTCGCGCATGCAGATGACCGAGGTGGTCAGCCGCCGCAAGATCCGGCACGCCCACATGGTCAACATCACCAGGCAGATCATGCAGGACGGCATGCGCGCGGATTTCCGGGAGGTGGATCGCATCAGCCTCCAGGTGATGGAGATCGCCAAAGCCGCGTCGCTCGTGCGAGCTAAGACGCCGGCCGGCACCGACCTCACCGCCGAGATGAATCCCGAATATAAGTGGCTCAAGACCAGTGGCATCATCAGCCAGCACACCTGGGGCAACCTGCCCGGTGGCGAAATCTTCACCACTCCCGGCGAGGTCAACGGCACCTTCGTCGTCGATGGCGTGGTGGGCGATTACCTGTGCGCCAAGTACGGCGACCTGCACGATGCGCCGCTCACCATACGGATCAAGGGCAACCGGCTGGCCGAAGCGCATTGCGCCAACCGCGAACTGGAGGACGAATTCTGGCGTTACACCCATACCGATGAGAACAGCGACCGCGTGGGCGAGTTCGCCATCGGCACCAACATCGGCGTGCGCGACGTGATCGGAAACATCCTGCAGGACGAGAAAATTCCCGGCGTCCACATCGCCTTCGGCGATCCCTACGGCAGCTATACAGGCGCGCAATGGCGTTCGACGACCCACATCGACGTGGTCGGCCGCAAATTCGACATCTGGGCCGACGATCGCGTCATCATGCGCCACGGCGAGTTCGTCCTGGGTGGCACAGGCTCTAGTCCGTCAGGTTCTTGAGTGATCCCGGCCCTGCGAGATCGCTTCAACGCCGGCTATACACCGGAGAAGTATCGCAACTTCCTCGCGCGCCTCGAAGCGGCCTGCGGCGCGCCCATGGGATTCCGGCATAGCGAGACGCCCTGCTTCTTTCCTGCATCTTTGGTCGATCGCATGGCCCGCGACGGCTGCGACCTGATCCGCCAGTTGACCACCCCGGAATATCGCGCGATTTCACGGCAGGCCGTGCCGCCGCGGTATGACGTGCCGGACGAGCCCGACCATCCGCTGTTCCTGCAGGTGGATTTCGGCCTGGTGCGCGAGCCTTCCGGAGAACTCGCGCCGCGGTTGGTCGAGATTCAGGCGTTCCCCTCGCTGTATGCCTATCAGCCGGTTTTGTCGCAGGTGTATATCGATGCATACGGCCTGGATCCCTCGTTGCGCTACTTGCTCAGCGGCCTCGATCGCGAGGGTTACCGCAAGCTGCTGGGCCAGGCGATTCTCGGCGGGCACGATCCCGAAAACGTAATCCTGATGGA
>JBEKUO010000410.1:0-6678 GCA_049514955.1 Bryobacteraceae bacterium | reverse complement strand
AGGTGCCCATTATCGGCCAGCAGATGCGGGACATTCAGAAAGTGTGGCTGACCCTTCATATCGGAGACCTGTCCGCCTGCCTCGGTCACCAGCAGCCTCCCCGCCGCCATATCCCAGGGATTGAGTCCGAATTCCCAAAACCCGTCCAGGCGGCCGCAGGCGACCCAGGCCAGATCGATGGCCGCCGAGCCGGTCCGGCGCACGCCGTGCGTGGCCATCGCAAGCTGATGGTAGAAATGCACGTTCACGCTCAGGTGCCGCCGGCGGCTGGGGAAACCCGTGCACAGCAGGCTGCTCTCCAGCTTATTCGTCGCCGAAACGCGTATCCGGCGGTTGTTCAGCCACGCGCCCGAGCCCCGCTCCGCGGTGAACATCTCCTGCCGGATCGGATCGAACACCACCCCTACCAGCATCTCGCCGGCTTGTTCCAGCGCCAGCGTCACATTGAAGATGGGGAAGGAATGCGCGAAGTTGGTGGTGCCATCCAGCGGGTCCACGTACCAGCGGAATTCCGACGCGCTGGTATGTCCGCCGCCTTCCTCCGCCACGATGCCGTGCGCCGGGAAACGCGACCGCAGCCGCTCCACCACCAGTTTTTCCGATGCGCGGTCGGCCTCCGTCACCAAGTCGAACTCGCCCTTCAACTCGAACGCCACCCGCCGCTCGAAAAAGTTGGCTAGCAGCGCGCCCGCTTCACGCGCGATTTCAACGGCGGATTCCAGGTACGAATTCATTGCTTGTGGGGCAGGGCAGGCCTACGACCCATCCTCAGTCAGATACTTGATCTCGTGTTTGTAGATGAACAGGTTGGGACCGTCCGCGCGTGTCAGCCGGATGAAGGAGTGGTCGTAGTATTCAATGACGCCGGCTACTTCCTCGCCGTCGGTGAGCTTCACCCGTACGGGGATTTCGTTTTCGATCAGGTGCTTCAGGTACCGCACCTCTTCAAAGGTTTGCTCGGGAGCGCGCCCCCCGGGTTTTCCACCGTGTTTTAGCGTAGCTGACTCTCCTTGCGTACAACCTCGGCTTCCCCATAATAGCCATTGCGCGCCGTCACTCGCAAATCCGGGCGGCGCATGCGCACCTGCAAACGATGGAAGCGATTCTTCGTGAGCGGCACGTCTTTCGGATAGTACGCCAGCAAATATTGGGTCCGCAGTTCTTTGATGATATCGCTGAAGGCTTTATCCAGGTCGGGTCCCAGCGTAGGCTCAAATACGCGGCCCCCCGTGCCGAGGGACATGGTCGTCAAGGCGTGCTCGCCGCCGAGGTTGCGCCCGGCATCGTTGGCGATGGGCACCACCAGCACCGGATAAATCGACGTATTGGCTAGCTGTGCGGCCTCCAGCGCGGCATGGAAGTCCTTACGGCTGGTCGTGTCGCCGCCATCGGTGACGATGATCATCACTTTGCGTCCCTCGCGCTCCTCCAGAGTTTGGGACGCCAGGTAGATCGCGTCATAGAGCGACGTTCCCGCCTCACCCTGGATCAGCCGGAGCGAGTGCTCTAGCGGCGCCTGGTTATGCGTAAAGAAATTGTGCAGCGTCACTTGGTCATTGAAGCTGTAAAGGGCCACCGCATCCTGCGGGTTGCCTTCCGCAAACAGCGCCTTGAGGAACCGGGCTACCGAATCCGTTTCGTATTTCAAATCCTTGGCGGTGGACCCGCTGGCATCCACCATCAGGGCCACCGACAGCGGCTGTTCGGTCTGCCGGTCGAACACGGCAATCTGCTGCTGCACGCCGTTGTCGAAAACCTCGAAGTCGTCTTTGTTCAAAGCGCCGACCAGTTCGCCCGCGGGGTTCTTGACAGTTGCCAGCACCCGCACCAGGGTCACGTTGACGCGGATCTGTGCGCCAAGAACCATGGCCAGCGCGAACGCGGCGCTAAGCGCCTTGAGCGGCGGCCGCATGGCGGTCCCATTCTCCTTCCACCCAGATCTCGCCATCCGCGAAGTGCTCTTTCTTCCAGATAGGCACCCGGCGTTTCAGCCGGTTGATCCCCTCCAGCGCGGCTTCGAAAGCGGCTTTGCGGTGCGCCGCCGTCACGATCGCTACCACGCTGGTTTCGCCGATCAGCATGCGCCCGAGCCGGTGGATCAGGGCGATCCGGTCGATGTCGTAGGCCGCCCGAATTTCGCGCCCGATGCGCGCCATTTCCTTTATGGCCATCGGCTCGTAACACTCGTAATCCAGGAAGTGGGTCTGGCGGCCGTGGGTGTTGTTGCGGACCACGCCCTCGAACGTGATCACCGCGCCGTCTTCTCCGCGGAGCAGCCGGTCCGCGATCTTGCGCGCCGGGATGGGATGCTGCGTCAGCGCGAAGAAGTTCCCGTTTTCGGAAATCTGCTGAACATAGTCCGAACCGCCGCTGACGGGCGGCAGAAACGCGATCTCGTCGCCTTCCGCGATGGCTGCCGCGGGCTCCGCGAATTCGTGATTGCGCGCCAGCAGGATGCTGCCCGCCATCTCCCGCATGCGCGGAAACCGGCCGCAGTATTGCTCGAATATCTGCCCTAACGTAGCGCCTGTCTCCAGGTCAAGCTGCTCTTCCGGGCACCCTACGACGTCCTTGAGCATCCCGAAAAACAGAACTCGCACGCGCATTCCTCCGTAGTTTAACAGACGGTCGAGAGGGCCTTTTCGTTGCGGTCCCCTTCGTGGCGAGCGGTTTACAGCGGGGTGCCCGCTGGGCCGAGCGAACTTCCGTTCGCAGCCCCGGTCTGCGAAGCTTGGCGCGGCTACCTCTGGACACCGTCTTGCAAGTGAAGGCGGTTGGGTTCTTTGCGATAGGCTCGCACATCGACACGAAGCGACGGGTGTGCCAGTATCTGTAGTAAGGGCGAGCAAAGATGGGTGTTGACGCATCGGTATACTGCGATTGCTACGAGAAGGGACGAGTGCGTAAACCACCGCCGCAGCCCGAGCTGGTCTACGTAGATGCATTTGGCCAACGGTGCCTGAAATGGGACGACCCCCGCGCGGATCAAATCGGCTACAACTTATGGTTGACGGAGGCCTGTGAGCACGGGCCTATGGGCGAATTGGTTTCTCATCGACTCGGAAACGCGGCAACGATCGGCTTCCTGCGAGAACTCCTGGCTGAGACACCTGAACGTTTTCCTGTCCTGCTGGCTAAGGTTGTTTACGACGGCGTGCATGCTGGAGATTCTCTCAGTGTGGATGACGTCGAACGGCTTTGTCCCGAGATTGATCGCCTTCGCGGCATTCACAGCCACGATAAAAGCGACGAAGACCGCATCCGAGATTTCGAGCGCCAGATGTCGGATCTGACAGAGGCTGCCCGAAGGGTCCAGAAGCCGATTGTGTTTTGATTCTCAGTGCGGAGCGGCGCATGCTGGAGGCAAGACGCGCCCAACCGCAACCTCGCCGGCAAGCCGACCAAGTCCCGCTTGTGGAGACCTTGCCCGCGTCTTTAGCATCACCATTGCGCCATCTGCTAGCGTATGCTATACATAAATTGGAGTGGTCGTCTTTTTCGAAAGCGCCTTCAAGCACGGCTACGGCGAAGACGACTTTTTTGAGGTGCTGGAGACGGGCCCGCGGAAGCTGCGATCGAGACGGGGCCTGAACGGCATCTACGAACTTTACGGAAGGAACTATGCCGGCGAGTATCTGCACATTGCATACCGCCGGGACGGGGACCGGGAAGTCGTATTCCACATGCGCGCAATGAGTCCCCGCGAGAAACGCTGGTACCGGAACCTATGAAGGACGCACGAGTGAAGAAGAAGCCAGCCGGAATTCGGCTGCCGCGCGAGAGCGCCAGTTATACGGAACTAGATGATTTCTTCGACCGTCACGACGGCATCGACCTACTGGACCAGGGCATCACCGAAATCGACCCGGATCGCGCGGATCTGGACCGCATGCTTCGCGAATATTGGAACCAGCCGAACACGAAGCAGTTGAATATCCGCATTCCTCCGGGCGCCAAGCGCATGATCGAAAGGCTCGCCAAACGCAAGACCGTGGAAGCCTCAACCCTGGTCAGGATGTGGGTGATTGAGAGTATGCGCCGGGAAGCTTCGCGGCCGTGAACGGTGGCGCCGGGCTGCGTCATTGAAACAGCTCATAATCGCGGTGTGATATTGATCGAACCGGTGCGCCTCAACTCATCCATCGAATTCAAGACGACATTGATTTGCGTGACTGGCGGTTGGTAGCGACTCTTACCGCCATTAATTTCGGCATCCCCAATGGGCTCATGCGGGCGGGTTCGACGAGGAAGTTATCCTGCGCTAGCTGCGGTCGCGTGGGGCTAGCTCGGACGGCGCCCCGGAAATCACCATCACCGTTCACCTATAATTGCTCCCAGTGGCCCCTCACGAAACGCGCATCCGTGTGCGCTACGCCGAAACCGACCAGATGGGCGTCGTCTATTACGCCAATTACCTGGTCTGGATGGAGGTCGGCCGCGTGGAGTTCTGCAAAGCCTGCGGCTTCGAGTACAAACAGATGGAGCTGGAGGACGGCGTCTTCCTGGCGGTGGCCGAAGCCCGCTGCCGCTACGCCTCTCCGGCGCGCTTCGACGAGGAGGTCATCATACGGACCTGGGTGGAAGATGCCAACCCGCGCATGGTCCACTTCGCCTATGAGATGCGGCTTTCCGCGGACGGGCGCAAGCTGGCGACCGGCGAAACGAAACATATTTTCCTCGGGCGCGACCTGCGGCCGTGCCGTATGCCGGCCAAGTACCACGAGCATTTCGGAATGGCTTCGAACCCAAGCAGGTGATCGGCGGCCCGTGCGCGCGGAACAAATCAAATCGCTCGCACTGGACTGCGGATTTGAGCTCGCCGGAATAGCCGCGGCCGCCCCTGTCCCCGAGGCGAACTATTATCGCCAGTGGCTCGCCGACGGTTTTGCCGGCGAGATGCGCTATCTTACCGACCGCCGTGCCGCGTTGCGCGACGATCCCCGCAGCCTGCTGCCTTCCGCCCGCTCCATCCTCTGCGTCGGCAAGCTTTACAACGGCCCGCAGCCGTACTCCACCAACTTCACCGGCGACGATCTCGCCTGGATCTCCCGCTACGCCTGGGGCGAAGACTATCACGACGTGCTGCGGCGCGGGCTGCTGCGCCTCGTGGATCGCTTGCGCGCGCAGCCAGCCGAGGCATTCGAGTGGAAGATCTGCGTGGACACCGCGCCGCTGCTCGAGCGCGCCTATGCCCGGCATGCGGGCCTCGGCTGGATCGCCAAAAACACCTGCCTCATCCACCAGGGCATGGGCTCGTGGTTTTTCCTCGGCGAGTTGCTGCTCTCGCTTGACCTGGAGCCGGACCAGCCGCCGCCGGACCGTTGCGGCACCTGCACGCGCTGCATCGATGCTTGTCCCACGGAGGCTATCGTGCCGACCGGCCTCGCCACCGGCCCGGCTTGGGCGCTCGATTCGCGGCTCTGCATTTCATACTTCACCATCGAGTTGCGCGGTCCTGTTCCCGAGGCACTGCGGCCCGCGCTCGGACGCCACGTCTTCGGTTGCGATATCTGCCAGGATGTCTGCCCGTGGAACCAGCGTGCGCCCGTCAGCACCGCCTTCACCCCGGCGCATTTCGCGCCGCCGCTGGAAAAGCTCGCCGCGCTCTCGCAGGACGACTTCCGCGGCCTGTTCCAAAACAGCCCCATCCCGCGTGCGCGCTACGCAGGTTTTCTTAGAAACGTGGCCATCGCCATGGGCAATGCAAAGCAGGAGAAGTTCCGCGCGCCGCTGGAGAAACTGGCGAGTTCGGCGGAGCCGCTGGTGGCTGCATCGGCGCGCTGGGCGTTGTCCCGATGGGAGGGGTAGGGCCTGACGCCGAACTGAAGCTCTCCGTTCCGCTGAGAAAAGCGCCCGATTGCGTCCCCGCGTCAGGCCGTCGCCAGCGCCTTCACCTGGAGGTGCAGGTTGGCCTTGTAGCGTGCCGCCGTATTCTTCTTGATGATGCCGGTCTTGGCGGAGCGGTCAATGATCGAGAAAGTCTCGGGCAGCAATTCAGCGGCGGCCTTGCCGTCCTTGGAAGAGATCGCGCGCCGCATGGCACGGATCTGGTGGCGCAGGCGGGTCTTCGACTGCCGATTGAATTCGGTCCGCCGTTCGTCTTGTCGCACGCGCTTCAGCGCGGAAAAGTGGTTAGCCATCTGGAAACAGAGTGATCCTTACAGGAGATTCGTAAGAAACAGGATAGCGCAGCGGGGTGAGCCGGGTCAACCAATGGTCAACCAAGGTAGCGGGCCAGCGCATCGAGATCCACGTTGCCGCCGGACAGGATCACACCCACCTTGCCGATGCCGCCGGGTAGTTTGCCGGACAACAGGGCTGCCGCGCCCACGGCCCCGCTGGGTTCCACCAGGATCTTGAGCCGCTCGAGGAGAAACTTGACCGCAGCGCGGATTTCATCGTCGCTCACCAGCAGAATCTGCTCGGCCAACGCGAGAAGAATTGGAAAAGTCAACTCACCCGGCTGTGTGGCCCGCAGACCGTCGGCGATGGTGCCGGGTAACGCGATGGAACGGCGCTCGCCGGCCTGCAAGGAGAGAAACGTGTCGTTGGCGTCCGCCGGCTCGACGCCGAAAATGCGGATTGGCGGGCGCGTATCCTTTGCAATGGTGGCGCAGCCTGAAAGCAGTCCGCCGCCGCCGACTGGAGCGATCAGGGCATCCAGGTCCGGCGCGTCTT
>JBEKUO010000409.1:0-6694 GCA_049514955.1 Bryobacteraceae bacterium | reverse complement strand
GGACCTCGAGATTATCTAATTCGATGACAGGCTGCATAAGAAAACGGGTGCTAGGTTCTGGGTGCTGGGTTCTGGCCTACTCATCGCAGACGGCCGAAGAGCTTGCCAGCGCCTGGAGCACGGGTGCTAGGTTCTGGGTGCTGGCCTACTCATCGCATACGGCCGAAGAGCTTGCCAGCGCCTGGAGCACGGGTGCTAGGTTCTGGGTTCTGGCCTACTCTTCGCAAACGGCCGAGGAGTTTGCCAGCACCCAGCACCCAAAACCCAACACCTTCTTATGGTACGCACATTAGTGCAGCGGTGTTCCGGGGTTTTGCAGTAAATGCAGCAGGCTCATGTTGCCGATTGTGGTGAAGAGGCTGCCGCTGGTGGCGAATGTGATGCGGTCCGTGTCGCCGTAAGCCGCGATCAAGGTGGGCTTCAGGTTGGCGGCGATCTGCCCGAGCGATTGTTGCTGCTGCGTGGTGAGCCCCTGGCTCGGGCTGAACCGCTCGAGCAGCGGCGACAGGCTTCCGCCCACGTTGTAATAGACCATGGCGGAGAAGTTCGTGTATTGGTCGTGCGGGATCAGCGCGGTGAACGCGGCCGAGCTCGTCAGCGTATTGCCGCTGGCGCGGCTTTGAATCGCGCTATCCAGCAACGCCTGGCTGGAGCCGGCCAGCAGGTAGCCATCGGTGTAGGTGTACCAAATCTCCGGGAACGGCTTGGTACCGAGGCTGGACACGGTGTAATACGTCCGGCCGTTGGCAGTCGACTGCTGCAGTTGGATGCCGGGCGACTTGCTGGTGGCGGCTAATTGATTGGCTGCATTGACCAGCTTCTGTATGGTCGCTTGCAGCTTGACCGGGTCGTACACTTCGATGGCGATCTTCCAGGAGGGCGTAGGGAGAATCGGGCCATCCTGCGCCATGGCGATTTCACCGCCCAGCGCGGCGGCGAGGTCGTTGCGAATGTCCACGCCGAGCAGCGCTTGAACTTCAGTCAGATGCTGCGCAAACGCCGGATTGTTTTGCACGATCTCATCGATGATCGCGGAAGGTTGCTTGATGGCGGCGGACCATGCCAGGGTGGCCTGGGGCGATACGAAATCGAGCGCTCCCAGCGGCGCGGGCGCCGCAAGCCACGAAGCTACGCCGGTGCGCTGCCCGGTGAAGATCACGGAGGCGCGGGTTTCCGCGGTCCCGGCGTTGCCGGTCTGCTGAACCAGTAAATACTGCACATTGGGCGCATGCCCATGGTTGGCTGGCGCCAAGGCCTGCAAATCGGCGGCAAACAGCAGGCCCACACCAGCGCCGTAGGAATCCGCGATCTGCGATCCGAAGGCCGTGGTGGCGAACTGGGTGGGGGTTCCTTCGGCGACCTGAGCGAGCGCCGCGGCATCGGACGATAAAGCCACCAAGTTCGGCAGGACGAGCAGGACGTTTTGGCCCGGCGGGATGGCGCCAATGGCCGCAGGATCGCTGACCACGCGAATGGTCTGGCTGCCGCCGGTCTGCAACTTGGCGGCTTCCGCTTGCGCAAACGTCAGGAAACCGGGCTGCTTCAGCTCGGCGAGGATTACCGGCTGGCCGGGGTGACCGCTCGCGTTCACCGAAGCGGCCACCACCATCTCGTCACCCAGATAGCCGCTCATGGTGCTCATATCCGCGATGACCTGGTCGAGTTTATTCTGGTCCCACCACTGGCTCAGCGTGGCGTTCTGGCTGATCTTGGGGCGGAAGACCTGCTGCACTTGCGTGAGGGCTTGGCTGAGATTCGGAATGCTGGCATAGACCACGGTTTGGGCGGGCACCAGCGTCAGCAGGTTGCTGGAATAACGCAGGGCGGGGAAGTGGGACTGATCGAGACTGCTGTTGAGCGAGGTGACGGCGCTAAGCATGGCGATGTACGCGTCGACGTTGTGGCTCCAGGAGATTTCCTTACGCACGGGCACTGGGCCCATGGCGGAACTGGTAGCCACCTGATCGCCGGCATGCAGCACAGTATCGTGACGGTCCTGCGCCACGAGCACCGTGCCCTCGATCACCGTAACACGCGAGCCCTTAAGTCCGCTGTTCACGCTGAAAACGGTGCCGGTGACAGCCACACGGCAATCGCGGGTGGCGACATACAAGTGGCCGGAGTGGCGCTTGGCGGCCTGTACGATGATGGCGCCTTGTTGCAGGGCGATGGTCATGTCCTTGCGAGTTTCCGATACCGAGAAGTCGGAACGCTCGCGCATCTCGACCAATGAGCCGTCGCGCAGACGCAGCATGGCGCGGGAGTCCTTGGCGGTGCGGATTTCGGCTCCGGCGGGGATTTCCGAGCCGCGAATCAGCGGGACGGTTCCGGTGTCGGAGACGCGATAGACCAGCCCTTCGGCGGTCTGCACGACGGTTTGCGGACCGCTCGGCGCGGGTAGGAGCCGGTCACCGAAAGCGTAGAAAGCCAGGCCGGCGGCTAGTACCAGCACGGCAGCAAGTGCCCAGCGGAAAAAAGCGGGCCTGGCGGCCCGCGGGGCTAGGGACTGGGGGCTGGGGGCTAGGGGCTTGCCTTGCAGTGCCCTGTAGCAGGCCACGCATTCGTGCGTGTGATCCTTTAGTAAGAGCGCGCGGGCGTCGTTGAGGGTTCCGGCTAGATATTCCGGGATCAGGGCCTGAAAGTCGGCGCAACTGCGCAGGGTCTCGTGGTGTTGCAGGCGCGCCTGAACGCGGCGGGCGGCGGCTTCGATTACTTCAGGCGAGACCGGTTCGTCGCGAATTTCGGAAATCGCTTGTTCGAGAAGCGGATCAAGGCTAGGATCTTGCGGCGTCATTTGATTTCTCCCATGTAGACCGGAACTCCTGTTGGATCCGGTCGCGCGTGCGCGAGAGCGTAACCGCTACGCTGGCTGCCGTGGTGCCGAGAGATTGGGCGATTTCCGGGTTGCCCTGGCCTTCGAAAAAGCGCAGTGCGAACATTTCGGCTGCCCGGGGGCTAAGCCGGGCGACGGCCTCTCGCAGCCATTCGCGGATTTCGGCGGACCGCTGCACGCGGTCGGGAGCAAGCGAAGGGTTTTCAGAAAGCTGGGGCGCCACTTCTTCTAAGGGGACATTCTGCGCGGCCTGCCGGGAGCGGATCAGGTCCAGCGCGGAGTTTACGGCTGCTCGCCGCAGAAAGGCGTCCATGTTGCCGACGGCTTCGGCGTCCGGGGCGCGGCGCAGCATGCGCAAAAAGACGGTTTGCATGACGTCTTCGGCGTCGCTGGCGTTGCCCGTGATGCGGTAGGCCGCGCGGAACACGGTGTTGTGGTGCTCCCGGAAAATACGGTCCAGGTCCAGGCTCGGAGGGATCCCCGAGGTCTGGACATTTTCCATTTGCGCGGTAGCCTCCAACTTCTTGCTCCTCTCTTGCTCTTCATACATGAGACGCCTCCGGGGGACGGTTCTTAACGAGCTTGTTCATAACGAGCTTAACCCGGTTGTTCACACGCTCGTGAAGGATAACGGCGGGGGATGGGGTAAAGTTCCGGGTGCGCGGCGATGTGCCTGGAAGGTTGTGCATTTGGGTTCGTTTTCGTTGGGTTTTGTTGAAAACACAGGGGGGATTGGGTTCGTTCGGTAATTTTTTCGTGTTTTGGGGAAGCTTCAGTAGGACATGCGGCCGACACGAGTGGCTTTTTGGGCAGCGCGCCGATTTGGCTTCGTTTTCTTTGGGTTTTGTTGCAAATAAAGGGTCTATTGGGTTCGTTTTGCATATTTTTGTGAAAGAGTTGGCTTGAACGCTGCGCGTGAGGTGGTGGCATCCGGCTACCCGAGACGACAGTAGCATGGCGGTGCGGGAGTTTCGCGGAAGGCCGTGTCAATAAGTTCTTGTTTTCAATTGGATGGAGGGAGTTGGATTAGCGTCATCGGCGGAGGCGGTTGCGGCAGGTCCGCAGTGTGACGGGCTCCCGCATGGGTCCGTCATACGCTAAGCTGAGTCATCGCAATGCTCCTATCAGGCGGCGAAAAACTCGGGCTGTGTGAACTTCTGTCGCGCCTTGCCGAAGGCGGAATGAGCGAAGTGTGACCTCCAATAAAAGGGTAGCTGTGCTGTCGCCGGTAGCCTGGCGAACACCTCCACGGCAATACGGGGCGTGGGAGACGGTCGCCAGCAATATCACCGAGGGACTGGCCGCGGGCCATGCGGCCTAGCTGACCAGGCATCCTGCTCAAAAGCCAAGCTCATGCTTCACCACCAAGTAAAGGACATAAAGAAAGCATCCGAGCAGAACGCACTCGAAAACGACAAATTTTACTTGGAAGATCCGGTATGTGAACCGGAACAGGTCGCCGTCAGAACTGCGCTGGTGGAAGGCATCGGGGCGCTTCACGGGTTGTTCCTCCCGGGCCGAGGTGCAATGATATTGACGGCTGCATTCGTCTTGCCGCTTTCGGGTGCCATCGTGACGTTGGTAACAGGCTGGTCTCCCTGATTCTTCAGAGCCGCTTCCAGTTTCCTGTGAAAGACGCTGTCTGGCGGCCCAGAATTCATGGCGGAAGCGAGAAGGTCAACCACCGCCGCGCCCTCGTTGATGTCCTTAATCATCCCAGTCGCCTCTTTGATCAGTTGATCGAGAAGGTCGGGAACTTTGACGATCGATTTGACGCGCAATCCGCGTGGCGCTTCATTGAAGGCCCAGGCGTCGACTTCATCCTGATCTGCGAACTCTGCGCCGGAAACGGTCCTGATCGCTAGGCCCCACTTGCCGCTGAGTTTCGTGTAGCCGATATCCTCGAAGTAGTAGTACTCACTGTTTTCAGAATGCGATTTGGTGAAGTGGACCCAGGTGGATACTCCAAGGTTTAGCTTTCTGAGTAGGGTTTCGAGGGTAGCGACTGATGCCCCCAACCTGTCGGATGCGGTGTTGAGATCGGTAGCGACTGCCGAAAGTAACTTATAAGATCTTTGAACCCTCTCGGCGAGGTTCTCCTTTTGGACTGCCATTGAGTCTCCTTTTGCCAAAGGCGATTTTTTGTCTATCTGCTGCCACCGTCCCAAGCGTCAGCCCGGAACGGCATTGTCGGAATCAACCGACGGCCAAATGCTAGCACAAGCACAGCGCGAATACAACTGAAAGCGTATGACTCCGCGTTTGCGTTGTTGCGAAGACGAGTCGACGGGAAGTCCCTTTGCCCGACGGATTGGGGCGTTCGGCCCGAGCGGTCCCAGGCGGAGTTATACTAGAATCCGCACAAGCCATGAGCTATTTCTTTCGTAGGAGCATGAGCTTTGGGCCAATCCGTCTGAATTTGTCCAAGTCGGGCGTCGGCGCCTCAGTTGGTGTCAAGGGCGCTCGCCTTACAATGACGCCCCGTGGTACGGCCTACATTACGGTAGGCAGCCACGGTTTTTATTATCGCGAGACACTCTCGCATCGCGGCGGTTCGGCTGGCCCCTCCTCTTCACCTGCTACGCCTCCAACTGCGCCCTCCTCGGATGAGATCGCTACAGCGGACGTTTCAGACCTCGTGGATAGTTCTAGTGAGGCATTAATCGGCAGGCTGAACGAGCGCGCACAGATGTCTAATCCCGCCTGGTTCCTTTACGCGATTGCCGCAGCACTGGCTGTTTGGGGTGTGGCGATGTTTTCGTCGATTCAGGCGTTACCGGACGTAACTCCGCCGCTTCCTGACGTGACATCACCGCTTAGTGCGGAGCGTCAAGGTAACGCCAGAGACGAATACGCAATGCTCCTCGCCCGGTACGGCGAGCCAGATTCAGTGGGCTACGCCGAACTGGCCACTGTTCCCGTGGGCACCACGCACTACAGTTCTGCAAGCGTGAGCGTTGTCTTCGTCCCAAATGGATGCGTCCAAGCTTACGATGAAGCGATGCGAAACCTCCCCGAGAGACCGGGGAAGGGCCGGATCAAGAGCGCCACACGGTGCGTACCACAGCCTAGTGCCGGATGGACGATTGTTGGATACAAGGCCGCCCCAGATAATATGACCGTTTCGTCGGAGACGGCAAGGGTCCTACTAGACAAGATCACGATCAAGCGAACGTCGCCTCCTTTGGTGGAGAATGCAAGCGCGCCAAAACAGAACTTCGGAAGTTCGGCGAGAAAACAGCCGCGATTGAGGACAGAGTTGCAGTCGAACGAGCAGGCCCGAGCCTTAGAAGAGCAAATTGTGCAGAAAAACGAGCAAACGAGGCAGAACGCCGGGGCCGCCGAGAGGAGGGAGCAATACTCCGGATCTGCTCTACTCTTAGCGAGCCTCGGGCTATTCGTTGTGGGCGGCGTCGCGCACAAGAAGAACGCCGCGAAGCGGATGTCCCGACTATTTTACGAGTTGGACGAAACGCAGCGGCAGAAGTTCAGCACCGTGCAGCAGGCCATAGCCCATTTGTCCAAGTCCGAACGAATCTGGCGAATTGACGCGGACACGGCAACGTCCGACTGGAAACGCAACGCCGGAGCCTCCTCGCTAGTCCGTCGAACCTCGATAGGGGTTGGCAATTCCTATCCCCCACGTGTTGAGACGAATGTTTCCGTGCCAAGCGTCAACACTGGCAGAATCCGGTTATTCTTTTTGCCTGACCTGATTTTGGTCTTGCAGGACGGACGCTTTGGAGGTGTCTCGTATGCTGACTTTCGAGTGCAGCAGAGTTCCACAAGGTTCATAGAAAATGGGTACGTTGCTGCGGATACAACCGTGGTTGGCCGCACATGGCGATACGTAAATAAAGA
>JBEKUO010000408.1:0-6711 GCA_049514955.1 Bryobacteraceae bacterium | reverse complement strand
CCTTCAATGAGGCGGCGATCACGTGATCGCCGAAATTGGCGCACGGCTGACAACAATTTAGATTTCTTCTCCCCTTCAATGAGGCGGCGATCACGTGATCGCCGAAATGCCGGTGGTCCCGATCACGTCCGGTTCGTCGGCTGCCACCTTCAATGAGGCGGCGATCACGTGATCGCCGAAATGAAGCCGCGGAATCTCCTCCGGCATGCCCTGTTCTGCCTTCAATGAGGCGGCGATCACGTGATCGCCGAAATATCGCTAGGCGGCGCGCCGGTCCTACACAAGTTCATCCCTTCAATGAGGCGGCGATCACGTGATCGCCGAAATGGGAGCGGGTGCACGCTTGCCACGTAAGTTATTCACCTTCAATGAGGCGGCGATCACGTGATCGCCGAAATGGCTGCCCTCCTATCATATTCTGTTTTCAAGGACCTGCGTGCTCGTTAGCGAGCACCTCATCATTTTACTCCCAAGTATGAATCTCAAGCCGAACCCTTGCGGCCGTATCACCGGCCATAGCAACACTTTAGGTGTCCGCGAGCGGTCCCCGTTTTGTCGCAGCTGACCCACCGCTCGCACCAGGCTACCGCGTCGTAAAGACCGGATATTCGCCAATTTCTCCCTCCAGTACCCGCGCAAGCAGACGCGACTGGATTTCCAGAAGCCGCCGGTAACTGACCCGGTACTCAAACAGCGGATGCGTGACCAGCGTGTCCATCCGCATCTCATAGGCCCGGAAGAATGCTTTACGCCCACCCGCCGTCAACGCCACTGCGCCTCCGGCCCGCACGAAGTCCCGCGCGGTTACCATTCCCGTGTTCACCGCCGTGAGCACGGCCGAGTCCACAATCAGGGAACGAAATGGCTCCATCAAATCCAGTGCCAAAGCCGGTCGTCCGAACCGCGCCTGATGATAAAACCCCACATAGGGATCAAAGCCCACCGCGTAACACGCCACCGTCAGGTCCTTGGCCAGCAGGCTGTATCCAAGCGACAACATGGCATTAACCGGGTCCCTCGGCGGTCGCCGGTTCCGCCCGTCCATTTCAAATGGCAGAGGTGTCGCGCCTTCCATATCATCCGGCTTCATCATCCCCGCGAACTCTCCGAAGTACATCCGCGCCGCATTCCCCTCGATACCCAGAAGTTCCTGTAAAGAACTGGCCTCATCCGCCCGCTCTGCCATCTCCTTCATACCCGCCAACGTCTGCCGGTTCGGCTCCACGTGATTGCGCTGCAACAGCGTTCTCTGGTTACGAATCTTGCCCGCCACCAGCCGCCGCGCGATGGTTCGTGCAAAATATTGCTGCTCCGCGAGCCGAAACTGGTTGCGCCGTAGGAATACGTTCTTCGTGTTTAATCCAATCGTGATCCCATAGAACCATCCGCCCATGGAAAAATAGCAGATTGGCACTTCCGCGTCGCACAGAGCTTGCACCGCCTGCGTCGTCACCTGCACGTTCCCCATCAGGTTAACCTGGCATATCTCGCCGATCCGCACCTCTTGCAGCAACTTTTCCTTATCCTTAACCTGCAGCACCGTCCCGCTCTTTCCCAACTTCACTCCTTGGCTGTTCAAATACAAAGGCCGCAGTTCGTTGCGCGGCGTCATCATCGCACGCACCTCGCGCCTTACCGGCTTGCGTTGCGGAACATCGAACAGCGCCAGTTGCTTCGGTTCCTCAACCTCCTCCGCCCCCGCCCGCCACGTTTCGTCCGGCAGGCAGATACCAACAAGGGAGCACCCCGGACACTTCGGCGAATCCAAGAGCGGAGCCGGAATGTCTCCTGCCTCCGCAAGGCCCCACGCCTCCAGGATCAAGGCCTCCGTCTCCGCGATCAATGCACTGTCGAACGCCACGCGCACCCGCTGGCCCGTCTTGCGGTAGTACGCGATGCCTTCCTCGCAGGGGTACCCGTTTTCCCGAAGCACGATGCCCTGAACCGCCAGTTGCGCCCGATCGCTCGGCCACAACTCCAGACCCTCCGCTCCTTCCCGCGGATGCCCGTGCTTGTAATCAACCGGCGTCACCACGCCGCCCTCCACTTCGACGAGGTCCATCTTCGCAATGACCCGCAGCCGCTCGCTAGACAGGGTCACACTCCGGGAGTGAATCGATTGCGGCAACTCACCGGCATCCGGTAGCGCCGTCGCCTTTGCATCCACGCGCCGATGCTGAATCGAACCCTCCACCGTATCGACGTTATCCGCGAACAATCCTTCCACCCATTCATAAAAGAATAATCGCGGACAATACGCGAACTCGTTGACCATCCGCGCCGGCAAGTAATCCGGCAGTTCCCGCTTCGCTTCGATCTGTATCGGCAGCGCGCCCATGTGGACTCCTTACACGATAATGCACGGCGAATCCAGTGCCGTGTACGGTTTGCCGAGCGCCGCGATCACGCGGTCCCCCCGCCCCTCGGCGGGCCCCAGGTTCACGAAAAGAACCTGATCCTCGGTATGGTGGATAATCGCCGCCAGTTCCGCCCGGCACCGCGCCAGATCCGCGGCCGTCAACTGGCACTCGAACACCGAATACTGCAAATGGTCCCCGTACCCGCGCATTGTTTGAAAGACTTTGCGCAGCCGTTTGTCGTCGCAGATGTCGTAACAAACCAAGTATGAGAAACGCATATGCGCTTCCTAAACCGCCCGCGTCGGACGGAAACTTACCTTGAAATTGGCCCCCTGTCCGATCCGCACGCGCTGGGCGCGAAAGATGTCCTCTACACCCATTGCGTGCATTCGCATGCGGTCCGGCGTGTCCTCTCCCAGCTCCCGAAGGGCAATCAGGGAACGCACCGTGTCGATGCTTGCAGGCTGCGTCCAAATGGGAAAAGTGAACTCATGCGCGCGATTCCGTTTACGGAACCCAGTAGTGCGCAACCCCGTCTCTGTCGGCACTGTGGAGAACAGCGGTAGCGCCTCGAACGCCAACCGACTGGCACCCCAAACCGAGGACGCGCCTCCGATACTCGGATCACGCCAGCGGAGTGCGTACTCTTTCGCATCGTCGGGGTCCCAACGCATAGACAAGCCCTTGTCGGCATACCGCCACGGCCCGAAGAGGGCCTCTCGCAGGTGTTCGGGTCCCGTGCAGCGGGCAAGACCGTTCGCTGTCCCTAGAAAGTCCTGGTGCCCCGAACCTGTGATAAAACACAGATCCGTATACTCGACCCGCCCTTTGTCCTTATCCTCGAAAACGTCGCTGGCGAAGGCTGCGGCGAAGTCAGGCGCCCGGCGATCTGCGGCGGTCGTCCCGGCGGAAGCACTGCGAACCACGCTTTCAAACAGAGGCCGTGTGACGGTCAGATTGCTTCCGAGTTCCTTGAAGACCTCAAGCGGTGCCCATGGGGTTTCATCGTGCAGGAGGCGGCAAAGCTCCAACTCGTCCTCGATTGGCAGCCGCAACACCTCCGGCCGCCAGCCGCCCCGCCGAATCCATCGCAATCGCACGCCCTGCTCGCGCCACATCATGTCGAACAATCGCAGTGCGCCCACTGCTGTCAGGAACCCTAGCGGGTTCGAGCCTTCAATCCCTCCGAGCACAATCGACTTCATGGCCTGTTCTCCTTCTGTGCAACTTCCTGCTGACTGGCTTTCCAGTCCCCGAGCCGTAGCAGCGATTCGAGATAGGCGAGGCCCCACCAGCCGTAACGCCGCGTGAGCTTCCAAAAGCGGTCGGCTACGCCGCTATCCAGGCGGTGTGCGGTTTTCGAAATCCGCTCGCCTTGTGTGATACGCCGCCCATTGAACTCGAGAGCGCCAGCATCATCCGCGACTACGGGTGCAAATGGACGGCACCGCCCGTGATGACTCGCTATGAGATGCAGCGCCAGGTCGTCATCGTCGGCCTCCGATGTTGACTGGGCGAATAACAGAGAGACCAACTCGTGACGAAAGCCTTCAGGCAGGCCGCTCCTAGCCCACTGTGCCTTGCGGACTTGCGAACTTTCTCGCGCTTGTGATCCCTTGGCCAGGAGCCTCGGTGCGAACTGCGCGGCCATTGGGTCGCCGCCGCGCAGGAGAGCCTGAAAGCGGCCGTCCGCTTTGCCGCAGTCATGGAGCCGAGCCGCGCGCAAAAGACTCTCACGCAGGTTTTCGTCCAGGATCACGGCTTGGGCTATTTGACCTACTGCTTCCGCAACGTCCGCCAGATGTGTATCGAGAAAAACGGGTGCGGCCGCAGAACTCTCGTCACGTCCCGCATCTGCCTCAACGAACCGTCCAGAGAGAACCCAACCGGTCGCAGTCTCGCCGTCGTTCGGATAAACATCCAACGCCGGTCTGTTCGGTACGTGATCCAGCATTCTCGCGAGCCAGTCGGGCGTGCCTTTCAGTTGGTTATTGTACTCTGCCAGCGCCAGCACAATCTGGTCCGCCTCCAGGTCTGGCTGTTTCACGAGCTCGATCACGCGCTGGCGTGCCGCATTGTCTGGCCATTGCTCCAACAGTGCCGGATGCAGCCGCAAAATCCACCCGCGGCGAAGCTCAAAACGGGCCCGTTCTGCGACATCGATGCTGGCTTCCCGAGGGATGTGCCCCAGTTCATTCCACCCACCACTAGCCGTGGCCAGTACCAGGGTATCTCCAGGGCGAATCTTGTTAGCATTTCGCACTAGTTCGCTGTCGTCGCCGCGCCAGCGCAAGACACTGCAACGCAGTAGGCCGTCTTTTTCTTCCTCAGCGTCTTCGTCGTTGTCGCCGCCTTCGATGTCCGATGACGCCGCACTGGGATCCGAACTGTCCGTCAGCCACGCGCGGAAGTCTCGCAACGGCAGGGCCATTGCTTCTGTGGACACCGGCGGGCAGAGGGAGACGATCTCCGCCCACAGTTCTGGCCTATCGATGTCCAGATCTGCGCGCCAAACCACTTGCACCTCCGGCGAGCCGTTCTCCATTCCGTGCAGATACAGGCGGACGTCCGGTTCGAGACCCGGGCGCGGAGAGGTCTGCACGAGAGCATCGAGGTGCGCCGGGAGTAGGACGGGTGCTAGTGCAGCATCGCGGCGAAGATCGTCAGCTTCTTCGCCTGAGACCTGCAACCGTTCTCGAACGGTGGTCTTACCCGCTTCGGAGCAGATCCCGAAATCCGGCTCGTGGCCGGCGTCGTTGAGCCACTTCCACGTTTTCCTGAGCGCATCACCGTAAACCGGATCACGATAGTTCGGATCTGTCATTGGCGAGGCAATCACCACGCAGCCTTCCGCATGATAGCCCGACTGATGCAAGTCACCAATCCGATCAAGACGCCCGAAGCGTTGCAGCAAGGCGTCGATGCTCGCGCACTCGGTTACCATTGCGTCGAAGTCCAGGTCCGCGCCGACTTCGAGGCACTGCGTCGCTACTACGAATACCGGGCCGCCATCCGACGTCCTGGGCTGGCCGGACATCATAACCTTCAATTCTGCCGGCAGCTCCAAGCGATCAATCGGTCGCATCCGTCCGATCAACAGGTGCGCCCGGTGACCGCGTGTCTCCAACGCAGCGAACGCTAGACGCGCGGTCTGCACGCGGTTCACCATCACGGCGATACGGCGTAAACCCGGCTTATCGGCCAACCGAACGGCCTCATCGACCAGGTTCTCCGCGAGCTTACCGAAGTCCTTCGCCCGAACCTTGCTCACTATCAACCGGCATGGTTTGCGCGCGTGCAACCGCTTGTGCATCTCCGGATGCTGGTAGTCATCAGCCTCTAATTCGAAGGGCGCTCCCGATTGACGCACTGGCGTAGCCGTCATCTCCACAAAGGCGAACGGCGTGTCCAGATCCTGGGTTGCCCAGTCGCGTCCGCGATATCGCAGTACCGCTAACAGCGTTTCGGAAAACGGCCGCGAACAGTGGGCTTCATCCAGAAGGATCAACGAATCATTTGCGACTAAGCCGGCGTGAATTGGTAGGGTCTTATCCCAAACGCCATACCCACGAAACAGCAGCCGCGATCCGACCTGATCGACCGTACTGGCGACTAAGGTCGGTTGCAGCGGACTGCGTACCCACGAGTCGTCGCGGTAGATCCCCCCGCGTAATTGGTACGTGTCCAGCGGCTTTTCACCACCGAGTACCATGTCGCGCAGACGGTCGGCGACCGTTTTCAGCGTCCCGACGTCTACTGCCTCCAGTTTACGTTCGATCTCTTGCATGCGTTCGAAGGCGGCATCGACCACAATTCGGCGATCCACGACAAAGAATACCCTGCGCGGTCCTCGCCGGTGTACCGCCATCGCAAACACCGCGACATCGATGCACGCAGTCTTGCCGCTTGCGGTGGGAAGGTCAAGCACGTCTGGCCACCCACCTTCGCACACACGCTTCGCTAGCCGTTTCTGCCAGGGAAATGGATCGTACCCGTGGAGTTCCCGAAAAAACGCGTCAAAGTCTAGCGGCGTCAATTCGCCCATTGCAGTGCTCCTTCATTGGGCAATGGCCGGAAGAGACCGTACCCCCGGTATCGGCCTCGACCCACCAGCATCGGGCCGCGGACCGCCTGAGCGAACTGCGCCACAACGTGCGTTTGAAACCGGCACAGGTTCGCGCCACCTTCCGTAAACGGCGGCAGGGCCATGGCATGGCCTGCCCCGTCTACGACCGACACGCTTCGGACACTTATGAACTGAGGTTCCGGAAGCAACGCCGAAACGAATGCTTCTTTCACGATCCGCTCGATGTCGCCTTCGCGCTTCTTTGGATAATGATGGAGCACAACC
>JBEKUO010000407.1:0-6714 GCA_049514955.1 Bryobacteraceae bacterium | reverse complement strand
AGTAAAATGCAACCGTCTCCACGGCGTTCAGGCCGCCAGACCGAAGGCGCCACCCTCGCGAAAGCGCCGCGCGAGGTCTCTGGCTTCGCGGAGCGTATGATGCTTTGCCGCGTGTTGAAAACGGCCCGCAATCGCTTGATCGTCCTCCTGCAGGATCTTACGTAGCGCTGTCTTGAGAGATCGGGGCGCGGCTTCGTCGGCGAGGTAGCCGTCGGCTAGCGCGTGCGCGCGAGCGTACTCCCCAGCTTTTAGGGCCGCGCGCACCGCGCCGCGCCGCGCGATTCGTCCTTCGGATTCCGACAGCGGGAAGGCCTTCGCCAGTTCCTCCTCAAGCGAGGAAACTTCTGCCCAAGCCTGAGATGCGAAGCGTATGCCGTGAGCTTCGAGTTGCTCGGCGCGCCAGATGGCGCCGCTCACCAGCGTATTGAGTGCGTCAGTTTCCACGCGGCTGCCTCTTTGTGAAATGAAGGGCGGCGATGGGTTCTTCGAAGCCCACGACGCCGGCCCATCGCTGGTCGACATCCCTACTCTTAGCTACTTGCTTGACTTCTCAGCAAGCCGTGCCACAATACTGCCTCGATCGACGCCACTTATTTCGAGGGCTACTATTTGGCGTCCGCCTTCTCGTGCATCCTCAAGGAGCCAGTCCGCGTGTTCCTCACGCTGCATACGGCGGATCACGCGCCATGCTCGGTGTCGATTCACGAAGGCAAGCGCCACTGCCTCAGCGCCGTCCTCCGTGATCCGGTTGTAGTCATGCTGATCGACCTTGCTCAAGTCAGCCCCAGGCCAAGAAAGTAGACCGCTACTCAGGACCCGTTCCCAATCCAGGGAGACGCGCACGCCTGATGCGTGGTGTTCCTCTCCAGCGCAAGCGCCGCGCGCCCAACCATGACCAACGCAAGGTCCGTCGGCAGCCTCGTGTGCATCTCACGCAACTGCGCCAGATCGATCTCCACGGCGGAAATTGTAACCAAATGCATCGATGCAGCGCAAGACCACCCTGGGTCCTCGCCGGGACAAAATCCTTGGCTGGCCGTGCGCCGAAGCCTTATCGAGCCCGCGAACGCCGCATGGCTCGTCGGCTGACGATGGTCAGTCCGATGATGAGCAAACCGATCGTTCCGGGCTCGGGAGCTTGCGCGAATACGATTTTCGGGGACATGGAGCCTACGCTGAGTGCGCCGTCCGGGCTGATCAAGGAGGCCGAGAATGCGCTGCCGATAGTCGATCCGGGATAGCCGAACGTGACACTTCCAGACAAATCGCGAATGTCGAGCACGACTTCACCGGAGGCGAACAGCTCTGCCGCTTCCGGCGAGCTGATGGCTACCGTCGCGGTCAGATCGGAAATCGGGCCGGAGTACGAACCGCCGCTGCGCTCTCCCGTGCCCAGAACCAAGTCGCCGGCAGGCAGGCCGAGGCGCGCGGCGTCCGGGTCGAACAGCGGAATCGAGATCGCGCCGTTGAGCGATTCCAAAGTGCCGCTGAATACCACGCCCGGCGTGTAGACGGCTGAAGTTCCGGAGATGGACGCCACGGGTCCGGATAGCGGCAGGCCTCCCAACAAGATATCGATCTCACCGGGATAAGGAGAACCAGCCGGTGCGTGGGAAGCGTAATCCGAGCTGATGTAGAAAAGCAGGCTGCCTCCGGGCTGTAGGGTCACCTGCGAATCCCCCGTCACGACGACACTGCTCGCGCAGAGAGGCAGGCAGGACGGCACGAAGCAAACCAGAATGGCGGCGCGTGTGATCAACTTATGCATAACTTACAAGTTGATTGTAAGGTCCGCGCCGCTGCACAAGACCGGTAGGATCGTACCAGTACAGAGTGAATTAGTAACAGTACAGGTCGTGGCGCAGGCTCTTAGCCTGCCGCGTCGGCACTCCTGCCGGCGCAGGCGAGCCTCGCTCGCCATTGGCAGGCGAAAGCGCCTGCCCCACGTCTAGCCGGCGGCTGTAGTTACGTCCCGCGCCGATTGCAAAGGCATCGACCGCAGCCGTGTCCCGTTCAGATCGAAAATAGCATTGGCAACCGCCGGCGCCAGACCCACGATCGGCGTCTCACCCGCGCCCGCCGAAGGCAGATCCGGACGGTCGACCAGCACCGCCTCGATCTCCGGCATATCGCTGAAGCGCGGCACCCGGTAAAGCGAGAAGCGCGGATTCAGGATGCGCCCGTCGTTGAAGCGTATGTGCTCGAACAGCGCGCCGCCCACGGCCATCGCGACCGCGCCCTCGATCTGGTTCTTCAGATGATTCGGATTGACTACCGCGCCGCACTCGAACGCCTCGACCACGCGCAGAATGCGAATGCGGTCGGCAGCGCCGGCCTCCACCTGGGCGCACGTCGCAATATAGCTGCCCTTTTCGAATCCGCAGGAGATGCCGATGCCTTTGCCGTGTCCCCATCCGAAGCGGTCCGCGGCAGCCTGTAAAACGGCCCGCAGCCGCGCGTCCTTGATGTTCTTCAAGCGGAATTCCAGCGGATCCAGTTTAAGCTCGCGCGCCAGCTCGTCAATGTGACTTTCGCGCGCGAAATGATTGGCGGTGGCGGCCAGCCCGCGATAAGATCCCTGCCGCAGCGGCGATTTGGCCGGGTGGAACATGTTTCGTTGATGGGGAATATCGTACAGGCCCTGAATCGCCGAGCCACCGGAGTTGTAGTTATGGAAATCCCACGCGGTGATGGTCCCATCGCGGCGCGCGCCGCTCGACACTTCGATAACTCCGGCCGGGCGGAAATACGCCCACGTGAATTCTTCTTCGCGGCTCCAGACCACCTTGACCGGTTTGCCGACGGCCTTCGCCAGGCGTGCGGCTTCCACTGCGTACTCGCCCGAGTGCTTGCCTCCGTATGCCGCGCCGGCGTCCGGCACGATCACGCGTATGCGATCTTCGGGGATGCTGAAGGCCGCAGCCAACTCGCTCCGCACGCCGAACGGACGCTGCGTGCCGGTCCAAACCGTGAGCTTGCCTTCCTCCCACTCGGCAACCGCGTTACGGGTTTCGAGCGGCGCGTGCGCGATGTAGGCGACGGTGTATGTGGCGTGCAGCTTCACGTCAGCGGCCGCCAGCCCTTCCTCGATTGATCCATGCGTCTGCCCTTCGCCGGGCTCCGCCGCACCGGCGGTCTTCTTCAGATATTCGTAAAGCTCGTCTCCCGAGGGCTGCGGCGCCTGTTGCCACTCAGCTTTGAGCTGGCCCAAGGCATTTGCGGCGGCGTGCGAATCCGCGGCCGCGACGCCTACAAAATCGCCGTCGTGGACCACGGTGACCCCAGCCAAACTCTCGGTCTCGAGCTTCACTAAGCTCGCGCCGAATGCGGGCGGACGCAGCACGCGGCCGTAAATCATTCCGGGACGCGTCAGGTCGGAAGAGTACTTCCGCTGTCCCGTAACGATATCGCGCGCGGCCAGTTTGGCGACCGATCGCCCCACCGGACGCGTGACAGTCACTTCACGGCCGATGGTCTTGGTCAGCTTCTGGCCTTTGGCCAATTCGCCGAAGCCGGCCGATTTGCCTCCATCCACGCTGACGATCTTGCCATCCGCGACGGTCAGCTTAGCGCGGTCAACCTTCCACTGTTCAGCCGCCAGATCGATCAGCGCCTCGCGCGCTGTGGCGGCCGCCCGCCGCAACTGCGGCGCCATGGTAGGGGTGCTGCGGCTGCCGAAAGTTCCCATGTCGTAGGGCGTCAAAGCGGTGTCCGCCATCACCAGCTTGATGGAACCGATAGGGCAGTGAAGCTCTTCCGAAACCGCCTGGCTCAGCGAGGTGCGAATATTCTGACCGACTTCAGTCTTGCCGGTGTAGACACTCACCGCGCCGTCTTCGCCAATGTGCAGCCAGGCATCCAGATCCTGCGGCAGTTCTTCAGACCGCCGGGATCGGCCACTCTCCTGCGCGCTTGCCGAGAAGACTACCAGCAGCCCGCCGCCGAGCAGGCCGATAAAATCGCGGCGATCCAAATCGAAGCGATAAGCCGGCTGTGCAGCGAGTTCGTAGCGCTCAGTTTCGATTTGCTCAGGCATGGGATTGGGCCGCCTTCTGGATCGCAGCTACGATCCGCAGATACGTTCCGCAGCGGCATATATTGCCGTTCATGTGCCGTACAATCTCTTCCCGGCTGGGCCTCGGGTTTTTCTTTAGCAGTGCCACGCCGGAGACGATCATGCCCGGCGTGCAATAACCGCACTGCATGGCGTCCGCCTCCAGCAAGGCGTCCTGCAGCGGGTGTTGTATCCCTTCGATAGTGGTGATTTGCTTTCCGGCAGCGGCGCTCACGGGCGTGATGCACGAGCGGACCGGCTGGCCGTCCAGCAGGACGGTGCAAGCGCCACACTGGCCCTCGCCGCATCCGTACTTGGTTCCGGTGAGATCCAGGCCGTCACGCAGCACGCTCAGCAGGGTGCGTTCGGGGTCCGCGTCGATACGCCGCCGGGTTCCGTTTACAGTCAGTTCGGTGACCCTGGGCATACGACCATTGTCACACAGCGAATACCGGCCGGCGCGCGGAATGCTGTACAATCCAGTCCAGTATGAAATCCGTTCTGACACCGCTGGATTTTCTGGCGCGTAGCGCCTGGGTGTACCCCGATCGCACCGCGGTCGTGGATGGCGACCGGCGCTTCACCTACGCCGAGTTCAACGAGCGGGTACACCGGCAAGCCAGCGCCCTGCGCGCTTTGGGCGTAGCGCCCGGCGATCGCGTTGCGGTACTTGCGCCCAATACCGTGGCGGCGCTGGAGGCGCAGTTCGGCGCGATGCTGGCTGGCGCGGTGCTGGTGATGATGAACACGCGTTTGCAGGCCGCCGAGTTGGCCTGGATCCTGAACCATTGCGAGGCGCGCGTGGCCCTCGTGGACCCGCAGCTTGCGCCAGCGCTCGAGAAGGTGCGTAGCGAGTTGCCACACCTCACTCACCTAATCTCCGATTACGAAGGCTTTCTGGCACAGGGCGAATTTCCAGCCGTGGCACCGGAACCCGAAGAGGACGCCTGCGTCTCGATCAACTACACCAGCGGAACCACCGGCTTTCCAAAGGGCGTGATGTTCACACACCGCGGCGCTTATCTGAATGCGCTCGGCGAAATGCTGGAACACGGCCTGACCTGCCGTTCCGTGTACCTCTGGACGCTGCCTTTGTTTCACTGCAACGGCTGGTGCTTTCCATGGGCAGTCACAGCGGCGGGAGCGCGGCACGTATGCCTGCGGCAGGTCGATCCGCGGAAGATCGTGGACCTGATCCGCGCCGAGGGAGTGACGCATTTGTGCGGCGCGCCGGTGGTGGTCAGCACGCTTACCGAGTACTGCGCGGCCAACGGCATCCGGTTTTCCGGTGGCCTCAAGATCGTAACAGCCGGCGCGCCGCCTTCGCCCGCGGTCATACGCGCGGCCGAGGAGATTGGCGCCGACCTGGCCCACGCCTACGGCCTGACCGAAACTTACGGGCCGCACACCATCTGCGCGTGGCATCCCGAGTGGGACGCGCTGCCGGCCGCGGAGCGCGCACAAATCCGAGCGAGGCAGGGCGTTCCGTATCTCGTCGCCGGCACCGATCTGCGCGTGGTGGATGGCGACATGCGCGACATTCCGCCGGATGGCGACACCATGGGCGAAGTGGTCATGCGCGGCAACAACGTGATGCTCGGCTATTACAAAAATCCGCAAGCCACCGAAGAGTCGTTTCGCGGCGGATGGTTTCACTCGGGCGACCTGGCGGTGGTGCATCCCAACGGATACATCGAAGTACGCGACCGCAAAAAAGACATCGTGATCTCGGGTGGCGAGAATATCTCTTCAATCGAAGTGGAAAAGGTGTTGTACGAGCATCCCGCCGTGCTGGAAGCGGCGGTGGTCGCCTGGCCGGATGAGAAATGGGGCGAAGTGCCAAAAGCCTACGTCGGCCTGAAGGAGGGGCAAACCGCGACGGTCGAGGAGCTGATCGAATTCTGCCGCGCGCGCCTGGCGCACTTCAAATGCCCGAGGCAGATCGAGTTCGGAGCGCTCCCACGCACGGCCACGGGCAAGATCCGCAAGAACGAGTTGCGCGCGCGGAGGCGCACGCTTTAGCGTGCCGCGGCGCACTTCAGTTCGCCGTCTCGCGCTACATATTTAAACGCCGACAATTGAGAAAATCCCCAACCCGCCCCCACCCCTTACACGAAACATGCAGACGCGGGATATCCCACTAGTCCTATTTCTATTCGCGCTACCGAGCGCCCCTGCCCTGCCCGCCGCCGCCCCCGTCTATCAGCTCACCACCGTGGCAGGCAGCGATTTGGTAGGCGATGGCGGCACGGCTATCACGGCCCAATTAGCCCAGCCCGAAGGTCTCGCCGTCGATTCCAGCGGCAACCTCTATATCGCCGACGCAGCTAACAATCGCATCCGCAAAGTCACCGCCGCGGGCCTCATCAGCACAATCGCCGGCAACGGCCATCCCGGATACAGCGGCGATAACGGACCCGCCGCAGCCGCCCAATTGAACCAGCCCTATGGACTGGCCATCGACACCGCCGGCAACCTCTACATCGCCGACTTCGGCAACCAGCGCGTGCGCCGCATCGGCGCCGACGGCACCATCACCACCGTGGCCGGCACCGGGACCAGCGGCAGCGGCGGAGACGGCGGGACAGCTACTTCCGCCCCTATGTCGGGCCCCCGCAACTTGGCAGTGGACCCGGCCGGCAACCTCTACATCTCCGAGT
>JBEKUO010000406.1:0-12536 GCA_049514955.1 Bryobacteraceae bacterium | reverse complement strand
AAGTCCTGAATGCTTCTCCACCAAAAGTCTCAAGCTGTTGGTTCGCCGTTGGTGGGGCAGCCAACCGCGACTCAAGCGACTTCTGCCACGGGCTGCTAGTCGCTTGTACCCCTCGAGGCGGTCGCCAGGGTCGCCAGAAAAGCGAAGTTCACGCTCGCCACGCTCACGCCGCCCCCCGTGATATCATAAGAACGAATTCCCGATTGGAGGAAGGAGCCAGATGGGTCCCATAGGTTTGCAGGAAATGGTTTTCATTTTCCTGCTCGCGCTTCTGCTCTTCGGTCCCAAAAAACTACCGGAGCTCGGCAGAATGTTGGGCAAGGCCATCACTGAGTTCCGCCGCGCGCAGAGCGAGTTGAAGGCCACGTTCGATCGTGAAATGCAAAGCCTGGAACGGGAAACCGGATCGTTGAAGGAAATCACCCACGGGTATCAGCCCGATAGCTACAACTACGATTATTCCTCGTACGACGCGGGAACATACGGCAACTCGTATGGTTCGTCCGGGTCGCAAGATTCTACCGTAACCGATACTTCCACCACCGGCGCATCCGCAACTGAGGGCGCTGGGTCTACATCAGCCGCGACGCCAGAGGGCGCCATCGCCCACGGAACGGAGCTGGCAGCCGCTCCGAATGGCAATACGCCGCACGAGGGCGTTGCACCGGGCTCCGAGGGCGCCGCCAATGGTTCCGCAACGGTCCAGGAGAGCGCCTCCGCCGCCAGCAGTTCCATACCGGCTGAACATAACGCGTAGTTCTCAATAGATGCCTTTAACTGGAGATGGAAGCGGAGGGAAGCCTCCCGAGGGGAAACTGACGCCTGAGCCTGGAGCGGTCACCGCGCTCACCAAAGGCAGTGGCGGGGGGGGCCGTACGCCGCCCCCGCCCGATCCCCCGGATTCCGATGGCGGCGAAGAGGACGGCATGCTGCGCATGTCCTTCCTGGAGCACCTGGAGGAGTTGCGCTCCCGCATCCTCAAAATGCTGGCGGGCGTCGCAGTCGCTTTCCTGCTGAGCCTGACCTTCTGCCAGGAGGTTTGGAAGGTGGTTGCCGCGCCGGCCGTGGATGCCTTGAAGCAGCTTGGCATCAAACCCCCGACCCTCAAGGCTATCGCCCCCATGGAACAGTTCAACGTCATCTGGGTGAAGCTGCCGATCCTCTGCGCCGTCTTTATCGCCTCGCCCTGGGTCCTTTACCAGGTGTGGGCCTTCATCGCGCCCGGCCTGTACAAGCGCGAGCGCCGCTATGCCGCGCCCTTCGTGCTTTGTTCCGCGGGACTCTTTATCATGGGCGGCGCCTTCGCCTACTTCGTCGCCTTCCGCTTCGCCTTGACGTTTCTGTTGGGCATTGGGCTGGGAAACTACGTCGAGCCCATGGTCTCCATCGCCGAATACTTTGACCTGTTCGTCAACGTGACGCTCGGCGTGGGGCTGGTGTTTGAAATGCCAGTCCTGATTTTCTTCTTGATTTTGTTGCGGGTCGTCACCCCCAGGTTCCTTCTCAATCACAGCCGCTATGCGATTCTAGCCATTTTCATTATCGCGGCCGTGGTGACACCCACACCCGACGCTTTTAATATGATGCTGTTCGCCACGCCCATGTGCATGCTATTCTATGTGGGTATCTTTGCCGGTTACCTGCTGGTGCTGAAGCGGGAGCAGCGCAAATTCCCATGGCGAAAAGTGTTAACAATCGGCGGCATTGTATTGGTGGTCCTGTTCGCGTTACTCTATTTTGCCGCGCTGCATTACAAGTTCCATCCAGTGGCGCATTGGCCTTTTCTAACCCGCTGACAGCCGTCTGCGGTTATTATAGAATTACGGCGGCGGCAACATGGATCTGAATAACGCAATACGCGAATTACGTAAGGAATTAGACAAGCTGAACCAGGTGATCGCCTCCCTGGAGGAACTCGAGCTAACCGGCGTCCTGCCTGCGGCGACCCGCCGCGGACGTAAATCCATGGGCGACGACGAGCGCCAGCTCGTCTCGGAACGTATGAAGAAATACTGGGCCGGCCGGCGCAAACAGAAAATCGCTGTCGGCCACGCCTAAAGCCTCTGCAAGGCCCTGGAAACCCTGCCGCGCCAGCGATGATATTCCGCTCGTAACCAGTATTTCTCGCAGAGCCACCAAGCCCGTGACGGGAACTTAGACCTAAAGAACCATAACCAATAGTACTGCGTACCTGCGCCGTAACTGTACCGCATCTCGAAGCCGCAGCGCAGCGCCATCTCCTGTGTGTCCGGTTCTGAAAAAGTAACCCCTAACCAGGTATCTTCCGGAGAGTTATCGAGACTTCCCCCTTGCACCTGGAACTTGAAGAGCCGGCCACGCCGCAGCCTGCGGTGTACTTCGCGGATGTAACTTTCGATAACTTCACGGCTCGGTATGTGTTGGAAAACGATTGATGAGAAAACGAAATCGAAACGTATTGGTCCTAGTACGTCTAGATCTTTCCCGTTGTTCTGGAAGATACGCACGTGCGGTAAGTCAGCCACGGCCGCCTTCGCCTGCCGTACCATTTCGCCGCTAATGTCCACTCCATACACCCGGCCAAAGACCTGAGCTAGGGCGCGTGTGACACGACCGGCGCCGCACCCGATTTCGAGCACCGTCATCCGCTTGGGGTCTTTGCCCTGGCAGATGTTGATCATGTCTGTCAGGATCTCCTCTTCCACGGTCCGCTCGCCGGATTGGAAGAACTCGGCATCGGTCCAGTCCTGGCGCTCGGTGTTCACGTAAAAGCGGGCATTCTCGCGGGCGCGCTCGTCCCAATCTCGCTGCATCTTCTCGAGCTGCCCAGTCAGGTCTGGTTCGGCCATCGGTGTTATTATTGTAATTATCGTTCATCAAGTGGGCGGCTAGCTCAGTTGGGAGAGCACGGCGTTCGCAATGCCGGGGTCGGGGGTTCGAGCCCCCCGCCGTCCACCAAAATCATGCCGCTCCGCCCCGCCCCCGCGCTCGTTTTGTTCGATATCGACGGCACGCTGGTGCGGCGCGCGGGTCCGCATCACCGGCAGGCGCTGGTTGATGCCGTCCGGTGCGTGACCGGCCTCGAAACCACGACCGATCATATCCCCGTCCACGGAATGTTGGATCCAGACATCCTCACGCGAATGCTGCGCGATGCAGGTGCGTCCTCCACATCCATTCGTCGCGCCATGCCCGAAATCGTCCGGCGGGCGCAGCAGATCTATGCGCGCGGCGTCCCCAGCCTCCTACGCAAGACTTGTCCCGGCGTGCGGCCCCTGCTGCGGCGCCTGCAAAAAAGCGGTGTCCTGCTCGGCTTGGTCACCGGCAACCTGACGCGCATCGGATGGAAGAAGCTCGACCGTGCCGGGCTGAAGCCGTATTTCCGCTTCGGAGCGTTCGGAGAAATGGCCAAGGACCGATCGGCCTTGGCGCGGCTTGCGATCCGCCACGCACACGCGTGCGGCTGGATCGCGAAGCAGGCGCCCATATCGCTGGTGGGCGATGCGCCGAGTGACATCATCGCCGCCAAGCGGAACGGCATACGCTCCATCGCCGTATACACCGGAATCTCGACGCGCGACGAGTTATTAGCTTACGCCCCGGATGTCCTCTTGAAAGATCTGCGAAATCTGCCCCTAGCGGTGCTTCGTGGCGCAAGCTTCAGCTTGCCGCGGCGAACTTCAGTTCGCCGTCCGAATCCCTAGGCGCCCGCCCCCGCGTCCCTCACTCCATCGCCCGGATCACCGCATCGGTGAACTCCGCGGTTCCAGCCGTACCCCCCGTGTCACGCGTGAGGTGCCGCCCCTCCGCATAGACCCGCTCGATAGCGCCGTGCAACCTCGCCGACGCTGCCCGCTCGCCAATGTGCGCCAGCATCAGCGCGGCGGATTGCATCAGCGCCGTGGGGTTCGCCAGGCCCTTGCCCGCGATGTCCGGCGCCGTGCCGTGCACCGCCTCGAAAATGGCGTGACCATCGCCGAGATTGGCGCCCGGCACGATGCCCAGCCCGCCTACCAGCCCCGCCGCCAGGTCCGATACGATATCGCCGTAGAGGTTCGGCAGCACCAGCAGATCGAACGTCTCCGGCCGCATCACAAGCTGCATGCAGGCGTTATCCACGATCAATTCCTTGTATTCGATCTCGGGGTATTCGGCCGCCACCGCCCGGCAGCATTTCAGAAAAAGCCCGTCGCTCATCTTCATGATGTTCGCCTTATGTATGGCCGTGACCTTCCGCCGATTTTCCCGCCGCGCATACTCGAAGGTAGCCCGCGCGATCTTCACCGAGGCGGTCTTAGTGATGATCTTCAGACTCTCGACCACGTCCGGAATCACTTCATGCTCGAGCCCCGAGTACAGGTCTTCGGTATTCTCGCGAAATATCGCCATGTCGATCGGCAGGTCGCTGAAGCGCGTCTTCAAGCCGGGCAATATGCGCACCGGCCGGAAATTGACGTAGAGCCCCAGCTTCTTGCGCAGCGCCACATTGATGCTGGCGTGGCCCCCGCCGATCGGCGTAGCCGTGGGACCTTTCAGCCCCACCCGGGTAACCTCCAGCGAGGCGAACACATCGTCCGGGAGCAACTGTCCGGATTCCTCCAGCGCCCTAGCCCCCGCCTCCACGCGCTCCCAATCGAGCGAAACTCCGCTGGCTTCCACGGCCCGTATAGTGGCCTCCGCGACTTCCGGTCCGATGCCGTCCCCTGGTATCAGCGTGATTTGGCGAGCCATCCTCGCTATTATAGATACCAATCACGGCGTGTATTCGAACGCCACCCCTCCGGTGGTGTCCCCGGAAGGCCCGCCCCAAAGCGTCGTGCCATAGAGATTGCCGGCCGCATCCATCGTCAGACCCGCCGAAGGATACGCGCCGTCCAATCCCGCCGTGAAGCTATACAACACCGTTTCCATCCACGACCCATCCGGCATCGGCGAAAGTTCAAAGATGGTCCCCGGGTTGTCGACGCCGCCGCCCAGGCTTGTCCCGAACAGATTCCCATGGGTGTCGAAAATGAGTCCGTTGGGGTTCTCTCCGTCCTGCACGGTAACCCCCAGGAAGGTATGCAACACGCTCTCGCTCCACGCGCCTGTCTGATTCGGAGTAAGCCGGTAAGCAGTCCCGCAATTAGCTGTGCCGCCCGCTTCGGTGGTGCCGTAAAGATTTCCGTTTTGGTCGAAGGTAACGGGCGCCATTGGATTGGCCCCGTCGGACCCTCCTTTGAAGCTATACAGCACGCGCTCGGTCCACCCGCCGCCCGCCGCGGACGTGATCGTGAAGACCGTTCCCTTATTGTGTGTGCCGCCCGTATAAGTGGTGCCGTACAGATTGCCCGCACTGTCCAAAACGGGCGTAGCGTACAGTGTCGATCCGTCCGGCGTTCCTGTGAAGCTATGCAGCACGCTGTGGGTCCAGGTGCCGGAACCGGGCGCGAGTTCGTACACCGTGCCGAGCGTCCCTGCGCCGCCCCCCAAAGTGGCGCCATAAACATTTCCAGCCGTATCGATGACCACGCCCGGATACGGAACTAGCCCATCCGCGCCGCCCGCGAACCTGTGCAGCACGGTCTCCGTCCATCCGCCGGACGAGGGTGTCAGCCGGTACACCACGCCGCAGCCTCCCCCGCAGGCTGTGCTGCCACCTCCGCTCACGGTAGTGCCATACAGATTGCCGGCGCTGTCCCATGCGAGCGTGGCATGCGGGCTTGCTCCATCGTGCCCTCCTCTGAAACTGTAGAGCACCGTCTCGGTCCATGCGCCGCCGGATCCGGGCGACAGTTTGTAGACGATGCCGAATCCGTAACGGCCGCCCGATTCCGCCGCTCCGTACAGGTTGCCCGCCGCATCCAGGACCAGACCGGCATAAAGATCGCTTCCCCCTCGTTCGCTCACGCCAAAAGAGTGCAGCACTTCCGGAGCGTCGGCCGCCGCGGCGGCGCCGCAAGTCGCCAGCATTATAACGGCCAGCCACAAGCTCGACACAATAGATCGCTGGTGGTCTTGATCTGACCCACCGGCCACCAGCCACCAACCACCAGTCACCGTCATAAGCCCCCCTTTCGCAGTGTAGCTGTGGGAGAATCGCGCGGAACAGGTCGACTTGTAAATTTCGAGCTATCATACTGACGGGAGCGAAAATGATTCCCGATTGGCGTTCCGAGCGGCAGCGCATGGTGGATCGCCAGCTTCGCAAGCGCGGCATCCACGACCTGCGTGTCCTCGATGCCATGCGCACCATCCCGCGCGAGGAGTTCGTGCCTCCCGATTGCCGGGTGTGCAGCTATCAGGACGAGCCGCTGCAAATCGGATACGGCCAGACCATCTCGCAGCCCTACATGATCGCGTTGATGGCCGAGCTGCTCGAATTGACCGGTTGCGAAACGGTGTTGGACGTGGGCGGCGGCTGCGGATATCATGCCGCCGTACTGGGTGCGCTGGCGGCCTGCGTCGTTTCGATCGAGATCATTCCGGGACTGGCCAGGCAGGCCCAACAGAATCTGCTGCGTACCGGCCTGGGCGGCAACATCAGCGTGATCTGCGGAGATGGCTCGCAGGGCTGGCCGGAAGGCGCGCCCTACGATGGCATCTCGGTGGCTGCCGCCGCGCCGGAAATTCCGGCCGCGCTCATGGCCCAACTCAAAGATCCGGGCCGCTTGATCGCCCCTACGCGGGGATCAGGGCTGGCAATAGTACAGATCACCTATGTTCTTTTCATGATGTATACAAAGAGTCGCGTGGCGCAAGCTTCAGCTTGCTGCGGCGAGCTTCAGCTCGCCGTGGGAGTTTTCACATTTGGTGACCCGGGTGGGGCAGGCGCTTTCGCCTGCCGACTGCCTACCTTCCGTTCGCTGGTAGCGGGCCTTCGTCCGACTGGCCGCCTATCAGGCTGGCCCCTTGTAAATGCTAAAGCAAAGCCCGTACCCGCTCGAGCACCAGCGCCGGGTCGGGATCCTCCACCCGTACCACATCGATCCGTCCCCGCCCCGTTGGCCGCCAGCGCGCGAACATGCGCGGGCATGCAAATCCGGCGAAGATGCTGATGAGCGGGACACCGCAAGCCGCAGCCACGTGCTGTCCAGCGGAATCGTAGCCCACGTAAAGCTTGCTGCGCGCGATGATCGAGGCGAAGCCCGCAAAAGAGCCGCGCCATGTTTGCGCCTTCACGCCGGACCGCTCGATAGCGCGTTCCACACCGGCTGCCTCTTCGCCTCCGGCGCCTTGGTCGATCATAAGCGTGGCGCCGCTTTGCGCGAGCAACCGCAAGAGCTCCTCTTCGAATGGATCGCGGATTCGTTTAGCGGGGTTGTCGCCGACTCCCAAGCTGACGGTAATGTCCGGCGCAAGGACCTCCGCCGAAGGCGCGACATATGGTTTCGCTCCCCGTATGCCGAACGTCTGCTCCACCCAGCGTTCGGCGAGAACCGGAAGTGCATCGCCGCTCTCGCCTCCATAACCGCGGCTTTCGAAGAAGTAGTAGCGATCCTCGGGGCACACCGGCAACAGGCCGAGCTGCGTCAAGCGCGAATCGGGATCGATCACGATGCTCTCGGGTTCCGCGAGCGCTTCGCGGAGTTCGGGCCCGGCGGCCAGCCGCTCGCGTAGCGTGCCGCGCCGATACGCGACAGGCCGGTGCTCAATGCGTGGATCGGCGGCGAACAGCTCCCAGTTCTTGCGCGGCCCCACCAGGTAGATCGCGGCATCCGGAAAGCGGCGTTTGGCGGCATCCAGGATCACGCTGGTGACGGCCACATCCGCGCCCAGCGTCACCCGCGAAAGCACGAAGATGCGGCGCGGCTGGCCTTCCACCGGACGCGGAATGCGCACGCGCCTGTATCGTTCGACCAACCGGGCGCTCTCGCCGGGCGCGATGGCTTCCGCGAATAACGCCGCGTAAGTATGGCACAGGGCCGGCTCGAAGCGATCCGCGAGGCCCTCCGCAACCACCCGAAACAGCGCCTCCGAGCACTCGTCTTCCATGAGCGTGCGCAGCAATTCCGGCGGCCACGTCTCGCCCCGCAGGCAGTGGTCGAGCATGCTTGCCGCGCGTTCGTTACACGAAGTACTTGCCAACGATCAAATCCAGTTTGCGGAGCGTGGCTTCCGGCACCAGCTTGCGGTCGGTGAGGATCGCATGCGCCAACGCTGACCCGCACTTGCAGCTTCGCTCGGCGGGCATGCGCTCCACCGCCGCCGCGACTACCTTGCAGGCGTTCTCCGCGTTCTTCATCAGGTTCGCGATAATATCCGTCACGGTAACGGCCGCGTGGTCCGCATGCCAACAGTCGTAATCGGTGACCATGGCGACCGTCACGTAGCAGATCTCGGCCTCGCGCGCGAGTTTGGCCTCCTGCAGGTTGGTCATGCCGATCACATCCATGCCCCAGCTTCTATAAAGGTTCGACTCCGCCTTGGTCGAGAAGGCCGGACCTTCCATGCACAAATACGCGCCGCCTTTGTGAACGGTAACGCCGGCAGCGGTACAGGCCTGTGACACGACCTCTGCAAGCTGCGGGCAGATGGGATCGGAGAATCCGATATGCGCCACCAGTCCTTCGCCGAAGAAAGTGGAAATGCGCCCGCGCGTGCGGTCCACGAACTGATCGGGGACGACGAAGTCCAGCGGCCGGTGTTCCTCCTTGAGGGATCCTACGGCGCTAAGTGAGATGATGCGCTCCACACCGAGCGATTTCATGCCGTAGATGTTGGCGCGATAGTTCAACTCGGATGGCGAAAGCCGATGTCCACGGCCATGCCGCGCGAGAAACGCCACCTGACGCCCTGCGAGTTGGCCGACCACATAATTGTCGGAAGGGCTGCCAAACGGCGTCTCCTGCATGACTTCTTCCTGCGCGTCGAAGCCGGGCATGGAGTAGAGACCGCTCCCGCCGATGATGCCAATTTCTGCTTTCACGTTGTGACCTCCTTGGGAGTGACGCGGTGACACGGTGACGCGGCGACGCGGCGACTCCACCGCTTGCAATAGTTCGCGAACGCCCGTACCGTCCGTCGCAACCGTGCGGATGATAGGCACCTGGGGTCCCCCCTGGACCAGGCCCAGCATCCCTTGAATCTCATGCTCCATGCGGCCGGCGCCCGGTTGGTCGGATTTGTTGATCACGAACACATCCGCGATCTCCATGATGCCCGCTTTGATGGCCTGCACGTCGTCGCCCATCCCGGGCACCAGCACCACCACGGTCACTTGCGCGACTCCGGCGATCTCGACCTCGTCCTGCCCAACCCCCACCGTTTCGATGATGACGAAGTCTCTGCCGGCGGCGTCCAGCAGCAGGGCCAGATCGGCGGTCGCTTGCGCCAATCCACCGGCGGATCCGCGCGTCGCCATCGAGCGTATGAAGATGCCGGGATCGGCGTGATGCGCGAGCATCCGTATGCGGTCGCCCAGGATCGCGCCGCCGGTGCGCCGGCTCGTAGGATCCACGGCGATGATGCCGGCCGTGCGGCCCTGGCGGCGCAACTCGCGCGCCATGGCGTCGACCAGCGTGCTCTTGCCGGCGCCCGGCGGCCCGGTGATCCCCACGACCACGGCATGTCCCGTACGCGGCGCGAGCTCCCTCAAGACCGCCAGCGCCGCTGGATCGCGATTCTCGATGCCGGTAGCGGCGCGGGCCAGCGCGCGCACATCGCCTTCCGCAATCTTGCGCGCCCAGTCCGTCATCAGCTTTTCAGAAGTTGCCGCGCGATCACCAGCCGTTGAATTTCGCTGGTGCCTTCACCGATCGTGCAAAGCTTAACGTCCCGGTAGAACTTCTCCACCGGATAGTCCTTGATGAAGCCATAGCCGCCGTGGATCTGCACCGCCTGGTCCGCGATGCGCACCGCCGCTTCGGAGGCGAACAGCTTCGCCATGGCGGATTCCTTCGTGACGCGTTGGCCCCGATCCATCATCGCAGCGGCCCGGTAATTCAGCAGGCGCGCGGCGTCGATGGCGGTGGCCATATCCACCAGCTTGTACTGTATGGCTTGGAACTCGGAGATCGGACGGCTGAACTGCCGACGCAGCTTGGAATAGCGCAGTGCGGCATCGTAGGCCCCCTGCGCCATGCCGATGGCCAGCGCGGCGATCGAGATGCGGCCGCCGTCGAGCACCTTCAGGCTGTCCACGAAGCCTTCGCCGCGTTTGCCCAGCAACTGCGTGCGCGGGATGCGGCAGTTCTCGAAAATCACTTCGCCGGTGGCGCTGGCGCGCAGACCCAGCTTGTTTTCCTTCTTGCCGGGACGGAAGCCGGGCGTTCCCTGTTCGATGATGAATGCCGAAATGCCGTGCTGCGCGGCGGCCCGGTCCGTCACCGCCATAGCCACGCACACGTTGGCGAAATGCGCGTTGGTGGTGAAAGTCTTGGCGCCTTCGAGCACCCAGCAACCATTTTCGAGATTGGCCGTGGTGCGCGTGCCCGCCGCGTCCGAACCGGCCTCGGGTTCAGTAAGCGACCAGCAGCCCAGCCACTCGCCCGTTGCCAGGCGGGGAATGTAGCGGCGGCGCTGCTCGTCGCTGCCCATCTTATATATATGGTTGCTGCACAGCGAAGTGTGCGCCGCGACGATGATGCCCACCGAGCCATCCACGCGCGATAGTTCTTCGATGATGATGCTGTACTCGATGTAGCCCAGCCCGCCGCCGCCCAGGTCCTCCGGGAAGATAGCGCCCATGTAGCCGAGTTCGCCGAGCTTGCGGATGACTTCCGAGGGGAAGGTCTGGGCTTCATCCCACTCCATCACGTAGGGCGCGATTTCCGCCTCGGCGAATTCGCGCACGGCCTTGCGCAGGTGAATCTGTTCAGGGGTGTATTCGAAGTCCATGGGCGGAAGCTAAACGATCTCCTCTTTCGCGGGATCCCAGTGCGTGGGGCGCTGCTGCCGGTGGCTTTCGACAGCCATGCGGCAGGCGATGGAAACGCGGTAGCCCAGCTCGAACGGGCAGTTGGGCTCCTGGCCTGACCGGATCGAATCCAGGAAATTCTGCATGTGCGCATTGGGCGAGGTGCGCGTCGAGCCCAGCATCTCTGCGCCGTCCGGCCGGTTGACTTTTTGCGGCAGATAGCGGATCTGCTGGCTCTTGGAGATGGTGCCGTCGGTGCCCAGCACGTCTTCCGTGCTGCCGAGTTGGTTGTTGCCGAAGCCGGAATCCCACGAAAACAAAATCTCTTCGGAATGTTCCAGCGAGACATTCATGGTGTCCGGCACTTCGCGCCCGTCTTTCCAGAGATAAATGCCTCCCACCATGTTGGCCGTGTGGGGAATCTTCAACCCCAGCACCTTGTACCAGAAGGCCAGTTGATGGCACATATTCTCGTAGACGTTGCCACCGGAATAGTCCCAAAAGAAGCGCCAGTTGACGTAACGGTTGGCGTCGAAATCATGCGGCTGCGCATCGCCCAGGAAAGACTTCCAGATGATGTTCTCCGGCGTCATATCCGGAAACACCGGACGCGCCCACTGCGGCTTGCCGTGCGGCGTGTTGCGATACATGTGGGCGTGCACGGCCGTGATCTTGCCGAGATTGCCGGTCTGCAGGAAGTTGACCGCGTCGGTGACCTGGCCCGACGAGCATCCCTGATGTCCGATCTGCACGGTGCGCCGGCCGGCGCGCTGATATGCCGCGCGCATACGCCTGGCATGCTCCACGCTGAAGGCCATGGTCTTTTCCTGGTAGACGTGTTTGCCGGCATCGAGCGCCGCCTCGAAGTGCTCGCAATGCAGATGCTGGGGCGTGGCGATCAGGACCGCGTCGACGCTCTTATCGTCCAGCAGGTGGCGATAATCCAGGAACGTCTTGGCGCCGGGCGCGATGGCGTGCGCGTCTTCCAGCCGCTTGGTGTAGATGTCGGAAATCCCCGCGAATTCGGTGTTCGGGCAGGCCAGCGCTTCGCGCATAAGCTGCGTGCCGCGATCGCCGGGACCTATGATGCCGAGGCGAATACGGTCGCTGGCCGCCAGCATTTTGGGCGCGATGGCGCCGGCCAGACCGGTGGCAACTTTGCCGATGAAGATTCGCCGAGACTGCATGGAGACTCCTTCGAGAGCACACGCCGCGCGCGCGCGCAGACGGGCTGATGAAGCTACTCATCAGGATAGCACTGCGGGCGGGGCGCAGCCGGTTTGTCAGGCGCATAACGACGCTATAGCTGCATGCCCGATGGCCGCACGGTTCAGCGCGAGCGGACCGTGGCGCAGGCACTCCTGCCTGCCGCGCCGGCACTCCTGCCGGCGCAGGCGAGCTTGCTCGCCTAACTTCTAGTGTGGGTTTCTGGAAGGCGCAGTCATCAATACAAAGCACGCGTGGGCCCGCCGCCCGATCTATCGAGCGGATCCAGATACCGCTTCGCGCCCGCAGCCATAAAGCCCAGATCGGTAGGCCCCTGGAAAAGCAGGAAGCCCTGCTCCATATACTCCTTGACGCGTTCCGGAGCAGGCGCCGGCCGCCCCAGAAACTTGCCATGCCGCTTGCCCGCATCCACGACCCGCGCGATGGCCTCCTGCAATTTGGGGTCGTCCTGATTTCCGCGCAGCCCGAGCGAAAACGAAAGGTCGCTGGTGCC
>JBEKUO010000405.1:0-6754 GCA_049514955.1 Bryobacteraceae bacterium | reverse complement strand
GGCGGCAATTTGGCGCTTTGGGGTTCCGGTCGGCTGTGATGTATCGAAATATCGATTGGTACGACGCGTTAGAGTTTTCTTATGACATGTCCATCCCAAATATGGCGCACCTGGACCCGCAGCAAGGCGGCTGTTGCACTGTGTTGCCGTTTTTTGTCGGTAATATCCTGGAACTTCCGCTGACAACGACACAGGACTATTCGCTTTTCCACATTCTTGACGACTATTCGATCCGGCTCTGGAAGGAACAGATCGCTTTGATCCGGCAAAAACACGGCCTCATCAGCTTTATCGTTCATCCCGATTACGTTATCGACCAGGCAGCCCGGCGCGTCTATGCCGAGTTGCTGCATTACCTGTGCGCCTTGCGATCGAAAGGACAGACCTGGATCGCATTGCCGGGTGAAATAGCGGCTTGGTGGCGCCTAAGAAGCGAAATGAAGCTCATAAATGTCGGGGGCGCCTGGCGCATCGAAGGGAAGGGAAGCGAGCGGGCTAGGATTGCTTACGCGGTGAGGGTCAATGATACGATTTCCTACGAGCTTGCTGGTTACGCGGGGGAGGCTGGTGAGCCATGCGGCGCGCCCTTGGAATCCCTCGGAAGATCTTAGTGACTCGCCCACGGTATGGTATTGCGACTGACCAGATCGGGAAAATGGACTCATCGTGCTCTCCTGTGACATAGCCATCATCGGTGCCGGCCCGTACGGGCTTTCTGCCGCGGCGCACTTGCGCACGGTCAGGGGCCTGGAAGTGCGCGTTTTCGGCGAAACGATGTCGTTTTGGCGGGACAACATGCCGGCGGGCATGCTGCTTCGCTCGAACTGGACCGCCACGCGCATCGCCGACCCGCACCAAGCGCTGACGTTGGAAGCATACCAGGCTGCCACTGGAGACCAATTCTGCACGCCGGTTCCAGGCGATCGTTTCATCCAGTATGGACTCTGGTATCAGCGGCACGCCGTGCCCGATGTCGAGCGACGGAAGGTCGTTCGCGTCGAGCGTGGTGCAACGGGCTTTCGTATGGTCCTCGATAATGGCGAGGTGGTCAAATCGCGCCGCGTGGTTGTCGCTGTTGGGATAGGTGCATTCGCCTGGCGCCCGGCGGAGTTTGAGGGCCTGCCACAAGCACTGACTTCCCACACATGCGAGCACAGCGATTTTAGGAAGTTCCGCGGAAGCAGTTTGCTCGTCGTCGGTGGTGGGCAGAGTGCGCTGGAATCGGGGGCATTGCTGCACGAAGGCGGCGCCGAAGTCGAAATCGTCGCACGGGCGGACCGCATGCATTGGCTTCAAGGCCGTCTTTCCAGGACGCTTCACAATGGGTTGGGTGGATTGACCAGGCGCCTGCTCTACGCCCCCACCGATGTGGGGCCCGCGGGCCTCAGCCAGCTCTTGGCACGTCCGGACTTAGTCAAGCGGTTGCCCCGAAGCCTTCAAGACAAGCTCCGGAAGCGAGCCGTTCGGCCGGCTGGTGCGCGCTGGTTGGTGAAGCGGCTCCAAGATGTGCCGATCCACCTCGGGCGCTCTGTGGTTTCCGTCGCTCCTGTTGGCGAGCGAGTGAAAGTCGTACTGGACGATGGCAGCGAGCGAATTGTGGACCATGTTCTTTTGGGAACCGGTTACAGGGTTGACGTTTCCAAGTACGGATTCCTGGCTCCGGAGCTGTTGCAAGCCATTGAACGCAGTAACGGGTACCCGCGGCTCAAAGAAGGGCTGGAAACGTCGGTGCCTGGCCTCCATATACTCGGCGCGCCGGCGGCTTGGAGCTTCGGCCCGCTTCTGCAATTTGTCTCTGGCACGCATTATGCCTCGCGCGCTTTGCTCCGTTCCATCGGCGGAGCAACTCAGGCGCTCCGTGAGAATGAAGGATCCTCGTGTCTGTCGGCGCAGTGAATTCCTCGACGGCAGCGACTTCCTCGGCGGTCAGCCGCGCGGAGAAGCCAGTCGGCGCCGTTGTAGTTGGCGGTGATTACCAAGGACTCGGAATTGTTCGAAGCCTTGGCAGACGGGGCGTCCCCGTCTGCATCATTGACGATGAAAACTCCATCGCCCGTTTCTCGCGATATGCGACCCACTCGGTAGGCGTGGCGAGTCTACGCGAGGAGAGGCAGACCATAGATGCGGTCATGGACATCGGCCAGCGTCTGAAGCTGGAGGGCTGGGTGCTCTATCCCACCCGAGACGAGACGGTGGCGGCCTTCGCGCACCACCGCTCCCTGCTGAGCGGGATGTTCCGCGTGCCGACGCCCCAATGGGAAACGATCAAGTGGGCGTGCGACAAGCGTAATACATACCGGCTTGCCGATGAGCTCGGCATTCCCACGCCGCGGACATGGTATCCGCAAAGCGTTGAGGATCTGGAGCAGATCGCGATAGAGCCTCCTTTCACGATCAAGCCTGCTATTAAAGAGCACTTCTTCTACGCAACAAAGGCCAAAGCCTGGCGCGCAAACAATCGTCTCGAATTAAGGGAGCTGTTTCTGCGGGCTACCGCGCAAGTTGGTCCGGGTGAGGTGATGGTTCAGGATCTGGTTCCAGGCGGCGGCGGGCAGCAGTTCGCCTATTGCGCCTTTTTTAAGGAATCAAAAGCTATCGGGAGCATGGTGGTCCGGAGAAGTCGCCAGCATCCCGTGGAATTTGGGCGCGCCAGTACGTTCGTCGAGACCGTAGACCTGCCGCTGCTGGCGGAGTTGTCTGAACGTTTTCTGCGAGCCATCGACTACTACGGATTGGTAGAGCTCGAATATAAGCTCGATCCGCGTGATGGCCAGTTCCGGCTGCTGGACGTCAACGGACGCACTTGGGGCTATCACACTCTTGGAAGCGGCGCAGGCGTGGACTTTCCATATATGCTGTTTGCCGATCAGGTCGGCGAAGCAGTTTCCCCCTGCCGGGGCCGCGCTGGAGTCAGTTGGGTTCGTTTGGTCACCGACCTGCCGACGGGCGCCCTGGAGATTCTCAAGGGCCGCCGGAACTGGCGGACGTACCTCCGGAGTCTGCGGAACTTCGACGTGGAAGCCGTCTTCAGTCGCGAGGATCCTCTGCCCGGTCTTGTGGAGATCGCCCTGATTCCCTATCTGATGGTGAAGCGAGGTTTCTGAGTGGTCGGAGATCCTCCCAAAAGCGGTGGAAATCCTCCCAAGCAGCATCATTTTCCGTATTCGACCTGGGGTCGCTCCGATTGGCCTTTGCCAGGGATTAATCGCGCTCAGAAACCGCTGCGGCGCCGAGGCGATCGACGCTCACTTACGTGAGATTGGGAGCCTCGTCGAAAGAGGCTTGCACTCCTGCCGGCGGATGGAAGGTGCGAGCCGCCAAGAAAACCTTTCGTCACATGCCCGATAGGATTCTGCGCTTGGCTCGCCAACTGACTTGCAAGCGCATCAATTGAAGGTGTGCCGGCTGCGCGAAGTGCCTTCCATCGCCAACCTGAGGGCGTGTGCTCGTCTAGCCTTGTGATTTTTCAAAAAACCCAGTTGCCAGGAGTATTCGAAATCCACCTCCAGCCTATGCCGGACGAACGCGGACTGTTTGCGCGAACCTGGTGCCGTAACGAATTTGAAGCCAATGGGCTGAATCCCGGACTCGCACAATGCAGCCTCTCGTATAATACCCGAAAGTTTACACTGCGCGGCTTGCATTACCAAGCCACGCCATATGCGGAGGCGAAGCTCGTGCGCTGCACGAGGGGCGCCATCTTCGACGTGGTTGTCGATCTGCGCCCCGAGTCGACGGCCTTCAAGAACTGGATCGCGGTGGTCTTGACGGCTGCGAACCGGCATATGGTCTATGTCCCGGAGCGCTGTGCACACGGTTTCCTGACGCTGGACGACGAAACCGAAGTCTTCTACCAGATGTCGGAATTCTATCACCCCGAGGCCGCTCACGGCGTGCGGTGGGACGATCCGGCGTTTCGGATCGCATGGCCGGCCGCCGCCGAAGTGATTTCGGATCGCGACCGCACCTACCCGAACTTCGAACCATAGCAATGGGACTGCTAAAGGAGCTCGACCAGAAGGGTCGAAGGCAAATCGGCGAGGAGTTACACAGTTTCGCGGCCGCGCTTTATCCGATTTGCCGGAGCATCACCGGCGACGGGATTCGCCGCACTCTGGCCCTGATCCAGGACCGGATACCCCTCGAGATCTCCGAGGTGCCCACCGGTACTCACGTCTTCGATTGGATCGTGCCTAAAGAGTGGAATATCCAGGATGCCTACATCAAACTCCCCGGCGGGAGTCGCCTCGTGGATTTTCAGCAGTGCAACCTGCATGTGATGAATTACAGCGTTCCCGTACACGCTGTGATGCCGTTAAGCGAGCTAAGGCCGCATCTGTTCACCATCCCCGATCATCCGGACTGGATCCCTTACCGCACATCTTACTACGAGAGGAACTGGGGATTTTGTCTGTCCCATAACCGGATGTCCCAGCTTCCTGACGGCGAGTACGAAGTTTGCATCGACTCGACCCTCGAAGACGGGCGCCTAACCTACGGAGAGTGCTATCTGCGCGGCCGCTTAACCGATGAGATTCTGATCTCCTGTCATGCGTGCCATCCGTCCCTGGCTAACGACAATCTCTCGGGTCTGGCCGTGGCCACCTTTTTGGGGCAGCTCCTGTCGCAACGCGATCTGCGTTACTCATACCGCTTTCTGTTCGTTCCGGGAACCATCGGAGCCATCGCCTGGCTGGCGCGGAACCGCGAGACGGCCGGTCGCATCCGCCATGGCTTGGTGCTGACTTGTATCGGGGACGCCGGTGGATTCCATTACAAGAAAAGCCGTCGTGGAAATGCCGAAATCGATCGGGCAGCGGCGCACGTTCTCCACCAGTGTGGAGAATCCTATGAGATTCTCGAATTCTCTCCTTACGGCTATGATGAACGGCAGTACTGCTCGCCCGGCTTCAATCTGCCTGTCGGCTGCCTTATGCGCAGCGTTTGGGGTACGTTCCCGGAATATCATACGTCCGCCGATAACCTGGAGTTCATTAGCCCGCTGCCGTTGAGCGGATCGCTACGCACCTGCGCCGCCATTCTGGACGTGCTCGAGAACAACCGGCGATACCGCAACTTGAATCCCTATTGCGAGCCGCAACTGGGACGGCGAAATCTATACCGGTCCACCGGCGGCGATGCCATCGCCTCGGAGATCTCGGCGCGTCTTTGGGTGTTGAATCTCTCCGATGGCGAGCATTCGCTGCTGGACATAGCCGAGCGCTCTGGCATTCCTTTCCAAGCGATCGCCGAGGCGGCGGATCTTCTATGCCGTAACGGCCTCCTCGCGGCGCTCCCCGAAAGCGGCGTAGACTCGGCGGATTCCGAAATGTTCACCGGATCGACAGGATTCCACGGAGGCGAGAAGTTTCCATCATGAGAGTATTATTGACTGGCCACAAAGGCTACATCGGCACTGTTGCGGCGCCCGTCTTGCGCGCCGCCGGCCATGCGGTCACCGGCTTAGACGCCGACCTGTTCGTCGGCTGTGACTTCGGGAAGCCTGCGGAAGACATTCCCGAACTCACTAAGGACATGCGGGATGTGACGAAATCGGATCTGCACGGCTTCGACGCAGTCGTACATCTGGCCGCCCTGTCCAATGATCCGCTCGGGGACCTGAACCCCGGCCTCACCTACGACATTAACCACAAGGCTTCTGTCCGGCTGGCTGAACTGGCGAAGGAAGCGGGAGTGAGGCGCTTTGTGTTTGCCTCGTCCTGCAGCACTTATGGCGCGTCCGGCGATATGCTGCATGATGAGACGGCCCCGCTTAATCCAGTAACGCCGTATGCCGAGACCAAGGTCAGCGTCGAGCACGGCCTCGCGCAGTTAGCGGATGCGCACTTCAGCCCCACGTATCTCAGAAACGCCACAGCCTATGGCGTCTCTCCACGCTTGCGTTTGGACGTGGTTCTGAACGATCTGGTGGCATCGGCGTACACCACCGGCAGCGTGCTCGTCAAAAGCGATGGCACGCCATGGCGTCCGATTGTGCATATCCGCGATATCGTCGCCGCCGCCCTCAGTGTGCTCGAAGCTCCGCGGGAAGCCATACACAATGAAACCTTCAATGTCGGCATTACCGCGGAAAATTATCGGATCCGGGATCTGGCCGCCATCGTTGCCGAAACGGTTCCAGGTTGCCGCGTGGAATACTCCCCCGACGGTGGTCCCGATAAGCGCTGTTACCGCATCAACTGTGACAAAATCCGCCGCGTCCTTCCGGCCTTCCGGCCGCAGTGGAACGCGCGTCAAGGCGCCCGGGAACTGTACGATGCATATAAAGCCGCCGCACTGACCACCGCTGACGTGGAGCGCGGCCGATATGTCCGGATCAGCCGCATCCGAAGCCTCATGAAGTCCGGAAAGCTCGATCCCTCCATGCGTTGGTCCGGCCACGCAGCCGAGGTTGCCCTTCTCGACGCCTAAGACAACTTCGTCGAGAGCCCGCCATGACAGCCACACTTCCTACCGGCGGCCGCCAAACACAGGCCGCCGGCAATCCCGCTGCACATCCGTGCCGCTTTTGCGGCGCCCAACTGCAGCGGACATTTGTCGATCTGGGTATGTCCCCGCTGTGCGAGACCTACCCGTCGACTGAAGATCTCAATCGTGGAGAGACCTATTACCCTCTCCATGTCTACGTTTGCGACCGGTGCTTCTTGGTCCAATTGGAAGAATTCGAGAGCGCGAGGAATATCTTCACTGAATACGCGTATTTTTCGTCGTACTCCGATTCCTGGCTGAAACA
>JBEKUO010000404.1:0-6783 GCA_049514955.1 Bryobacteraceae bacterium | reverse complement strand
GGTCTGCGATATAGGCATCCCCATCGCCGACAACCTGCATCCGGTAGCCAATCCGGCGGTCGACTCTTTCGGCAACATCTATAGCACGTTCAGCGGCTCGCGCGGGCAGAAGGTCGCGGTGGCCGTATACAAGATCGATCTGCACTACAATACGAAGCCGTTCATCAACGACATGATGAACGCCACCGGCCTGGCCTTCGATCGTCAGGGGTTGCTGTACGTTTCCAGCCGCCACGACGGTATCGTTTACCAGGTGACCCCCAACGGCAACGCCACCACGTTCGTCGAGGGCATGGGAGTGGCCACCGGACTGGCCTTTGACGTCGACGGCAGCCTATACGTTGGCGACCGCCAGGGCACCATTTTCAAGATCAGCCCCAGCCGCCAGATCTTCGTGTTCGCCACGCTGGAGCCCTCCATCGCCGCATACCACTTGGCCATCGGCCCGGATGCCTGGCTCTATGTCACCGGGCCGACCACCTCCAGCTTCGATTGCGTTTACCGTATCTCGCACACGGGCGAAGTGGAAGTCTTCTATCGCGGCCTCGGGCGCCCGCAGGGCATGGCATTCGACGACGAAGGACGCCTCTACGTAGCGGCGTCACTGGGCGGACGCAAGGGCGTCGTTCGCATCGATTCCAACCGGAAAGCGGAGTTGTTCCTCTCCGGTCCGGGTATTGTAGGCCTGGCCTTCACCCCTTCGCGCTCCCTGGTGGTGGCCACCACCAATGCTTTGTATCGCGCCGACGTAGGCATCAAAGGCAGGCCGCCGTTCTAGAGGATGCGACAACACGCATGAAAAGCAGGGGCCGCCGATGAACGCCGATAAACGCCGAGGGAAAAATAGAGAATTTGGTCTTGTCTTATCAGCGTTGATCCGCGTTCATCAGCGGCAAAATTGTCTTTTTCCGCAACCTGCCAAGGGCTGTACTGGCCCGGCTCTAACCTAAGATGAATGCCGAAATCATTGCAGTTGGCTCCGAGCTGTTGACGCCGCAGCGGGTGGATACCAACTCCCTGTTTCTTACCGATCAGCTCAATTCGCTGGGGGTCGAAGTGGTCACGAAATCCGTGATCGGCGACGACCTGAACCGTTTGGCCGACGCCGTGCGCCGCGCCGTTTCCCGCTCCGAAATCGTGATCCTGTGCGGAGGCCTGGGGCCTACCGAGGACGACTTGACGCGCGATGCCGTGGCCGCCGCGCTGGACCGCAAGCTGATCTACCACCCCGAAATCGCCGAGCAACTCGAACAGCGCTTCGCCTTGATGAAACGCAAGATGGTGGAGGTCAACAAGCGCCAGGCTTTCATCGTCGAAGGCGCCGAGATCCTGCCGAACGATCGCGGCACCGCGCCCGGCCAGTGGATCGAGGAATCCGGCTGCTGCGCGATGCTGCTGCCGGGCCCGCCGCACGAATTGAAGGCCATGTTCACCCGCCAGTGCCTGCCGCGGCTGGCGCGGATCGTGCCGCGACAGTTCATTCAAACGCTGGTCCTGCGCGTGGCGGGCATGCCGGAGTCGGATCTGGACCAGCTCATCGCACCGGTTTACAAGAAGTACGACAACCCGGCGACCACCATCCTGGCGGCGGCCGGCGATATTCAGATTCACTTGCGCGCGCGTTGCCCGACCGAGGCGGAAGCGGCGGCTTTGCTGGTGGAAGTCGCCGGGCCCATCGAACTGCTGCTGGGCGACCGCATCTACTCGCGCAACGGCAGTTCGCTCGAAGAGACGGTGGGAGAGATGCTCCGCCAGCGCCACGCCACGCTCTCGGTGGCCGAAAGCGCTACGGGCGGCCTGCTGGGCGAGCGCATCACTTCCATTCCCGGCAGCTCCGAGTATTTCGTGGGCGGCTTCATCACTTACACCAGCCGTATGAAGGTGGAGTGGTTGGGCGTGCCCGCCGAGATCATCGCCCAATACGGCGCGGTGAGCCAGGAGACCGCGGAAGCCATGGCGGTCGGCGCGCGCCGGCGCACCGGCTCAACCTATGCGCTGGCGATTACCGGCGTGGCGGGTCCGGATTCAGGCGGCGAGCAAGCGCCCGTCGGCACGGTTTATGTAGGACTCGCCGATACCGCGGGGTGCCGTGTGACGCATCGGCAATTCATCGGCGACCGCACCCGCATCCGCCAGTTCTCCACGCAGATGGCGCTGGATATCTTGCGGCGAGCCGTGGAGCGAACCCCCGGCCCCAGAACGCTATGAAACCAACCACACGCATCCATTGGCTCATCCGCCTGACGCTGTTCTGCTGCGCCTGCATTTCCATCGCCCAGGATGCGTCCAACGGCGCCTCGGTATTCACCAAAACCGAGGCTATGATTCCCATGCGCGACGGTGTCAAGCTGCACACCGTGATCTTTGCGCCCCGTGAGCAACAGGAGCGCCTGCCCATACTGTTGGACCGCACACCCTACGGCGCGATGAGCGACGAGATGGATCTGTGCGCGCGCTTTGCGCACCTGATCTCCGACGCCAGGTATTCGCTTTCGCGGGCGCTTCAAATCCGAAGCGATGTGGATGCTGGGAGATGCGGAAACGAAATAAACCGTCGAGACGTGTGATCACGCGTTTGACTTCTTCGGGCCGGTCGGGCACCCCCCGCGATTTCGTCCGGAGCCACGAGCACAGATGGCGCTTCACTCGGACGTCAGGATGAGAAAAATGAAGAAAACTCGATTAGAGGCATGGAGCGACTGGTTTGGATTTATACTTCAAAGAACCCAGGCAAATGTAAATCCTGCATTCCTCATGGGCCGCGGCCCACGCCGCGCGCCGCCGGGCGTGAAGATATAAATCCATGCATGCGTGGGGTCTGCGACTCCGCAGGGCCTGCGGCGCACTCGCGTTCGGTCGCACGCCGCAGTGTTGCCTTCCGGTTCGCCTGACACCGTCGGCGCCTCTGATTTTGGCCATTTCGGAGCTCACAGCTTCGGGATACCCAGCCTACACGTGCCCCTGGCCAACGCTTCAAGTGCGTCGTTTCCGCCGCCCTCACATGGCTCGGGGTCAGGATGGTTCGCTACTCCTTTCCTGCATGACTCTTTCATTCACGACTTCACGCCGGTTTATCCCGACGCTATCCAGGCGAAAGCGCCTGCCCCACGGAATAAACCTGGCAGTGCTAGGCTTTAATTAGTAGCACCATGCTGATTAAGAAACCTATAGCCATCCGCTATTCCGACGTAACCCCCAAGCACGTCTACATGAATCGGCGGCGTTTCCTGGCGGCCGTGCCGCTGGCCGGCGCAGCCTTTTTCACGGACCGCGCCTCCGCTGCCAAACTAGCGGTCGCGTCGCGTAGCCCGTTCAGTACGGACGAAACACCGACACCCTACAAGGACGTGACCAACTACAACAACTTCTACGAATTCGGCACAGGCAAGGACGACCCTGCAAAGCGGGCCCAAAGCCTGAAAACCTCGCCCTGGACAGTCAAAGTGGAAGGCGCCGTCGACAAGCCCAAGGTTTTCGATTTCGATGCCGTGATGAAGATGGCGCCGCTCGAGGAACGCATCTACCGCCATCGCTGTGTGGAAGCCTGGTCGATCGTGGTTCCGTGGATCGGATTTCCGCTGAACGTGTTGATCAAGGCAGTCGATCCTACCGCGAAGGCGAAGTTCGTGGCGTTCGAGAGCCTGTACGACCCGAAACAGATGCCCGGCGCGCGTTACGCGGGCATCCCTTTTCCTTATGTGGAAGGCTTGCGCATGGACGAAGCCATGCACCCGCTCGCGCTCCTGTGCTTTGGGATGTACAGCGAGACCTTGCCAAACCAGGATGGCGCGCCCATACGCCTGGTGGTGCCCTGGAAGTACGGCTTCAAAAGCATCAAGTCGATTGTGAAGATCCGGTTCGTCGAGAAGGAGCCGCCCACCACCTGGAATCTGGCCAACGCCCACGAGTACGGCTTTTATTCGAATGTAAACCCCGCCGTGGATCATCCGCGCTGGAGCCAGGCCAGCGAGCGCCGCCTGGGCGAGTTCTCTAAGCGCAAAACTCTGCCGTTTAATGGCTACGGCGACCAGGTCGCTAGCCTCTACGCCGGCATGGACCTGCGCAAGTTCTACTAAGGTCCGGCCGGATGCTGCAGCGCCTTATCTTTCGGCGATGGATGAAGGTCGCGGTCTTTGTCCTGTGTCTGATTCCTCTTTTGCTGCTCGCGTGGCGGGGCATTCATCGGGACCTGGGCGCGAACCCCATCGAATTCATCACACACGCGACCGGCGATTGGACGCTGCGGTTTCTCGTCATCACGCTGGCCATCACGCCGCTACGGAGTCTGCTGGGCTGGCCGGAAATGGTTCGCTTCCGGCGCATGCTCGGTCTGTTTGCGTTCTTCTATGGATGTCTTCATTTCACGACCTATTTCTGGTTGGATAAATTCTTCGATTTCGCGGAAATCACCAAGGACGTATGGAAGCGGCCCTTCATTACAGCGGGCTTCTTGGGCTTCATTTTGATGGTGCCGCTGGCCATAACATCTACCACGGGTTGGATCCGGCGACTGGGTGGCCGGCGCTGGCAACTTCTTCACAGGCTGGTATATCTGACTGCTTTCGCGGGCGTCGTGCATTACTACTGGCTGGTGAAGTCGGATATCAGACTGCCTGTTCTCTACGGATCCATTGTGTTGCTGTTACTCACCTACCGTGCCGTCGCGGCGCTAAGGAAATTCAAGGCCAGCCGCGTGCCTGGCGCGAGGGCGCAGCTCGCAAGGTCGGAATAACCTTCCCTGTAAGGCCGGATCGCCAGATGGTTACGGACTGTTTGGGCGGGGATCTATCGCTTTCAGGCGGTTCTATTGGGCCAGGCGCGAACCTTCGCCCCTCGGCCATCGCCGACTGGATGCCGGCCGCCAGGACTGGCTACCTCACGTTTGTAACACGGCAGCGCTATGGTGCTTGGACCGCCATCAGGATCGTCGAACAGCCCGGAACGGAAAACGGCTACAAGCTGGTATTGCGGAGGGAGGCGGCTGTGGTGTCAGTGCTGATGCTGGAATGGCGGGCCTCGTAGTCACCGCGAGGCCCTCGCAGCTCTAGCGCAAGGCGGCTTCGATTTCCTTGGGCGATAGCGGACGCATCGTCAGGCTGGGGCGCAACCGGCCGTCAGGCCCGAATTCCACGATCGTGTGCGTATGCCGCTCACCGGACGTACCGTTGAAGACCAGCAGCCACTTTCCTTCGGCAGGCCATTGTTTGCGCACCGCATAGTTTCCGGGCTTGCCGGTGGGAGTGAGTTCAAGGGATATCGTCTGCCGTTGCCCCTTGACGATGCCTTCGGCCTGGCCCGTTATTCTAGCCTGCGAATAATCCTGGCAACCTTGGGCTTCCACGGTTAAAACGGCATCTTTGGTTTGGCCGGCCGCAGCCGGGCCGTGAATGGTCAGAAAAAAGCTGCCGGCCCAAACGAGGGCCGCCGGCATCAGCATCCATGCGAATCGGCGTAGCATTTACATCCTCCTCTGCGGATAAGGACGCCGCGGCAGACCGGTTTATTATCCGGGGGAATTTGATGAGCTACAGGTGGTAGAGCATCAGGTAGACCACTACGCCAGTCACGCTGACATACAACCAGATTGGCAGCGTCCAGCGGGCGATCTTGCGGTGTTTGTCGAAGCGCGCCGTCAGACCGCGTCGCAGAGTGATGATTGCCAGAACGGGAACGGTCGCGGCCAGCAGCGTGTGCGTGCCCAGGATGCTGAGATAAACGGTGCGGATGGCTCCAGTCTTCGGGAAGCGCACCGAGCCGACCTGGAAATGATAGACGATGTAGCAGATCAAGAAGAGCGACGAGGTCACGAAGGCCGCCAGCATCACCTTGCGATGGGTCTCGATGCGCCTGCGGCGAATCAGCGTATAGCCCCAGATCAGGAGCGCCGCCGCAGTGGCGTTCAATGCGGCGTTTACGGAAGGAAGGTCGTGAACGGACATCAGGATTTCTCGCCGTGCAGAGTGCGTATATCGTGCAGCAGGCGCGGCAGCGCGGCATCGTCCGAAGTGCTGTAGAAGCCGCGCACGCGGTTGTGGCGGTCCACCAACACGAAGCGCGTGCTGTGTACCAGGCTGCCGTCCACATCTCCCAGTTTGAAGCCATTGCGGCAGAGCGCCTGTAGAGCGCTCTGGTCGCCGGTGAGGAAAAACCAGCGGCCCGGTTCAGCGCGGTAGCGGCTGGCATATTGGGCAAGCAGGGGCGGTGTATCGTGCAGCGGATCTACCGTGAAGGAAACTAGTTTCACGTCGGACATGGCGCCCACGGCCGTCTGCACGCCCCGCATTTGGGCGCTCATGCGCGGGCACGGGCCGGCACAGGTGGTAAAGATGAAGTCCGCCACCCAAACGCTGCCCTCGAGAGACTTGCTATCGAACGGCTGGCCGGATTGCGAGGTCAATTGGAATTCCGGGAGTTGCCAGTAAACAGAAAGCGGCGGCTCCTGGCGGCAGCCGGCCAGGAGGAACAGCATAGCAAAGGTGAGGCACAATCTCATGCGTTGCTGACCAGGCTTTTCTGGCTGGCCACCACTCCCGAAGCCAGCAGCAGCACGCCGCCGAAACACGCGGTGACCGCCAGGCTTACAGCGATGCCCGGCGATCCGGATCCAAGCTTCATGAAGCCATTCAACAGCGAGATGGAATACGTCAGCGGGTTCACCCACATGAGCGCTTTGATGCATCCATGCGCGGTGGCCATCGGAAACAGCGACCCGGAAACCATCCACATAGGCACCAGCAGCAGGTTCATGATGGCGTGGAATCCCGATGTGGAATCCATGCGCCA
>JBEKUO010000403.1:0-6786 GCA_049514955.1 Bryobacteraceae bacterium | reverse complement strand
GTACGCTCTCTCAGCATCTCCATCCTGCCTCGAATCGCTCTGATCAGCGCGCTCTTGTAAGGCGAGTCCGGCATGCGTTCGACCACCGCCATTCGGTACTTCAGCAAGGCCTCTTCGGTCATGTCCCACCTTCTTAAAATGGGCGGCCCCGCCTCCGAGACTGAGCAGACTGACAACTTGCTCATCCGGGGCCGCTGTCTTGATTCTTAGGCCCAGATAGGCAGATTCTCAAGTACCGCCGGTACTGTTAACGTACTGCGCGATTGCCGGGCTGCGCTTCCGGCAGGCTACCGCCGCTCCAACACCCGCATCACTCCCGCCAGGCAAAATCTCGCGATCCAAAAAGCCAGCGGGAAAGTCATCCCTGCCATCAAAAGCAAAGCCAACCAAGTTCGCTCATTTGCATTCTCCTTCACTGGCCGGCATCTCCGGTAACGTACCCGGAATCCAATGCCGCCTGCGCGGCGGGGCCCGCTGATTTGGTCCATTTCTTGCCGTGAGCGCCGCGAACAACCCTACGGGTTCGTCGGCCGCACAGGGTCCGTCGGCGGGGTCCAGGGGGTTTCCGGCCGGCCGTCACACGTTGCCTATCCGACTTAAGGTAAAATTCCCTAAATGCCATGAGCCTTCCCGTGGGCGCCCGCCTTGGCCCGTACGAGATCCTCGCCGTCATCGGCGCTGGCGGCATGGGTGAGGTGTACAAGGCCCGTGATGCGAGGTTGGAGCGCGCGGTGGCGATCAAGGTTTTGCCCGACTCATTCGCATCCGACGCCGACCGCCTGCGGCGGTTTGAGATTGAAGCGAAGGCGGCCGGGGCACTCAATCATCCGAACATTCTGGTGGTGCACGACGTCGGGTCAGATCGGGGTTCTCCGTATCTGGTCTCGGAGTTGCTCGAAGGCGAGCCGCTGCGCATGCGGTTGAAACGGGGTAAACTGAGCCCCAACCGTGCGGTCGAGATCGCCCGCCAAATCGTCGCGGGTCTCGCGGCGGCCCACGCGAAGGGCATTACCCACCGCGACCTCAAGCCGGACAACCTGTTCGTGACGCGCGACGGACGGGTCAAGATTCTGGATTTTGGGTTGGCGAAGGTTACGGTGCCATTGCCGGACGCCGCAACCCGGACGCTCGAGACTGATCCCGGGACCATCGTCGGAACCGTGGCTTACATGTCACCGGAGCAAGTACGGGGGCTGGGCGTCGACCACCGCTCCGATATCTTCAGCTTCGGGTCCGTACTCTTCGAGATGCTGACCGGCGAGCGGGCATTTCGAGGCCCAACGGCGGCAGATACCCTGAGCGCCATCCTGCACGCGGAACCAGTGGATGCATTGGCGGAGGGTGCGTCGATTCCGCCGGCGCTGATCCGCACCCTGCGGCACTGCCTGGAGAAAGACGTCGAGGAGCGTTTTCAGTCGGCAAAGGATCTGGCGTTCGACCTGGAAGTGGCATCCAGCGTTTCTGGGACGGCCAGCGTCGCCGGAGTGAAGGCTCCGAAGATTGGGCGGAGACGGCTTCCAATGTGGGCTCCGGCGCTGGGTGCGCTGGTGGCAGCGGTTGCGGTGTGGTGGGCCGTGGCGCGGCCCAAGGTGGCTGCGCCCGTATTCCAACGCCTGACGTTTCGCCGCGGAATCATCCAGGGCGCGCGGTTCGCACCCGATGGGCACACCGTAATCTACGCCGCTTCCTGGAACGGGCGGCCGGTGGAGCTCTTTACGACCCAGCCGGGCCAGCCGGAAGCCCGTCTTCTGGGCGCCCCCTCGACGGGGTTGTTCGCCGTTTCCGCAACGGGAGAACTTGCCGTCGCGGTCGGCTGCCGTTTCCAAGGCGCGTGGCAAGCCGGGGGGACTCTGGCGCAAATGCCGCTGAACGGCGGTGCGCCGCGCGAACTGCTCGAAAATGTGATTTTCGCCGATTGGGCTCCGGACGGGAAGCAACTGGCGGTCGTCAATGGGCCGAGCCGCCGGCTGGAGTTCCCGCCAGGCCAGGGGTTGTTTGCCGCATCCGGCACGGGCTGGCCAGGCGATCCCAGGGTGTCGCCGAAGGGCGACCAGATCGCCTTCGTCGATCACTTCTACTTTGGTGACGATGGAAGCGTGGCAGTCCTGGACCTGAAAGGCCGGAAGAGGACGATTTCTGGCCGATTCACCAGCCTGCAGGGACTGGCGTGGTCGCCGAACGGTGAAGAAGTCTGGTACACGGGCGCAAAGAAGGGTGACCAGCGGTATCTTTACGCGTCCACCCTATTCGGGCGAGAACGGCTGGTACTTGGGCTGCCGGGAAAAGCGACTCTGCGCGACATAAGCAAAGATGGACGGGTCCTGCTGAGCCGGGATGATACTCGCATCGAAGCGGAATTCATGGGACCCGGCGACGACCGACCGCGAGATCTGTCCTGGCTGGATGGGAGCCTAGTGAACGCGCTCTCCGGCGATGGCAGCACGTTGGCGCTCGAAGAATCGGGCGATGGCGTCTCGGGTGAGCATGTGATGTACATCCGGAAGACGGATGGTTCTCCAGCGGTCCGAATTGGCACCCAGGGGGACGGCCGCGCCCTTTCGCCAGACGGGAAGTGGCTGCTGTCGGTGAACAGCACGGATGCCAAGGCCACCGGCTTCTGGCTTCTGCCGCTGCGGGCCGGCACTCCGGTTCGCGTAGAGACGGGAATGGGGTCGGTTGGGCCGGTCGGCTGGTTTCCCGACAGTAAGCGCATCGCGTTTACGGCGGTGGTGAAAGGGAGCTCACGAGTGTATGTTCAGGACATTGGCGGCACGCCACGTCCCGTAACTCCGGAAGGCACCGGACTCATCGCATTGAGCCCGGACGGCACGCAGTTACTGGCGGGGCGCTGGTCCTGGGACGGGCCGGGGATTGGGCACATCGAGAGTTACGTTTTGTACCCGGTGGATGGCGAAGCGCCGCAGCCAGTGCGCTCGCTGAGCCGCCGCGACTTTGTATGGGGTTTCGCAACCGGCGGCGAGGCGGTGTACCTGTCCCCAGGAGACGACCACAGCCGGATTTATCGATTGGATTTAGCGAGCGGGCGAAGGAAACTCTGGAAAGAGCTGCATCCATCGGACCCGGCGGGGATCCGGCTTCTCGGGGACCTCCGGATAACACCGGATGGGAAGTCGATTGCGTATGAGGTGTATCGGACGGTGTCGGACTTGTACCAGGTGGAGGGGTTGAAATAAGGGATCCTGAGCGGGTCGCCACACCAGCGCTGCCGCATCAGGCGCTGCACGAGCACCGGAGCCTCCACGCGTTCCCCAATCTGGCAAAGCCTGGCGGATCCGTCGGTGGATGCCAATCACCAGTAGCCCCCGGACCCTGAGAGCGGCACATTCTGTCGCGCGGTTGGCGAGTGCCGACAGCGGGCCTTTGCGAGTTGCTCAAGACAAGGCGCGGCGCGCCGGTCAGCGCCTTCATACGCCGCAGTCCGCCGCGTTCTTCGACTACAGTTAACCCAATTATTTAGAATCTCTTGCTGGGTATCGTCGGAAGCCGTGAAGACCTTACCTCCGAACGGCGTAGACATCAAGCGAGAGATCCAAACAGGCATGGAGTGGGGAGGTACTCGCGAAATGTTCAGTCGGGATCTTGCTGCTTGGGTGCGCTGCGGACGGGCGGAACTACCCGGCGCCGGACGCAGGCCGGAGGGCGGCAGAAGACACATAGCCCCCGCCAAAAAAAAAAGAGCGATCTAAGGCAATCGGGTGTAAAATTTCCAGAATCTGGGCAAAATGAAAATCCAAGTTGAAACAAGATGCCCAGCTCAGAGCACAACGAGACAAGGAGGCTTATGAAACGATTCCTGAAACGACGCCGAGTATTACTCGGTGCCCTATGTCTGTCGCTGGTTCCACTGACCTTCGCACAGACGCCCACTGAAACTGCATCCGCGTTGCCCCGGCTCGTCCGCTTCGGCGGCACGCTGAGAGGACCCGACGGCAGTCCGCTGACCGGCGTGGTCGGCATGACGTTTGCTCTCTACTCCGAGCAAACGGGTGGCGCCGCACTCTGGCAGGAAACGCAGAACGTAAGCGCCGACAGCACCGGACACTACACTTCTCTGCTCGGCGCTACCAAAACCGAAGGTCTGCCGGCGGAGTTGTTCACCAGCGAGCAAGCGCACTGGGTGGGTATACAGGTCCAAGGGCAGCCCGAGCAGCCCCGAGTGCTGCTGGTGAGTGCCCCCTACGCCTTGAAGGCCGGGGATGCGGAAACCATCGGGGGGCTTCCGCCCTCGGCGTTCGTGCTGGCCGCGTCTGCCGGTTCCGCCCCGGCCGGTTCCACGCCAACTGCACCTCCGGGAACGGCCAGCGTCAATGCCATGGCGGCCGGTAACGTCACCCCGGCAACCATCGGGACGAACTACGTCCCGATTTTCACTAACACATCGGGCGCTCTGGGCGATTCGGTGATGTACCAGTCGGGCACAAGCATCGGCATCAATACGACCTCGCCGACAGCCGCACTCGACGTCAAGGGCAAGGTGCTAGGCTCTGTGGTCGCCGCTACTACCAGCTTCGACATTGGGACCACGCCGTTTGCTTTCGGCAGCACCTCCCTCGGCAACTCATTTCTAGGATTTGCAGGAAACTCGACCATGACGGGCTCCTCCAACTGGGGTAGCGGCTCTGGCGCCCTCTTGGCTAACACTACGGGCAACTTTAATGCCGCCAGCGGCGGCGGAGCCCTTGGCTCAAATACGTCGGGTAACTCCAACGTAGCCACCGGCTACGAGGCCCTTGGCTCCAACGTTTCGGGCTTTTCGAACACTGCCAGCGGCTTTCATGCGCTCTTCGCCAACACTACCGGCAACTATAACACGGCGGTTGGGTATGGGGCCGGGCCGAATACTCCGAATTCCGGCCTGAGCAACTCCACCGCCATCGGCGCGTACGCCGTGGTCACCGAAAGCAACGCCCTGGTGCTGGGCAGCAGTGGGCTGGAAGGCGGCCCCCCCAGCGTCAATGTGGGCATCGGCATCACGGCGCCTGCTTACACGCTGGATGTGTATGGCACCGGCCACTTCACCAACGCGGTAACATTCGGTTCGCCGGTTACGTTCTCTACGGGGCAGACCTTTCCGGGAACCATCGCGAGCGTAAGCGGGACGTCACCCATTACTGCCAGCACCACTAACGGCAGCGTGACTGTGGGCCTCACGTCCACCAGTCCCTGTACATCGGGCAGCGCGCTGACTGCGTTGCCCTCCACCTGCTCGCCTTTCGCCACGCTGGGGTCCAACACGTTCACCGCCAGCCAGACCGTCAACGGCGGCTTGACGGCTACGGGTACGGGCAGTTTCTCCGGGGGTGTCAGCGGTCAAACGAGTACCGTGGGCGCTAGCGGGGTGTTCGGGCAGAATACTTCTACGGCCACATCGGGATCGGGAACAAACGGCGGATCTTTTTTCAGCAACAGTCCTGTGGGTGTGGGGGTGCTCGGTGTGGATACAGCGGGGACCACTGGGATTGGCGTCTGGGGCCAGGGTAGCGGCTATGGCGGATACTTCCTAGGCAACGTTGGCGTCACCGGCAATGAGACGGTGGGTGGCAGTTTGACTGTGACGGGCGCGGGCAGTTTCTCTAACGGCGTCAGCGGTCAAACGAGCAGCGTGGGCGTCGACGGCGTATATGGCAACAATTCCGCCACATCGGGATCGGGAACCAACGGCGTATATGGTTCTACCTCGAGTCCGGCGGGCGCGGGAACGGTGGGCGTGAATTTCTCGAGCGGTGGACCCGGCGTATATGGCCAGAGCAACGGCACTGCGAGGGGTTCCACGGGAGTCTACGGAACCGCCAGCAGTTCCTCTGCGACGGGCCCGACCTATGGAGTGTATGGAACGACCTCCGGCGGCGCGAGCGGTTCCGTCGGCGTCTATGGAAGCGCCACCGCCACCGCCACAACCTCTCCCACGGCGGGGCCGATTTATGGAGTGTATGGGATGGCCACCGCTGGCGGCTGCTGCTTCAGTGCAGGAGTAGCGGGTACCGGCAGCACGATCAGCGCCACTGGCTCCGAGCTCGGTCTGCCGGATGCCGGCGTATGGGGCGACAGCAGCAACTTCAGCGCGCATAGCGGTTTCGACTGGGCGGTGCTAGGTACGGCAGATGACAGTACTGCCGTTGCGGCCTTTAATAACTCCTCCGACGAGACCCAAGCTACGATTTACGCAATCAACAGCAGTACGGGCGCTGGCTCTGAGGTCCTCTACGCGGGCGGAGACACTGGGGGCACCGGGGGGACCTGTACTATATACGGAAACGGCGACCTCAATTGCAGCGGCACGATCACACCCACTGCTCAGACGGCCGACGGGCGCCGTGTAAGGCTGTACGCTGTCGCCTCACCGCAGAACTGGTTCGAGGACTTTGGCTCGGGTCAGCTATCGGGCGGCAGCGCTAAGATCTCCCTTGACGCGACCTTTGCATCCACCGTCAACACGGGCGAGGCCTATCACGTCTTCCTGACTCCGAATGGCGACTGCAAGGGACTGTACGTCGCCAGCAAGACCGCCGGTGGCTTTGAGGTGCGTGAACTGGGCGGCGAAGCATCCAGCATCTCGTTTGACTACCGCATTGTGGCCAAGCGACGGGGCTACGAGAGCGTCCGCCTGGAAGATATGACCGACCAGATGAATAAAATGCGGGAGCGTCAAGCAAAGCTGCTGGCAAAGCGCGGCGCGGCCGGTCCCACCTCCGCGCCTCCGCGTCCTGTCGCGCCGGAAATGGCCCCGAGAACTCGGGAGCAGGCTCCGCCGGCGCGTGTGTCGCC
>JBEKUO010000402.1:0-6804 GCA_049514955.1 Bryobacteraceae bacterium | reverse complement strand
CGAGGCGGCCAGCACCAGCACATCTTCGCCCGGCTGCAGATGCGCGCGGGCCATCAACATGTGCCAGGCGGTTAGGAACACCAGCGGTACGGCGGCAGCTTCTTCGAACCTCATTTGGTCCGGGATCTGTATGGCGCTATATTCGGGCGCCGCCACGAATTCCGCGTTGCCGCCGTCCTTGGCGTAGCCGAACATGGTATACCGGCGGCAAAGATTGTCGTTGCCGGAGACGCACTGCGCGCACTGCCGGCAGCTCAATCCGGGCGAGAGCAGCACCCGCCAGCCGGGCTTCACGCGCTCGCACAACTCGCCAACGCGCACCACTTCGCCGGCGATATCGCTGCCCAACACATGCGGCATGTCGAACTTCATGCCGGGGATTCCGCCGCGCACCCAAAGGTCCAGGTGATTCAGCGCGCAGGCCCCCACCCGCACCAGGATCTCGTTCGCTTTGATCTGGGGCTCGGGAGCGTCTTCATAGACCAGCACTTCCGGCCCGCCGTGTTTGTAGATGCGTGCAACTTTCATCCAGTCCAGGCTATCACCCGCGCGAGCTTGCTGGTATGCTGAGGGTTCAGGGAGGCGAGCAATAATCAAATTCTGCGTGCTGGCGAGCGGCAGCTCCGGCAATTGCGCGCTGCTGGCCACCAATCGCACCCGCATTCTGGTGGACGCCGGCTTGAGCTTCAAGGCTCTGGCCCGGCGCCTGGAATCCGTGGGCGAGCAGGTGGACGCGCTGCACGCGGTCCTGGTCACGCACGAGCACTCCGATCATGTGGCGGGACTTGCGCGCCTGGCCCGCAGGCTGCGCATTCCGGTGTACATCAGCAAGCTCACCGCACCGGCCGTCGATTGGGACCAAAACATGCCCGCCCTGGAATGTTTTCAGGCAGGCGCACGATTCACCGTCGGCGACATCGAGGTGGATAGCTTCGGCATCCCGCACGACGCCATCGATCCGGTAGGCTTCTGTTTCCACGCCGAAGGCATCAAGATTGCCATAGCGACGGATCTCGGCTACATTACCGATTCCGTCAAATTCCATTTGCGGCGCTGCGACCTGCTGCTGCTCGAATCCAACCACGATCTGGAGATGCTGAAAGTCGGGCCGTATCCGTGGTCCGTGAAACAGCGCGTCATGAGCCGGGTCGGCCACCTTTCCAACGACACGATGAGCGATTTCCTGCTGCGCGATTTCGACGGTTTCCCGGCGCGCTTAATCCTGGGCCACCTCAGCGAAAGCAATAACCATCCGGAGATCGTGCGCTTGGTCGCCACCCAGGCTCTGGAGCGGCGGGGCCTCGCGACGGCGCTCGAAATCGCCAGCCAGTCGCGGCCCTCGGAGGTTTACCAGTTGTGATCCCGCGTTATACGCGCCCGGAAATGGGCCGCATCTGGAGCGACGAGAACAAATTCCGGCAATGGCTGGAAGTCGAGCTGGCGGCTTCCGAAGCGCTGGCCGAAATGGGCGTGGTGCCGCCCGAGGCGGCGCGCGCGTTGCGGGCCTATGCCGGCTTCGATACCGCGCGTATCCTGGAGATCGAAAAGGAAGTCAAGCACGATGTGATCGCTTTCACAACGGCGGTGGCCGAGAGCATGAAGGCCGCGGGCTGCGCCGAAGAGTCGCGCTGGCTGCATTACGGCCTGACATCCAACGACGTGGTGGATACCGCGCAGGCGTTGCAGATCCGGCAGGCGTGCCAGATTCTGCTGGCCGGGATTGAGCGGCTGCGCGCCGTGCTCGAACGCCGCGCCTTCGAATTCAAAGATGCCGTGCAGATCGGCCGCACGCACGGTGTCCATGCCGAGCCCATCACCTTCGGACTCAAGCTGGCCATCTGGTACGGCGAAGCCGGACGCAACCTGCAACGGCTGCGGGCCGCCGCCGAAGACCTGCGCGTGGGCAAGATCTCGGGAGCCGTCGGGACCTTCGCCCACATCGGCCCGGACGCCGAGGAACGCATCTGCGCACGGCTGGGGCTCGAGCCCGCCCCGGTCGCCTCGCAGGTCATCCAGCGCGACCGGCACGCATTTCTCATCGCCACGCTGGCGCTGGTGACCGCCCTCTGCGAGAAGATCGCCCTGGAAGTGCGTCACCTCCAACGCACCGAGGTGCGCGAGGCCGAGGAGTATTTCGCGCGCGGCCAAAAGGGCAGCTCCGCCATGCCGCACAAGCGCAATCCGGTTACCAGCGAGCAAATCTGCGGGCTCGCGCGGGTGGTGCGGGCGAACGTCCAAGCCGCGTTCGAGAACGTAGCATTGTGGCACGAGCGCGATATCTCGCATTCTTCCGTGGAGCGCATTATCCTCCCCGACTCCACCAGTCTCACCGACTACCTGCTGGCCAAGACGACCCAACTGGTGGATCAGCTCCTGGTCTATCCCGACCGCATGCGCCGCAACCTGGAGATGACTCGCGGGCTGGTGTTTTCCGGGCAACTCCTGTTGGATCTGGTGGCCGCAGGCATGTTGCGGGAGGCGGCGTATCGCATCGTACAGGCCCACGCCATGCAAGCTTGGGAGCAGGAATCCGACTTTCGGGCCGCCATTGAAGCCGACCCAGAGATTCAGACCCTAATGACCCCGGCACAAATCGCCGAAAGCTTCTCCCTGGAACGTCAGCTACGCCACGTGGACGCCATTTTTTCCCGCGTCTTTACCAATAACTTACGTGCAAGGTCAACGATTTAAAGGATTTGGAGGCGTTTGTATTTTTTGCGTGTAATGTTTTGGCTTTTCGGTTAAAGTAGATCTGTACATGCCGAAGAGCCTCGATCTGGCGCGTGTGTTGCTCGTAGACGACGAGGTGGCTTCCCGTTTGACGTTACAGACCATCCTGCAGGCCGGAGGCTACAACGTGGATGTCGCGGCTTCCGTGGCCGAGGCTTTTTCCAAGCTGGATGAAGGCGAATACGAACTGGTGCTCAGCGAGGCCGAGATGGAGTCGCCGGAGTCCGGTTGGCGCGTGCTTTCGTACGCCCGGGTGAAGGAATACAGGCCCGCCACGGCAGTCGTTACGGCATACAAGGAAGCTAAGGCGTTCCGGCATCCGGTAGGCGATGAGCAGCAGGTCTCCATCAATACGGAGAACGTTTCCACGTTGCTGGGACAGGTGGCCGACCTGATCGGCATGCGGGCCCAGCGGCGGGCTAACCGCGTGCTGGCCCGCGTGCAGTAGGGGCGTCGTTCGTGGGGCAGCCAATCCCGGCTGCAGGCCAGCATTTAGGTGGCCTACTTGAGTTTCTGCAATTTTCCCAAGAAGGCCTTGGTGGCACAGTTTGAACAGTGGGGTATTACACCTCGCGGGGCAGGCGGTTTCGCCTGCCAAAGGCCAACCTTGCTCGCACAAGGCCGATTAACAATCGGCCCGCAGGTTGACAACCTGCCCTACTACCGCTTCCAGACGGTCCAGTCCTCCCGCGAAGAAGTGGTCTTCCGCTTCCACCCAGATCAACTGCTTCGGCTCTGCCACCTGTGCGTAGAAAGCCTCCATCTCCGGTGGCGGGCCATGCTCATCGTGGGTACTCTGAATGAAGATCTTGGGAACCGCGCAATGCGCAAGGAAGCCCACCGCCTCGCGCTTGGCGGGGAAACCTAGGGCTATCAGGCGGGTGGCATTTTGTAGCGCGCAGCCCAAGCTCAGAATCACCCGCGAACCGAACGAAAAGCCCGCAAGTGTGTAGGGTAGAGCAGGATAGCGCCTGCGCACCCAATCCAGAACTGCGCTAGCATCCGCTATTTCGCCGACACCGTCGGCATGTGCGCCTTGGCTCTTTCCCACGCCGCGGAAGTTGAATCGTAGCACTACGCAACCCGAATTCCGTAGCGCCCGTGCCACCCGATATACCACCTTATTGTGCATCGTGCCGCCGAACAGCGGATGGGGATGGCAGATCAGAGCCGCCGCGAGCGGCTCGCGGTCTTCCGGCGCTTCCAAAAGAGCCTCCAGTTTGCCTGCTGGACCATCCAGTAGGTGGGCTTCGATGCGCCGGGCCATGGTTGTGGTGAGGCAGGCGCTTTCGCCTGCGAACTAAAACGTCCGGTAGTTGGTGAACTGCATGTCGATGCCGAAATCCGTATCGCGCAGCAGCTTGATGACATTCTGCAGGAGGTCGCGATCGCGGCTCCTCACCCGCACCAGGTCGCCCTCGATGGAAGCCTGCACCTTCAGTTTGCTGTCTTTGATCTTGCGCACGATCTCGCGCGCCTTCTCGATGGGAATGCCCATCTGCAGCGTGATCTCCTGCTTCACCGTGGAGCCCGCCGACGGGATCAAAGTCCCGTAAGTCAGCCCCTTCAGCGGCACTTTGCGCTTCACCAGCTTGCCTTCCAGCACCTCGATCACGGCCTTCAATTTGTACTCGTCCTGGCTGGCCAGAACAATCTTGTGGTCCTTCTCATTCAGCTCGATCGAGGACTTGGAATCCTTCAGGTCGTAGCGTTGCAGGATCTCCTTCATGGCCTGCTGGATGGCGTTGTTGACCTCCGGCAGTTCGATCTTGGAGACGACGTCGAAAGTGTTGTCGGGCATAGATTTCTATCGGGTGCTGAGCGCCACCAGCACCTTTTCGGTGATTTCTTCGATGAGGTTGGGCAGAGAGGCGTCCAAAGCCACTGTCACCGCGGCGCGCACCCGCTCAGGATCGATCAGGGCCACTACCGGGGATTTGGGCGCCGCACGCTTCCCCGGCGCGGGACGGGGTTGCGGGCGTTCCTCCCCCCTATCCTTCACGGCCCGCTCCACTAGCGGCTTCACCGTGCTCAGCAGCACAGACGCCTCAAACGGCTTCTGCACGACCCCGTCTGCCTGGACGCGGCGCGCTTCGGCTTCATCGATCGGATCCTTCACGCCCGCGATCAGCACTACGCGGGCATGCCGGTGGCGCGGGCTGACTTTGACGTACTGGCAGATCTCATAGCCGGAGCGGTTCGGCATCGCCACGCCGGCCAGCACCAGGTCGGGATCCACGTCTTCGAGGCGGAGCAGCGCCGAGTCGCCATCGCTGACCGTCACCACCTCGAAGCCCTCCTCGCTCAGGATCTGCTCGCCCATGCGCTGTGCGTGGGGGCTGTCATCGGCCAGCAGGATGCGCGTCATTTTGGCGGCTGCGCGGGTGGTTGCGCCGCCGCGGGCGTTTGGGCCGGCTGGTCTGAAGGTTGCGGCTTGGCCGGTTGCGCTTCGGCCTTTTTCTTATCTTCCTTCTGCTTCTTCTTGGCCAACTCCTGCGCCCTTTTCTGCGCTTGCTTGATCTGCTTCTGAGTCGGCGGGTGGTTGGTGGCGAAAGGCTGCTGCGGGGTATTCGTGGCAGCCGGTTGAACAGGGTTGCCAGGAGTGGAAGGCGTCGTGCCAGGCGCTGCCGGCGCTGCCCCTGCGGCCCCCGCCCCAGCGGCAGGTGGGTTCATGCGCGCATCCGGCCGGCTGTCGAGTTCCTTCGAGTCGCCGACTGTCGAGACCGTCACGTCGGAGCCCACTCCCTCTCCGGTGCTGACCGGTTGCGGCACGCTGGCGGGAGTCGTGGGATGCAGGCCGCTCATCGCCGGCGTTCCCGACTTAGCCGCCAGGTTCATATCCGGGTTCTTTTTGAATGCGCCCAAAACGCGACTGGGGAGCTTGGCGTTAGTCCGGTTTTCGAGCTCGTACTTCATGCGGGCATAGGCCACCGGGTCGGCTTGCGGCACTGGCCGCTTCATGGCCACCAGTTTGTCCTTGGCGGCATCGGCGTGAACGCTCAGCGGATAATCCTTCACAATGCGCGTGTAAGCCGCTGCCGCCTTATCCTCGAAACGGTCGCCCATGCGATTGTAGGAATCGGCGAGCTCCCACAGAGCTTCGTCGGCCTGGCTAAAAAGCGGATACTGATCCACCATGCCCGTAAAGCGGTTGGCCGCGGCCGGAAAACTGCCCTTGTGGTGATAGAAGACGGCGGTCGCGTATTCGTGTCCCGCCAGGACTTCCTGGATATTGCGCAGCTTCTGTTCCGTCTCCGGAGCGAACTTGCTGTTGGGGAACTGCACCAGCAACTGGCGGCACTCATCCTCGGCGCGTATCGCGTGTATGGGGTCGCGATCGGCCTTCTCCATCTGCTTGTAGTGGATGTCGCACACCCTCTCCTGCGCCTCGGCGGCCTCCTCCATGGTGGGATAGAACAGGATGAAGTCCTTGTATTCAGCTTCGGCTTGGGCCAGACCATGCGCGCCGCCTTCGCGAAACCAACTATCGGCGATCGCCAGCTTGGCCTTCGCCAGGAATTCGCTGGTGTCGTATGTGTTGATGAGGGTCTGCAGGGTGAGCCGCGCAATTTCAAAGCGGCTGTGCTCGATATCGTTGATGGCCTTGTCGAACAGCACCTTGTCGGGCTGTTGGGTGTTCTTGGTGATGGGGTCGGCGTATTTATGGCGGCGAATCCCGCAGGAACTCAACAGGCCCGCCACGGCCGCCAGCGCGATCAAATAGGAAACACTGCTTCGCATCATTATTTTGCCCTTGCTACTTCTTTTTTCGCTTCAGACCAGCATAGCAATTGCGTCGCCAGCCTGGGGATCCCTTCAACATCGTACGGCGGTCGCCTGCATGCCGGCCTGCCGCAACTCGGCCACGGCCGCCGCAGGGTCCGGAGTGTGAAACACCGAAGACCCTGTGACGATCCAGTCACAGCCTGCCCGCACGACCTCGGCTATATTTTCCTTGGTCACGCCCCCGTCGATCTCGATGGGAAACGCCAGTCTGCGGTCGCGCCGAATCGCGTCCAGCCGGCGGACCTTGTCCAGCGCATACGGGATGAACGTCTGCCCGCCGAACCCCGG
>JBEKUO010000401.1:0-6834 GCA_049514955.1 Bryobacteraceae bacterium | reverse complement strand
ACAATTTCGATCTGCGCGTCGATCATTCCCTCGCACCTTCTTCGCAGTTGACCGTCCGCTATAGCTTCGCCGACGGGAGCCTGTTCGAGCCGTTCACCGGCGTCGGCTTTCCCCTGGTGCCCGGATACGGCGACAACGTCCCCACCCGCGATCAAAACGCCATGATCGCCGAAACGCACGTCTTCACGCCCGCCCTGCTCAATGAATTCCGCGCCGGATTCGACCGCGTCTCCGAGGGCGTCTATCAGCAGGATATCGGTCAAAACGTCAATAGCCAGGTCGGCCTGCCGACCATCTCCACCAACCCGCGCGATTTCGGACTCAGCTTGATCTCGGTGACCGGATTCTCGCCCCTCGGCGATGAAGACAACAACCCGCAGCATGCCACCACCAACGTCTATCAGTTGAACGATAACCTGACCTGGGTGCATGGCCGCCACCAAGCCAAGTTCGGCGTGGATTACCGGATCACGCAGCAAAACGCCTATCGCGACATCGAATCCCGCGGCTTCATCGACTTCCTGGGAGACATCACCGGCAATGCTCTGGAAGAGTTGCTGCTGGGCTTGCCCACGGATTCCGGCGTCGCCACACTCGATAACCCCGAGCATCTGCGCACTCACAGCTACAACTTTTTCGCCAATGACACCTGGCGCGTGCGCCCTAATCTCACGTTGATTCTGGGGCTCCGCTACGAGTACAATTCGCCCGGAGTGGACGCCCAAAATCACGCCAACCTCTACGACCAGACCACGCAAACGCTCGTGCCCGTCGGCACCGACGGTATGCCGCGCGGCGGCTACGTCCCGAACCGCGACAACTTCGCCCCGCGCGTGGGCCTGGCCTGGACGCCCGCCGGATCGCCGCGCACGGTCGTGCGCGCGGGCTACGGCGTCTACTACGATCAGTCGTCGCTCGCTCCCGGCGAGGGTCTCTATTTCAGCCCGCCCTATTTCAATCTCAACGTCTACTACCCGCTCAGCGCCACCCAGCCGCTGCTGCTTTCCAACCCGTTCCCGAGCGACTTCCCTTATCCTTACCCGCCCTCCGCGCTGGCCTTCCAGCGCAATCTGCACACGCCATATGTGCAGCAATGGAACTTCAATGTCGAGCGATCCCTCGGTGGCAGCCGTATGTTCGAGATCGGCTACGTCGGCTCCAAGGGCACCGATCTGATCGGCGCGCGCGACATCAACCAGCCCCCGCCATCCGCAAACCCTTATTTCGAGCGTCCGCTGCCGCAGTTCGCCGATATCGACCTGTTGGAGTCCAACCGGAATTCCAGCTACAACAGCCTCCAGGCCCGCTTCATACAGCGCCTGAACTTTGGCTTGTCGCTGCTCGCTTCCTACACTTTCGCCAAATCCATCGACAACGATTCCAGCTTCTTTTCGAGCACCGGCGATTCGAACTTCCCGCAGGACAGTTACGACCTGCGCGCCGAGCGCGGCCTTTCCAACTTCGATGTTCGCCAACGGTTCGTGGCCAGCTACGCCTACGATCTGCCGTTCCACTCGGCCTCCCGCTGGCTCAAGGGCTGGCAGACCTTCGGCATCCTGCAGTTCCAGACCGGCCAGCCGTTCACCGTGGACCTGCTGGCGGATGACGACAACAGCAATACCGGCATCGACAGCCTGGGTTTTGGCGCAAACGACCGGCCCAACGTTGTAGGGAATCCGCGGCTTTCCAATCCTTCGGCAAACGAATGGTTCAATACGTCGGCTTTCGTGATTCCGCCGTACGGAACCTTCGGCAACTCAGGCCGCAATACCGTCGAAGGACCGGGCATGGCTACCGTGGATCTCTCGCTGGTAAAGAACACGACGATTCGCGAGCGTGCCACGGCGCAATTCCGAGTCGAAGCATTCAACGTGCTGAACCACACGAACTTCGGTCTGCCCGATAACTTCATCGGCTCTCCGACCTTTGGCCAAATTCTTTCGGCCGGAAGTCCCCGCCGCGTGCAACTGGCCCTGAAGCTGCTGTTCTAGGTGGGGCAGGCGCTTCCGCCTGCCAAGGAGCATTTCCCCAGGGTGTATAATTAATCAAAGCCGGATGCTAACCGAAACTGAACAAACTACGGCCGGGAGCTACTTCGTCTCCAACTACCCCCCATTTGCGCTCTGGAACGCCGCGCACGTTGCCGACGCGTACGCCGCCCTGGACCGCGCCCCAGCGCCCGGAACTCCCCTCGGCATCTATCTCCACATCCCCTTCTGCCGCAAGCGTTGTCACTTTTGTTACTTCAAAGTCTACACCGACAAGAACGCATCCGAAGTGGAAAGTTATCTGGATGCCGCCGTTCAGGAGTTGACTCTCTATTCCCAAAAGGCCTTCGTCGGCGGCCGCAAACCGAAGTTCATTTACTTTGGGGGCGGCACTCCCTCTTATATCTCGTCCCGGCAGCTTGCCAGCCTGGTCGATCGCATGAAACTGCTGCTGCCCTGGGATGAAGCCGAAGAGGTCGCCTTCGAGTGTGAGCCCGGTACCCTCACCGAAGGCAAGCTCCGGGTGATCAAGGATCTGGGTGTGACCCGCCTGAGTCTGGGCATCGAGAACTTCGACGACGAGATTCTAAAGGCCAACGGCCGCGCGCATACTTCAAAGGAAATCGCGCCTTCCTACAACTTCGCGCGTTCCATCGGCTTCCCGCAAATCAACATTGACCTCATCGCCGGCATGGTCGGAGAAACTACCGCCAACTGGCGTGAATGCGTGCGCAAAACGGTTGCCCTCGATCCTGACAGCGTCACCATCTATCAGATGGAAGTTCCGTACAATACCACTCTATTCCATGAGATGAAGGTACAAGGTCAGACGTTCGCCCCCGTGGCCACCTGGCAGACTAAGCGCGACTGGGTAGGTTACGCTTTCGCCGAGTTGGAGAAAGCCGGCTATTACGTTCGCAGCGCTTACACGGCTGTGAAGGACCCGGCACGCACGCGCTTTGCCTATACCGATCTCCTGTGGTCCGGCGCGGATATGGTCGGCCTCGGAGTCGCCTCTTTCTCGCATGTCCAGGGCGTCCATTTCCAGAATGAGCACGAATTCGGACCCTATTGCGGCAAACTTAATCAAGGTACTCTTCCTATCTACCGCGCCCTGTCGCTCACTGGGGAAGAACGCATGATTCGCGAGTTTATTCTTCAATTGAAGCTCGGACACGTTCAGGAGCCGTACTTTCGGAATAAGTTCGGCGTACGGATTCGGGAGCGCTTCGCTGCGCCACTGCGTAAGCTGCAAGACCAGGGCTGGCTCGTGGCTGACGCGGATGGTGTGCGTCTCAGCCGCAAAGGCCTGCTGCAAGTGGACACCCTGCTCCCCGAATTCTTCCTGCCCGAACACCGCGCGCTTGAGCCGCCGGCGCTCATGCCCGCAGCGTCTGCTCCCGTGCCGGCGCAAACCTGCTGATCGAGGCTTTCCATGGATCGCACTTACGACGCCATCATAATCGGAGGCGGCCCGGCTGGTTCTACGGCCGCGGCCGTGCTCGCGGCAAAAGGCCGGCGCGTAGTGGTGCTGGAGAAAGAGAAATTCCCCCGCTATCACATCGGTGAGTCACTGCTGCCCTACGGCTACTTCACTCTGGAGCGCATCGGCGTCCTCGACCGCATGAAAGCGTCTCACTTCACGAAGAAGTACAGCGTCCAATTCGTAGGCGCAAGCGGCCGTGCCTCCGTGCCTTTCTATTTCTGGCAGCAGTTGGATCACGAAGCTTCCATGACCTGGCAGGTCCTCCGCAGCGAGTTCGACCAGTTGCTGCTGGACAACGCCCGCGAGAAAGGCGCCGAAGTGATCGAAGAGATTACCGCCCGCGAATTGATTCAGCCCGATGGTGCAGTCATCGGCGTCAAAGCCGTCACAAGCAATGGCGATACTTGCGAATTCCATGCGCCCATCACGATCGATGCCACCGGACGTGACGCCTTCGCAGTGACGCGCAACGGTTGGAAGGTCCGCGATCCTTACTTGAATAAGATCGCTATCTGGACCTACTACAAAGGCGCCCTCCGCGACCCCGGAATGGACGAAGGCGCTACCACGGTGGCCTACGTTCCGGAAAAGGGTTGGTTCTGGTACATTCCCCTCGCAGACGACGTAGTAAGTGTAGGTGTCGTTGCCGAGAAGGACTATCTCTACAAAGATACGCACGATCTTCCCACTATCTTTCATCGCGAAGTGAAGAAGAACGCCTGGATCGCGCAGCACCTGGCCGCTGGTCAACAGACCGGACCCTATCGCGTGACCGGAGAGTATTCCTACCGCTCCCGTTACTGTGCGGCGGATGGCCTTGTCCTGGCAGGCGATGCCTTCGGCTTTCTCGATCCGGTGTTCTCCTCCGGTGTCTTCCTGGCCCTGCGCAGCGGAGAACTCGTTGCTGACGCCGTAGATGGCGCCCTCACCGCAGGCGACGTATCCGCCTCTCGCTTCCGCGAATACGGCGCGCAGGTCTGCCAGGGCGTCGAAGCCATGCGCAAACTGGTCTACGCCTTTTACAATCACGCCTTCAGCTTCCGGACGTTTATTAGGGAGTTTCCGCAGCTCAAGGGCGACATGACCGACTGCCTCATCGGCAACCTTTTCCGGGACTTTCGGCCACTATTCGATGCAGTAGCTAAATTCGCGGACGTGCCGCAGCCTCTTCCGCATGGCCAGCCCCTTCAATGCCGATGAACCTCACACCGGACCAGAGTCATAAGCTGCGCTCGCTCCTGGGCGCGGTGCTTCACAGCAATCCTTTCTATTCCGCCAAGCTGCGCGGCACGGGCATCGATTCCGATCTATCGAGCCTGCCGTTCACACTCAAACAGGAGTTGATCGAAGATCAGGTCGCGCATCCCCCCTATGGCTCGAACCTGACTTATCCCCTCGATCGCTACACGCGTTTCTGCCAGACCAGCGCTACCAGTACCGGGAACCCCATGCACTGGCTGGATACGCCCGAGAGCTGGAACTGGATGATCGAGAACTGGGCGCGCGTCTACCGCGCAGCGGGCGTACGACCCGGCGACTGCATCTTCTTCGCGTTCTCCTTCGGGCCATTCCTGGGGTTCTGGGTAGGATTCGAAGCTGCGGCGCGCCTCGGCTGCCTCGTCATTCCGGGAGGCGGCATGCGTAGCGCCACCCGGCTGCGCGCCATCGTCGATACGTCTGCCACGGTGCTGTGTTGCACGCCGACCTATGCTTTGCGGCTGGCGGAAGTCGCCGCCGAGGAGAACATCGATCTGGCGGCCGGCAAAGTCAGAACCCTCATCGTCGCCGGCGAGCCGGGCGGTAGCGTTCCCTCCGTGCGCGCACATATCTCGAAGCTCTGGAATGGCGCGCGGGTCGTCGATCACCACGGTATGACCGAAATCGGCCCCGTCAGCTACGGATGCCCGAAACGCCCCGGCGTGTTACACGTCATCGAAGCGTCATACATCGCCGAAGTGATCGATCCGGAGACCGGCAACCCCGTTCCCCGCGGAGTTACAGGCGAGCTCGTCCTGACTAATCTCGGCCGGCTGGGTTCTCCGCTCCTGCGCTATCGCACTAGCGACATGGTACAGGCCTCTCCCGGCGATCGCTGCGAGTGTGGCGCGACTGACCTGGCTCTGGACGGCGGCATCCTCGGGCGTACGGACGACATGCTGGTGGTGCGTGGCGTCAACGTGTATCCCAGCGCCATAGATAACATTCTCCGCGCCTTCACCGCCGTGCGCGAATATCGCGTGGAAATCCAGAATCACCGCTCCCTGCCGGAGCTGAGTATCCAGGTCGAACCCGCGCCGGAGCATGCGAGCGATTCCAATCTGCCACACCGGCTGGAAGCCGCGCTGACGAATGCTTTCGCATTGCGTATCCCCGTGTCACAGGTCCCCTGCGGAACCCTGCCGCGCTTCGAAATGAAGGCTCGCCGCTGGGTGAGTGTGTAACAGGTGGGGCAGGCGCTTTCGCCTGCCAACCGCGAACTTCAGTTCGCCGGCTTCCCTCCAATCGCAAACAAATGCTTGGCGCCCCGGATATACAACACCCCATCCGAAATAGCCGGCGTAGCCATCACCGTCTCGCCAGTGTCATTCTCGGCGAGTAACTTGTACTCCCGCCCAAGCGCCAACACATAGCTATGGCCTTCTTCGTTCGTGATATAGAGATGGTCGCCTGCGGTCACCGCAGAGCTCGTAAAGCCCGAAGTCCCGCCGCCCAGACGTTGCTGATACACCCGTTCGCCCTTGTCCATCTGATAGACGGTCAGCACGCCGGAGTCCAGGCAGAAGTAACCGAGGCCGTCGTGCAGAAGCGGAGTCTGCATGTAATTTCCACCGCGCTCCTCCGTCCAGGCGATGCTGGCATGGCTCTCCGTGATGTCGCCTGCCGCGTCGGTGCGAATGGCATAGATCGGCCGCCCCTTGCCATGGGCGTTCGTAACTACTACCAACCCATCCAGAAACACCGGCGTAGGAACCGGGATGTCGCCGCCACCCTTGAGGCTCCATAGTTCCTTACCGGTCTTCAGATCGTACCCTCCGATGTGCTTCCAACCGTTCACCACCACCTGCCAGCCTTTGGCGCCGCCGGCCGTGTAGGGAACCACCGCCGGCGTGCCAAAGGTGGGCACATCGTTCCGCGGTGTGCGCCAGAGTTCCTTCCCGCTCTCGATGTCGAACGCCCCCAGGAACGAGTCCTTCTGCACGTCGGCCTGAATGATCACCATGTTGTCATGAATCACCGGCGAGCTGGCAAATCCCCACTGCGCTCCGGGAACCATGTAGAAGCCGGCGTCCAGAATTCCGAAGTCTTTCTTCCAAAGCAGCTTGCCATCCAGGTCGTAGGTATAGAGCCCTTCCGAGCCGA
>JBEKUO010000400.1:0-6845 GCA_049514955.1 Bryobacteraceae bacterium | reverse complement strand
GCTCGAGGCGTTGCGTGGCCGCCGCTTCGATGCGGTTGCCGCGGTCGGCGACCGTCCGGCGGTGCTGGCTGCTGAGGCCGCATGTGCGCTAGGCATCCCGTTCCATCCGCCGTCCGCGGTGCGCGCCTGCCATGATAAGTACCTCGCGCGCCAACTTTTCCAGGCGGCTGGCCTTCCAGTACCGCAATTCTTCCGGGTGACACTTCACGAGTCGGCGGCTGCGGTTGCTCGCCGCGCACCATATCCGTGCGTGCTCAAGCCGCTGGGCCTTTCGGCCAGCCGCGGGGTGATCCGCGCGAATAATCCGGACGAATTCGTGGCGGCGTTCAACCGTATCAAAGCGCTGCTGGAAAAGAGCCCCGATATACGGAGCGCGCGCGAAGAGCGGGACCAGTATTTGCAAGTGGAAGCCTACATCCCCGGGCGCGAATTCGCGGTGGAAGGCTTGGTGACGGGCGGCATGCCGCGGGTACTGGCGATATTCGACAAACCCGATCCGTTGGAAGGCCCTTTCTTCGAAGAAACCATCTACGTGACGCCATCGCGCGAAGCGGCGGCTGTGCAGCAAGCCATCCGGGAAACGGTAGGGAAGGCCGTGCGCGCTCTGGGCCTCCACCACGGCCCGTTCCACGCCGAACTGCGGGCGAACGACAGCGGCGTCTGGATGCTGGAAGTTGCCGCGCGTCCCATCGGGGGCCTATGCTCCAAAGCATTGCGGTTTGGCAGCGGCATGCCGCTCGAAGAACTGATCCTTCGGCATGCAACTGGCGAAGACGTATCCACGCTTCGGCTGGCCGACCGGGCGTCGGGGGTGATGATGATCCCCATTCCGCGCGGCGGCGTGTACGAGGGTGCCACAGGCGTCGAGGAAGCCCGCGCCGTGGCCGGCATTGAGGACGTCATCATCACGGCGAAGGTTGGCCAGACGCTGGTGCCGCTGCCGGAGGGAGCCACTTACCTGGGGTTCATCTTCGCGCGTGGCAATGAGGCCGCCGGGGTGGAGCAAGCCCTCCGCGGCGCGCATGCGAGGGTGAATTTCCGCATCGCGACCGCGCTGCCCACGCTGAAGGGTTAGCGCTTCGCGGGCTGTTGAGAAAAAAAGGTTCACATCAGGGAAATTCTGCTATGATGCTGGTAGGCGGGACCGGGTTGCGGACCGATCCCGCCGCGGCATTAGCGCTGGACCTTACGGGTCCAAACGATCAATGCCGAGAGCCGACCCACAAACGTGAGCCGGATTACCAGCATAAGGATCATAAGCGATCCTCCTTTCCGCTTCCGATGGAGGCCCGGGCCATACCCGGGCTTTCTCGTTTGAAGCTCAAGTGCTTCGCGCGAGAACCCGCTCTCCACGTTCCACGAAAAGCTTATACAGTAGTGCGCTGGCGCGGCAATCGTCACTCCGATTTTTCAAAAGATACGACCTATATCTACGACGGGAAGACAGGTGCTTATCTTGGAAAGGCTAATGGCAAAAAGCCAACCGTCAGCATAACCTCATCTTCAGAGCGTCATAGCAATTGCAGGAAGCAAGCGCAGGACTCATCATCCCTTCGCACGTCCCGCTCCTAAAAGATAAAAGGGTGTTAAAATAATATGTAAAGCACCACAGAAGGGTAAAGGCAGAACCACCATGAAGACCAAATTGGCCAAGCCGCAGCCAACCCTCGACGACCAGGCATTCGCGGACCAGGTGATCGCCCAATGCCAGGATCGCTCCGGCGCGCTGCTTAGCATCCTGGAAAGAGTCCAGGAGCACAACCCTCACAAATATCTTCCTCTCGAAATCCTCGAATACATCGCGGAGAAAACCGATATTCCCCTGTCCCAGCTCTACAGCGTGGCCACCTTCTACGCGCTGTTCAACCTCGAGGCGCAGGGCGATCACACCATCTGCATCTGCCGCGGCACGGCCTGCCACACGCGCGGCTCGCGCAACCTGCTCGAGCGCCTGAAGTTGGAGCTGGGCGTCCAGGATGCCGACGCGGAAAACGGCGCCGACAAAGTGTGTGTCACCACGGCGGACCACAAGTTTTCGCTGCGCACGGTGGCCTGCTTCGGACAATGCGCCCTGGCGCCCGTGGTCGAAGTGGATCATGCCGTCTACGGCCACATGAACGAGCAGGCGCTGCACCGCGAAGTGCAGGCGCTCGAGCGCGAAGGCGGGAAGTGATATGCGTATACAAGATTTTTCCCGATTCAACGACGTTAAGGAAGCAGGCCTCGCCAAACTGTTGCCCAACCGTCCGCGCATCGCCGTCGGCATGGGCACCTGCGGGACCGGCAATGGCGCAGAAGGAGTCCTGCACGCTTTTTCGGAAGCCATACACCAGCGCGGCCGCGATGTGCGGTTGTCGCCCACCGGCTGCTTCGGCTTTTGCGCCAAGGAGCCGCTGGTCAACGTGTGGCTGCCGGGCCGGCCGCTGGTCATCCTGAGCCGCGTGCAGGCACACGACATCGATCGCCTGATGGACGAAATGGCCGAAGGCAAAATCCCCCGCGACATGGCGCTCTGCAAAATCGAGGAATGGGACCATATTACCGCGCAGGTGCGCTACGGCGAGGGCTTTCCTGAAATTCCCATCTGGCGCGATATTCCCTTCTTCAAGAAGCAGAAGAAAATCGTGCTGCGCAACTGCGGCCTCATCAACCCGGACGATATCGAAGAGTACATCGCGGTAGGCGGCTACCAGTCGTTATATAAGGTCCTGATCGACGCCATGCCCGAGATGGTCATCGAGCAGATCAAGGCTTCCAAGCTGCGGGGCCGCGGCGGCGCCGGATTCCTCACCGGCTTGAAGTGGGAGTTCCTGCGCAAGGCTGAAGCCGAACAGAAGTACATCATCTGCAATGCGGACGAAGGCGACCCGGGCGCCTACATGAACCGCAACGAGATCGAGAGCGATCCGCACGGGCTGCTGGAAGGCATGATCATCGGCGGCTACGTTACGGGAGCCAGCGAAGGCATCGTCTACGTGCGGGCAGAGTACCCGCTGGCCGTGCACCGCCTCAACCGGGCCATCGAGCAGGCGCGCGCCTATGGCCTTTTGGGCGATAACATCCTGGGCCGCGGCTTCCACTTCGATATTAGCCTGGTGGAAGGCGCAGGTGCGTTCGTGTGCGGCGAGGAGACCGCGCTGATCGCCTCGCTTGAAGGCGTCGCCGGAAGGCCGCGGCCGCGCCCGCCATTTCCAGCGCAAAAGGGTCTGTGGGGTTGCCCCACCAATATCAACAACGTCGAGACCTGGTACAACATCGCGCCCATAGTGGCCAAGGGAGCGGCTTGGTTCACCGAAACCGGCAGCACCAAAAGCGCCGGCACCAAAGTGTTCTCGTTGGTGGGCAAGATTCCCAACACGGGCCTGGTCGAAATGCCCCTGGGCACGCCGCTTAAGACTTTCATCTACGACGTAGGAGAAGGGGACGCTCACGAACGCTACATCAAAGCCGTGCAGACGGGCGGTCCCTCCGGCGGCTGCGTGCCGCGAGAGATGTTCGACACTCCGGTGGATTATGAGACGCTCGCGCAGCTCGGCTCCATCATGGGCTCCGGCGGCATGGTGGTGATGGACGAAGACAACTGCATGGTGGATGTGGCGCGCTACTTCATCGAGTTCACGCATTCGGAATCCTGCGGCAAGTGCATCCCCTGCCGGGTGGGGCTCGATAAAGCGCTGCGCATCCTGAACGCCTTCACCAGCGGCGATGCCAGCCCGGACGACCTCGATCGGCTCGACGAAATGGGCCGCATGATCCGCGATACCTCGCTCTGCGGTCTGGGGCAGACCGCGCCCAATCCGGTGCTGACCACCATGCGCCATTTCCGGCACGAATTCGAAGACCACATTCTCGCCAAGCGCTGCCGGGCGGGCGTTTGCGAGGACCTGGCGCTTTCGCCGTGCGAGAACAGTTGCCCGCTGCACATGAATATCCCGCGCTTCCTGCAGCTTCTCAAAGAGCAGCGGCTGGAGGATGCGTTCGTATCGGTAGTTATGGATAATCCGCTGCCGGCTTCCACGGGCCGCGTCTGCCAGCATCCCTGCGACAACCGCTGCCGCCGCCACACCATCGACGAAGCGGTCAACATGCGCGAAGTGCACCGCTATATCGCCGACGCGCTCTACCATTCGGACCGCTTCGATTCGCTAGTGGAAAGAATCGCCGCCTATAAGCTGCAACCCACCGATCGCAAAGTGGCCGTAGTCGGCGGCGGGCCTACGGGCCTGACGGCGGCGTTCTACCTGGCGCTGCTGGGGCACGAAGTCACCGTGTACGAATCGAACCCGCTGCCGGGCGGCATGCTGCGCTACGCCATCCCTGAATACCGCCTGCCGAATTCCGTGCTGGACCGCGAAATCGAATTGATCGAGCGCATGGGGGTGGAGTTCGTCTGCGACACCAAAATCGGCACGGATATCACGCTCAACGAGCTCGACACCATCTACAACGCAGTCTTCGTCTCCATAGGCACCTGGAAAGAATCGTGGGTGTACCTGCCCGGCACGGAGCTCAAAGGCGTGTTGCCCGCGCTGGTTTTCCTAGAGGCGATGGCCAAGCGGGAGCCGTCGCAACTGGGCCGCAAGGTGGTGGTGGTCGGCGGCGGTAACGCGGCCATCGATTCCGCGCGCACCGCGTTGCGCAAGGGCGCCGATGTCACCGTGATCTACCGCCGCGAGCGCAAAGACATGCCGGCCATCAAAGAGGAGACCGACGCGGCCGAAGCCGAAGGCGCCAAGTTCGTGTTCCTGGCCACGCCGCACCGCATCGTGGGCGACGAGCAGGGCGGGGTGAAAGCCATCGAGGTGGTGAAGACGCGGCTCGGCGAGTTCGATTCCTCCGGCCGCCGCAAGCCCGTAGCCACCGAAGAGATACGGCGCTATGAATGCGACACCGTGATCCTGGCGGTAGGCGAAGCGGTGGATCCGGATTTCGGCCGCGGCTCGGGCCTCAAGATCAAAGAGTCCGGCGTCATCGAAGTGGACCGCCTCACGCTCGAAACCAGCCGCAGCAAGTTTTACGCCGGCGGCGACGTGATTACCGGCGCTTCGAATGTTTCCAACGCCATGGGCTACGGAAAAAAGGCAGCCCGCAACATGGACCTGCGCCTCATGGGCGCCGCGCGTTTCAATCGCATCATGCCAAAGTTCGAATACGCGCAGACGCCTCCGGAGCAGCCGGGCGCATGCCCGCGCCACGAAGTGGCCGAACTGCCCGCCCGCGAGCGCGCGCTCAACTTCAACGAAGCCATGATCGGCCTGAATTCGGCGCAGGCCCTCGAAGAAGCCGGGCGCTGCCTGCGCTGCGATATACGCGAGAACCAGCACCATCACCGCGTGCTGGAGCTGGTGGAAGGGTAGGCGATAAACATGAAACAGGACCCCCAGGGCCGTGGCGCAGGCACTCGTGCCTGCCGCGCCCGCACTCCTGCGGGCGCAGGCGAGCGAAGCTCGCCAGATTTTCCACCTTGCTATGTCCACACTGCTGTGGACATGCGCAGGCAGGAGTGCCAGCGCGGCAGGCAGGAGTGCCTGCGCTACGGGAGCCACCATGCCAGATAAGGTCTCCATCAAGATAGACGGCGCATACGTCAATGCCACCGCGGGCCAGACCATCCTCGAAGCCGCGCGCGCCAACGGCAAGTACATCCCCACGCTCTGCCATCTGGAAGGCCTGAGTGCGGTGGGCGCCTGCCGCCTGTGCATTGTGGAAGTCTCGGGCGTCGGCCGCCTGCTGCCTGCCTGCACGACTCCCGTCCAGGACGGCATGTCCGTCACCACCAACTCCGAGAAGTTGACGCGCTATCGCCGCATGACCCTGGAATTCCTTTTTTCCGAACGCAATCACTATTGCGCCATCTGCGTTTCCAACGGCCACTGCGAGATGCAATCCCTGGCGCAGAAGCTGGGCGTGACCTACGTGGAATATCCGTACAGCTACCCGCGGCTCCCTGTAGACGTGTCCCACGAGCGTTTTGTGCTCGATCACAACCGCTGCATCCTTTGTACGCGCTGCGTGCGCGTCTGCGATGAAGTGGAAGGCGCACATGTGCTGGACGTCATGTCGCGCGGCATTCACACCATGATCGTGGCCGATCTCAACCGTCCCTGGGGGCAAGCGCGCAACTGTACAAGCTGCGGCAAGTGCGTGCAGGTCTGCCCCACGGGCGCCATGGCTGAGAAGGGCTGGGCGGTCGAGGAAATGACCAAGCGGTCGGATAACATCACCAGGCTGGCCGTCCGGCGGGGAGGCAATCAATGAAACGCGCCAGGCTCGCTACCGTGTGGCTGGATGGCTGCTCCGGCTGCCACATGTCGCTGCTGGATATCGATGAAGCCCTGATCCCGCTGGCGGGGAAAGTCGACCTGGTGTATGGTCCGCTGGTGGACGCCCAGGAGTTTCCCAAGGGCGTGGACGTCGCGGTTGTCGAAGGCGCTATCAGCAGCCGGGACGACCTGGAGAAGGCCCGCCTGATTCGGGCGCGCAGCAAACTGGTGATCGCGCTGGGCGATTGCGCAGTCACCAGTAATGTGCCCGCCATGCGCAACAACATCCCCGTGAAGAAGCTGCTCGAAGGCATCTATGGCGTGATTCCCACCGATGGCGTGCCGCCCCTGTTGCGGCATGCCGTGCCGGTGCATGACGCCATCAAAGTGGATCTGCACGTGCCGGGCTGTCCGCCGCCGGCCAAGGCCATCGCATTTGTGTTGGGCGAGCTACTGGAAGGCCGCATGCCCGACCTGGCCGCGAAAGTGAAATTCGGATGACGTGGCGCAGGCACTCGTGCCTGCCGCGCGGGGACTCCTGCCCGCGCAAACTAATTTGCTCTTAAAAGGCCGTCATGAAAA
>JBEKUO010000399.1:0-6873 GCA_049514955.1 Bryobacteraceae bacterium | reverse complement strand
GCCGATTGTCAATCGGCCACCTGCCGCGTTTGCACCAGACAGCGGCGGTAGCCAACCGCCGCGCAGGCTGCCAGCCTGCCCCACATAACGCCAGCTTCTCCACTTTTATGTCGCGCACCCCTTTCTGCCTGCCCTGACCTGACGGAAGGATGCACTGCCGTATCTGTGGCAGGCTACCGGGCGGCTTCACGCGCTTGGTCTACGCCTACGCCAGTCACTTACACCTCGGGACTCGATCTCGGAATCCTCAACGTTTCCCGACGTTTCCCACGCACTTGGGTTGGGCCCAAGGTCGAGGATGTTAGTCGATTTACGGCAAATCCCGCCGTGCGACACGCGAAATGGCGTGCACCAGCTTGCGGTATGGCGGGCTCTCGAAGGCCTCGATGCTTAGCCATTCGCCCTCGCGCCAGCTCGAATAGAACCAGCGCGCCAGCAAGGCCAGATACTCCTGACGCTCGCGCACGGCAAGCCGGCGCATGGACGCCGCGCCCAAGATCTCGCGTAGCTTGCCGTCGAGCGAAACCGGCTTACCTTCCTGGACCTCAAAGCCGAGCCTTTCGGGCGGCTGCCAGTGTCCTTCGCGCACGATCCAAAGCTCGACCGCGTTGGGCGCCGCCGACGGCGTGACGGCGATGCCGTGGAGCCTGTCGATATCCCGCGCCAGATCGTCGCGCAACCGCAAGACTTCCTGGACTTTCTCGAAGCGCTTATGCTGCCGCGCGGCGTCTTCGAAGAGCATCTCTTCACTGAACCGGTCGCGCGTGCGCGAAATGGCGTCGAGCAGCGAGTGTCCGCCGGTCTTGAGAAACTCCGCCACGCGCCCGACTTCGTGCAGATACTCGTCGCGGCCCACCACCTGCTGGCAGGGGCGCAGGCACATGCCCATTTCGCCGTAAATGCAGCCGGGATGCGCGGGCGAGGGCGCCAGGTCCTCCTGACAGCGGCGCATCTGAAACAGATCCAGAGATTGCGACTCGAACTTCTCGGCCGAAACGCGGCTGCGAAACGGGCCGCAATAGAGGGCGGGCGCGCGCCCCAGATGCGTGGTGAGCTGGCTGCGCGGAAACTCATTCGTCAGCACCAGCTTGACGTAGGTAGGCATGCGCAGCTTGAGCAACTCCAGGTAAGTCTTGGGGAAATGCTGCCGCGCCAGCTCATACATCAGGGCAGCGGATTCGAAGGCCGATCCCGTGAGCCGGTATTCGATGCGCCGCACGGTGTGCCGGAGGTTGAGCAGACGCGACGGCTTCTCGCGCTCTTTGAGCAAGCGCAACAAGCGCCGCCGCAGGAGCGTGGTCTTGGCCAGGTAAGGCGCGCCCTCGCGGGGCCAAAGCAGGAAGACAGCCGGATTGTTGGGGACTTGCGCGATGGCCTCGTCAAGTCCGTAGAGGTCCTCGGGAACCTCAATCAGGGTCATCACTCACTTGGAAGCAGCCACTCAAATTCTAACATTCAAGGGCGCGGGCGATTTCCAGTGTTGGCGATCGTACGGCCTAGAGCTTGAAGCAACTGGAGCATGGGTGTATCTTGGTTCGCATGGCATTGTCCGCACGCAACCAACTTCGCGGCCAGATCAAGGATGTGAAACGCGGCGACGTGATGGCCCACGTCGTGGTGCAGGTTGGCGAGAATGAAATCGAGAGCGTCATCACCCGGCGGAGCGCCGACGAGATGAACCTGCAACCGGGCGACACGGTCAGTGTAGTCGTGAAATCCACTGAAGTGATGATCCAAAAGTAGGCGGCGGCGGTCACTCGAAGAACCGCAGATACCGCTCGATCGTGGCGGGCGGAACGGCGGACACGCCCATGTTGTCGTGCACGTGCGCCGCGCGGCTCATGCCCACCAGCGCCACGGCGATCCCGGGAGTCGAGCGGGTGAACTGAATGGCGCGCTGCGCATCGGTGGTAAGCTCGGGCAGCAGCTCGGCGACGGCATCGGGCATGTGTTGCAGCACGCGGCCTTCGAGCAGGGTGGCGCTGGCGACCACGGTGATGCCCTCGCGCGCGGCGACGTCCAGCACGCTCTCGGGCCTGCCGGTGTACGCCTCCACCATGCCGAGGTTGAACGGAAGCTGTACGAACCGGAAATGATGGTCCGTGCCGCCGGCTTCTTTGGCAAGACTTGCGACGCGAGCCAGATTCAACTGGTTTGGCTGGCGGTAGCCATCCCAGGTAGCGGTTCCGTAGTAGCGGATCTGCCCTTCGGCAACCAGTTGTTCCAGGCGCGTGAAGGCGGCACGCAAGCGCTTGTCGAATTCCGGGCGCGAAACGTGAGCGAGCTGCGTTTCAGGATTGTGCAGATAGAATACGTCGATGGCGTCGAGGCCCAGATTGGCACGGCTGCGTTCGATCTGATCCGCCAGGAAGTCCGGCGCCATCGAATGCATGCGGCCCACCACATCCGCGGAAGTGAGAAAGTCCGGCACGGCATCCGGCGTGAGGAATCCGGCTTTCGTGCAAATCACGAACTCATCGCGCGGAACATCTTTGAGGGCCTCGCCGAGGGCGCGCTCGGAGCGCTGGTGCCGGTAATTGATGGCGGTGTCGAAAAAGTTGATGCCGGAGGCGACCGCGGCGCGGGCGGCATCCAGGTAGGCGCGATCGGTCTCGTCGTTGGGAGGACCGAGGTACGTGCCCAGGCCGAGGCTGGAAACGGTCAGTCCGTGCGCATTGCGATAGAAAGAAGATACCACTCGCTCACGCTCGTGGCTCCGACTGAAGCGCGTGGTTCCTTCGGCGGTGGCGAACCCGGCTTTACTCGGCGACATCCTTGGAGTCAATCAGCTTCCGGATCTCCGCGAGGAATTCGGCCACGGGCTTGGCTCCCTGGTCGCCACGTTTGCGATGGCGCACGGCCACCTGCCCGCTCTGCGCCTCGCGATCACCCGCCACCAGCATGTACGGGATCTTCTGCAACTGCGCATCGCGGATCTTGAGGTTGACCTTCTCGCTGCGATCGTCGACCGTGACGCGGACGCCGGCCGCATCCAACTGGTCGCGGACGGAACGCGCGTAATCCGATTGGCGGTCGGTGATGGGCAGCACGATCGCCTGCACAGGGGCTAGCCACACGGGGAATGCGCCGGCATACAACTCGATCAGATAGGACACCATTCGCTCCATGGTGCTGACAATGGCGCGGTGGATCATTACCGGGCGGTGCTCCTTGCCGTCCGGTCCGATATAATTCAACTCGAACTGGTTCGGCAGGTGGAAGTCGACCTGGATCGTCGAGTAGGTCTCTTCATGTCCCATGACATCGGCGAGTTGGATATCCAGCTTGGGCCCGTAGAACGCAGCCTCGCCGGGGGCTGCGACATAGGGCAAGCCGAGCGAGTCCATGGCCTCACGCAGCACGCGTTCGCCTAATTCCCACATCGCGTCGTTGTCGACGAACTTCTCCTTATTGGTCTTGTCGCCGAGAGAGAGCCGGTAGCGGTACTGTGTAATGCCGAGGTCGCGGTAGGCCCGCTCGACAAGCTGCATGACGCGCGTGAACTCCTCCTTGATCTGGTCCGCGGTGCAAAAAATGTGTGCATCGTTGAGGGTCATGCAGCGCACCCGGCTCAATCCGCTCAAGACTCCGGAGCGTTCGTAGCGATACATGGTGCCCAATTCCGCGATGCGCACCGGAAGATCGCGATAGCTGCGCCGCTTCGACTCGAATATAAGGATATGGTGCGGGCAGTTCATGGGCCGCAAGACCATCTGTTCCGTTTCCAGTTGCATGGGCGGAAACATATCTTCGTGATAATGTTCCCAGTGACCCGATCGCTGATAGAGTTCGACCTTGGCAAGATCCGGCGTATAGACGTGCTGATATCCGGTGGCGCGTTCGCGCTCCAGGATGTACTCTTCCAATATCCGGCGAATGGTCGCGCCTTTTGGCAGCCATAGGGGTAAGCCGGCGCCCACTAATTCGCTTACCGTGAAAAGTTCCAGCTCCTTGCCGAGCTTGCGGTGGTCGCGCTTCTTGGCTTCTTCCAGCCTGGCGAGATACTCGTCGAGATCTTTCTTGGAGAAGAACGCGGTGCCGTAGATGCGCTGCAACTGCTTGTTGTGCTCGTCGCCCTTCCAGTAAGCGCCGGCGATCGAGAGCAGTTTGAAAGCCTTGATTTTAGCGGTCGAGGGCACGTGCGGACCGCGGCAGAAGTCGATGAAGTGCGGCCCCAGCGTGTATTCGCTGAATACTTCGCCGGCGCGCTCTTCGATCAATTCCTTCTTCATCCAGTCGCCGGAATATTTGCGCAGGCCTTCGTCTTTGGGAGTCATCACGCGCTGGTAAGGAAAGTCGCGCGCCTGGATTTCCCACATGCGCTTCTCGATCTTTTCGAGATCGTCGGGAGTGAAGGCAGTGGGGCGGTCGAAATCGTAATAGAAGCCGTTGTCGATGGGCGGACCGATGCCGAGCTTGGTTTCGGGGAACAATTCCAGCACCGCGGCGGCAAGCAGATGCGCGGTCGAATGGCGGTAGACCTGGAGGGCCGCCGGGTCCTTGGTGGTCAAGATCTGTAGTGCGGCATCGGACTCGATGGGGCGAGTCAGGTCGTATAAGTCACCGTTCACTTTGGCAACGATGGCGGCGTCGGCCAGGCGCGGGCTGATGGCGCGGGCGATATCGATGGGGCGGCTACCCGCCTCGACGGACTGCTGGCTACCGTCGGGCAGGGTAATCTGGATGCTGCTCATAGGGGAACTTTTAGAGTAACACGGGGCGTGGGGCGGGCTTTGGCGGTTGTGGCTGGTGGCTGGTGTGAAGCTCGGCTGCGCGGCGGGCCGAACGGCCGATGGTGTCCTGATGCCCCCATTTGCGGGTATGGCGCTACCCTCATATTTTGGCTTTGAACGGTAATTTTCGCGATTTTCATGGGGCTGAGGCTTGCCGTTGGGCACGGGCGACGCGCTGACTGTCCCCAGCTTCAGTTGAGCACGGCCGCAGACCGACTTGGCACCTAGACGCGGCAAGTGGCCGAGGAATAAGGGATGTTTTCGCGCGGATGGTTGTCACCGGGAACTGGCAAGGCCTGCAACGCTTTCCGGGTCACCCTGTGGACGCGCTCAACGGCTCCTTCGGGTCCACCAGAAGGCTACCAGACCTACGCACAGGACGCCGGCAAAGACGCTGTCAGCCGGGCGGCCGATTACGGACACGAGGATGAGGACGGCGGACGCCATGGTAAAACACGAGAAGGGCCAGACCGGCCGCCACCGTCCACGGGATCAGCAAGAGGACGCTGCCCAGCACTTCCACTATGCCGGTGAAATAGCGGAACCATTGCCCAGCTCCGATCTGCTGAAACAGGTTGACCCAGGGAGAGTCAGGGGTGGAGGAGAATTTCTCCGCTCCGAAGAGGACAACAATACGGCTATTCCCCCGCGCAGGATCCAATCGCCAAGGGCGTTGCGGGGCTCGGTGTTTGCTTGTTCGAACATGCGTCATTTAGACAGCAGGACGAGCAGGCTGGTCGTCCGCGATGAGTTCCGTCCGGCTATTCCTCGGTCGGGTTGTTCGCCAGCATTGCCCGTCTCCGCTTCACCGGCAACCCGAGCTTAACACGCGCCCCGCAGAGCACTGGGAAAAAGGGGACATTTCTACTTTGCGCAAAGGGGGACATTTCTATTTTGCCTTGACAAGCCCAAGCCCAGGAGAAGGCCTTGACGGTACCTGCCATAACCGTTATGCTGCCCTCAGAAGTCCGACTTTCGGACCTTTGACCGTCAAATGCTTTGACCTTTATGACCGCTCTCGTGAGAATCCACCGCAAAGGCCAGATGACCCTGCCCATCAAGTTACGATCCCTGGCCGGTATTTCCGAAGGCGACCTGCTGGAAGCCGCCTTCCAGCGCGGCAAGATCGTCATCACCCCCAAACTCGTCGTCGACCGCTCCAAGCTACCCTCCGCTGACGATGAATACACCCCTGCCCAGCGCCGCATCATCGACGCCCGGCTGGCCAAATCCGACGAGGATATTAAGCGCGGCCGCGTCTACGGCCCATTCAATACGGCGGAAGAGATGGCTGCCTCCATTGAGGCCAATATTAAGAAGCTGCGGGCAGCGAAAAAGAGAACTAAGCCTGCTCGATGAAAGTTGCCTATACTCAGAATGCCCTTCGCACTCTGAACCAGATTCCGGTCCCTATCCGCAAAGCCTTCTATAAGCAGGCGGCCTTCCTGGTTGCCAACCTGCACCACCCTTCGCTGTACGCCAAGAAATACAGCGAGGCTGAGACAAGTGGCAGGCGCGGGTAAACCGCGGTTGGCGTTTTTATTTCAGAATCGTCGGCGACACGTACATCGTCACTGAGATCATTCCCCATTCCAAATGAGGACTCCTATCGGACCGCTTCTCGGACTGCGGACACCGCCAGTTCGCGCGGGACGTTTGAGTGGCATGAAAGAATTCACGGCCTAGAAACGAGGGCGGCGTTTTATCCGCCTGGCCGAGGCGTGTTTAGGGAGCTTAAGGTAAGGTGGGGCCGCACGGGCACACAGGGGTGGGGCCAGGCAACCTCTACGGGACTGCCGCCGGTGGTGGTACAGCGAGTGCGGGCGTGGTGTTCAAGGTGGGTAGGAGCGGCTACCGGACCGTGTTCACAACTTCACGGGCGGGGCCGATGGCGGCGCCATAGCGGGTGTGATCGGCGACTCGCAGGCGACCTCTACGGCACCGCGAGCGGAGGCGGCACAGCGAACTGGCGTCCTGTTCAAGTTGGACACCGCCGGCCAGGAGACCATGCGGCACAGCTTCACGGGCGGGACCGACGGAGCCGACTCCTTGGCAGGTGTAATCCGCGACTCGGCGGCGAACCTCCGGGACCACTGAATCCGGTGGGAGAAGTAACAGCGGGTCACGATTCCAGCCCCAT
>JBEKUO010000398.1:0-6887 GCA_049514955.1 Bryobacteraceae bacterium | reverse complement strand
CCGGAACACAGCCGCCTTCTGTTCTTCGTCGCTCAAATCGGCGCGAATCGGGATACCCAGGCCGCCACGCGCGCTGACCTCTTCAGCGGTATCCTCGAGAGTGCCCGGAGCGCCGTCGGCGGGCTTGGGCCCATTCCGCGAAGTGCGCGCGGCTACATAGACCGTAGCGCCCGTGTCACCCAGCGCGCAGGCGATGCCCCGTCCCGCTCCGCGGCTGGCGCCGGCCACCAAGGCGATCTTCCCGGAAAGAGATTTCATGCCAGGTAGTGTAAGAGGCGGTTCCTGACATCTGTTGTCATGTTTCGCAAACTTAGTGAGTTTGCGGACCGTGGTGGGGCAGGCGCTTTCGCCTGCCAAGTATGACTTCGTTGACAGTTTGGCCGCATGACCTTCGCCTTAGCTGACTAAACCGCACAGTCCGCTTTCTTCAGTCCTTCGCAGGCTAACCCGTCAACGCGATATAATCCGCACAAGGCAACCTAGGACGCTCACCAAATGATTAGCAACAAACACGTTACGTTCAGCCTCTATCTGGCGCTCTGCGCTTTTGCGCTGGGACTCTGCGCGAATGCTTGCGCGGCCACAATCACGACCTTCTCCGCTCCGGACTCTGGCTTAGCAGAGAACCTGGGTACCCGGGCCATGAGCATCAACCAGGCGGGGGTGGTTGCGGGGTGGTACGACAACGAAAAGGGCGCTTTCGGCTTCGTGCGGGCGACTGACGGTACGATCACCGAGTTTGATGCCGATGGCACCCACAATACCTACGCAGTTGCTATCAACGACGCGGGGACCATCGCGGGTTACGCCGGCAACTCCGGCTTCGTGCGCGCAGCCGGTGGAACAGTCACCCTATTCAGCTCTCCCGCCGGAGAGAAATACCCGACCCTTGGTTTGGGGATCAACGACGCAGGGGCCGTCACCGGATACTGGCTTGACTCCCACAAGGTCGCCCACGGCTTTGTGCGCGCAGCCGACGGCACGTTCACCAGTTTCGATGCGCCGGGCGCAGGCTCAGGCGCCAACCTGGGCGAAGGCACTTACGCTGTCGGCATCAACGCTTCTGGAGTCATTACGGGATATCTTAGTGGCACGATTAATGGCACGAGCGGCACGTTTGGTTTCTTGCGCGCTTCCAACGGCACATTTACGATATTCGCCGTGAACCCAAGTACAGTGCCTCTGGGTATCAACTCGGACGGAGAAGTCACGGGCTATTGGCAGGATAACAACGGACTGAATCACGGCTTCGTGCGCGCTGCCGACGGAACCCTCACCACGTTCAGCGGCAACGACGTCGACATCAGCAGCATCTCCTACTCCATCAACGCGGCCGGCGCAACAACTGGATATATCAATGGCGCGGGCTTTATACGCATGCCCGGCGGCACAGTTTATCCTTTCCACGTGGCAGGTAACGGACCCATTCCCGTTTCCATCAACCAATCCTACTCGGTCACGGGATATTACGCGGTTAGCACGAGTACCGCATTTGCATGGCACGGTTTCGTGCTCACACAGTAATCCGGCAATACAGCCGCGGCGTGGCAAACACCGAATGTCGCATGCTGTTGCTTCGCCGTGGTGGGGCAGGCGCTTTCGCGTGTGCCCCAAAGGGGCTGAATACCAGTTGGAAAGGACCCACTCGAACAGTTGATGGTTAGATTCGATAGCTGGCGAGCGGCAGGCTCAGGCACTGGCTGCGTAAATCTGGTGTACCACGGACTCGACCTCGTGCGAGGTCAGAACCGGTCACACTTCCCCGAAGATACCTTCCCCAGCCCCTTACCCAAATTTATTCAACCACTTGCAGCCCACGCCCAATCCGCCAACCGCCAGCCACGACACACCGGCGTGCTAGAGTCAGGGCGGGAAGGAATCACGGCCGACGCCGAAAGCCCGCTTTGTCTTTCCGGCACCTTAACCGCTAATTCATAAAGAAAATATGCGGAAATTGGCTTCGTTTGCTCAGAAAATGAATCGCATGCAATCAGCTAACCCGACCGCCGAACCCACCCGGGTGTCGCCCCACGGCCCGCAACCCCGCTCCGGTGCGCTGATATACTCCAGGGGTGCGCTAATATAATGAGCGTGCCTGACCGTCTCCCCCAGGGCATCGTCACCGCTCTGGTCACGCCCTTCCAAGAGGACGAGCGCATCGACTTCAATGCCTGGCAAAAGATCATCGACGTCCAGATCGAAGCCGGCGTAGACGGGCTGCTGGCCACCGGGGGTCAGGGCGAGTTCTTCTCTCTCAGCGACGAAGAGCGCATAGTGGCTTTGCGGTTCTGCCGCCAGTCCGCGCGCGGCCGCGTTCCGGTCTACGGCCAGGTGGGCTGCCCCGGCACCAGCCAGACGATACACCTCGCCCAGCGCGCCGCGGCGGATGGCCTTGCGGGCCTGGTGGTCGTCACGCCGTATTACGTGCGCCCTTCCGAAGACGAGCTCGTCGAACATTACATCGAAGTGTGCCGCGCCGTGCATTTGCCTGTGCTGGCCTACAACATCCCGGAGCGCACTGGCGTCGATCTCACGCCGCAGGCCGTCCGCCGCATCGCCGCCACGTGCGAAAATTTTGCGGGGCTGAAGGATTCGACCGGCGACCTGGACCGCATCGCCGAGTTGACGGCCATCGGCCGGGAGCGCCCCTTCGCCGTCTTCATTGGCCGCGATCACCTCATCCTGTCGGCGCTCGAGCGCGGCTGCTCCGGAGCCATGACGGCATGCGCCAACGTAGCGCCGCGTTTGTTCGTCGATCTGCTGCGCGCTTTTCGCGCTGGAGACATGGAGAAGGCCGCGCACCTGCAAGCCCTCGCCGCCGCGCTGCGCCAGGCATTCAGCTTGCACACCTTCCCCGCGGTTATCAAGGAAGCCATGCACATGATCGGTCTTCCGGCCGGCCCGTGCCGCAGGCCGGTGGGTCCCATGCCCGCCGAAGCCAGGCAGAAGCTGGCGGAAGTTCTAGACCGGCTCAGAGAGGAACACTACCTGCCGGAACTGGCTGGAGTGCGGGTGTGACCGTGGCGCAGGCACTCCTGCCTGCCGCGCCGGCACTCCTGTCGGCGCAAGCGAGCGAAGCTCGCAAATGATCTCTAGCTCTTCAAAATGCACACCAACCGCCTGATCGACGAAAAGAGTCCCTACCTCCTGCAACACGCCCACAATCCGGTGGACTGGTACGCGTGGGGGCCGGAAGCATTCGAAAAAGCCCGCCACGAGGACAAGCCGATCTTTCTTTCCATAGGCTACTCAACCTGCCACTGGTGCCATGTAATGGAGCGCGAGTCTTTCGAAAACGACGCCATCGCTGCGCTCATGAACCAGCACTTCGTCTCCATCAAAGTAGACCGCGAGGAGCGCCCGGATGTGGATCGCATCTACATGACCTTCGTGCAGGCCTCGACCGGCGGCGGAGGCTGGCCTATGTCCGTCTGGCTCACGCCCGATCTGAAGCCTTTCTACGGCGGAACGTATCTCCCGCCCGAGCAGCGCTATGGGCATCCCGGTTTCCCTATGGTGCTGGAGCGCATCGCCGAAGCCTGGCGGCAGGATCGCGACAAGATCGTGGAATCCAGCCGCGAAGTGATCGAGAAGCTGACCCAGCAGGCCGCCGCCGCCGAAGCGCACGCGGCGCCCGGCTCTACGTTGCGCCTCGACAAAAACGCGCTCGACAGCGGCTTCTACATCTTCCGGCGCAGCTTCGACTCGCGTTACGGGGGCTTCGGGGAAGCGCCCAAATTCCCCCGCCCGGTCACGCTCAATTTCCTGTTGCGCTATTACGCCCGCACCAAGAACCAAGAGGCGCTCGACATGGTGCTCGCTACTTTGCGGGAGATGGCCAAGGGCGGCATGTACGACCAACTCGGCGGCGGCTTCCATCGCTATTCGGTGGACGCGCGCTGGTTCGTCCCGCATTTTGAAAAGATGCTCTATGACCAGGCCCAACTGGCGATTTCCTACTTGGAAGCGTTTCAGATCGCGGGCGACGCATCCTATGCCGAAACCGCCCGCGGCATCCTCGATTACGTGCTGCGCGACATGCGCGACGCGGACGGCGGTTTCTACTCCGCCGAGGATGCCGACAGCGTGATCGACGCGGCGCATCCGGAGGTCAAAGGCGAAGGCGCTTTCTACATCTGGACCCAAAAGGAAATCGAAACCGTTGCCGGCCAGCCCAACGCCCAATGGTTCTGCAACCGGTTCGGAGTCGAGGAGCAGGGCAATGTCCAGAACGACCCGCACCAGGAGTTCACCGGCAAGAACATCCTGTACCAGGCCCATTCGGTCGAAGAGCCGGCCAAGCAGGCCGCTATTTTCAAAATCGCGCACCAGCTATTGGAAGCGCGCGGGCAGCGGGTCCGTCCCCACCTCGACGACAAAATCCTGACCGCCTGGAACGGGCTCATGATCTCGGCGTTCGCCAAGGCCGGCGCGGTGCTGGCCGAGCCGCGTTACGCGGATGCGGCGCGCCGTGCCGCGGATTTCATCGTGAGCCGCATGTACGATCCAGCCACCGGAATCCTGCTGCGGCGTTACCGCCGCGGCGACGCCGCCATTCCCGGCTTCCTGGACGACTACGCTTTCTTCATCCAAGCCCTGCTTGATCTGTACGAAACCGGCTTCGAATTGCGCGACCTCAAACTCGCGATCCGGCTCACCGAAAAACAGGCCGAGCTGTTCGAGGACGCGGAGAACGGCGCCTTCTACAGCACCGCCGCCGGCGATCCCACGCTAGTCATGCGGATGAAGGAAGATTACGACGGCGCCGAACCATCCGCCAACTCCATCGCCGTCCTGAACCTGCTGCGTCTGGCCCAGATCACGGATCGCCAGGAGTTCCGCGACTCCGCCAACCGTGCGCTGGCGGCCTTCGCGTCCCGCATCGTAGCCGCGCCGGTCGGCGTCCCGCAAATGCTGGTAGCCTACGAGTTCAGCATTTCCAAGCCCAAGCAGATCGTCCTGGTGGGCCAGCGCGATGCGCCGGATACGCGCCGCCTACTGCAAGGGCTACACTCCCGCTTCGTCCCCAATCGCATCGTGCTTCTGGTGGATGGCGACGAATCCCGCAAGGCCCTGGCCGGCTACCTTCCCGTAGTGGCGACTATGACGGCCCGGGAAGGCAAAGCCACCGCCTACGTCTGCGAAGATTACAGTTGCAAGCTGCCCACCGCGGACGTGGAGGAGTTCGGGCAGTTGATACAATAAGGAAATCACCCACATCAGAGGAGGAGAGATGGAAAGACCAGGAGCAACCACGCTGCGCGGAGATCCCAAGACCCTGCTCGGACCGGAGCTGAAGCCCGGTGACAAGGCGCCGGATTTCAACGTGGTGGACAGTAATCTGAAGCCGGTTACGCTGGCCGGCACCGGAAATCACGTCCGCATCTTCAGCGTGGTGCCGTCGCTGGATACGCCGGTTTGCGACGCGCAGACCAAGCGCTTCAATGAGGAAGCCGGCAAGCTGCCTAACGTCGATATCTTCACCGTGAGCATGGATCTTCCCTTCGCGCAGAAGCGCTGGTGCGGCGCTTTTGGAGTCGACAAGGTCAAGATGCTGTCGGATCATAAGGATGGTTCGTTCGGCAGCCAATACGGCACGCTCATCAAGGAATTGCGCATCGAGAGCCGCGCCATTTTCGTGGTGGACAAGGACAACACCATCAAACACGCGGAGTACGTAAAGGAAGTGGCGGATTTCCCGAATTACGAAACTGCGCTGGCGGCGGCGCGGGCCGCATCGTAGGCCGGCCGTGCCCGGCCGGAGGGATACAACCTGAGCACCGACGCCCCCACACCAGTCCTGGCGGAAGGCATCGTCTCCCGGCCGGTGGAAAGTTCGCTGGTGCGCGGCGGATTGACGATCGGGGTGGGCATTATCGCCGGCAACCTCATCGGCTTCGTGCGCCTGGCGTTGACCGCCTACCTGCTCGGCACGCACACGCAGGCCGATTCGCTGGCCGTGGCCGTGGGCCCGCTGGACGCGCTCAATGCCGTCCTCATTAATACCATGGTCTTCGCTTTCGTGCCCATGCTGACCGAGCGGCAGGGGGCCGAGCGCACCGCGCTGTTCCTGAAGCTGAACCGGTGGTTCGCCTGGCTGTTTTCGCTGCTGACCCTCGGGATGGTGGTCTCGGCGCCCTGGCTGATTCGCATACTGGCGCCGGGGCTGGACCCGCACTACTATCAGACGGCGGTCCGCCTTCTGCGCATCGTGGCGCTCTCCATCGTGGCGGCCGGCTCGGCGGCCGTCAATTCCGCCTTGCTCTATACCGACCGGCGCTTCGCACCTTTCGCTTACTATCAGGCGTCTCTCAATCTGTTCACGATCCTCGGCGCGTTGAGCCTGTGGCGCCTGCTGGGGGTGTATGGCTTCGCAATTGGCTACTCCATGGGCGCATGGGTGCAGTTCGCCGTTGTATACTTCTGCGCGCGCAAGGGCCTAGAGACGAAAGACCTGCCAGCGTGCCAGGTGCACTGGCGCGAAATCCTGACGCGGCCCGTCACCATCTCGCTCTATGCCGCCGGCCTGGCGCTGAACATGGTCTTCACGCGCGCCTGGGCCACGCAAGCCGGACCGGGGATGGCCGCCGCGATGGATTACTGCATGCGCGGCGTCGGCGTACCGCTGGCTTTCCTGGTGAGTCCGATTTCCAATTCCCTGCTGCCGGAAATCGCCCGGCTGCGCAGCCAGTTGCGCCTGCGCGAAGCTTTCCGCCTGATCGATAAAACGCTCGGCCTGGCGGCGCTGGCCGCCGTCGGGGGATGCGCCTGCGCGCTGCTGCTCCGCCAGCCCGTCATTGCCTTGATGTTTCAGCGCGGCAGCTTCACCGCGGAATCCACCAGCTTGGTCTCGGCGGTTTTCCTGGGCCTGGCGCCGAGCCTGATCG
>JBEKUO010000397.1:0-6943 GCA_049514955.1 Bryobacteraceae bacterium | reverse complement strand
CGCGGCCTGGCCGGGCGCCGCGCCCGCCGCGGCTTGGCCGGACACCGCGCCCGCCGCGGACTGGCGCGCCGTGGTGACCCGCCCGGATATCCACATCGTGGTGATCGCGGCCACCCACGACATGTTGGCCCCCATCGCCGCCGCAGCCGCCGCGGCCGGGAAGCACGTGATCGTCGAGAAGCCAGGCGCGCGCCGCGCACGCGAACTGGATGCGGTGTCCCAAGCCGCGCGGTCGACCGGCGCGCTCGTGCGCATCGGCTTCAATCATCGCTATCACCGCGCCTTCCGTAAAGCGCGCGAGATCTTCGATTCCGGCGCGCTGGGACCCCTGATGTTCATTCGCGGCCGCTACGGGCACGGCGGCCGTCCCGGTTACGAGCGCGAGTGGCGTGCCGACCCGGCCCTCTCGGGCGGCGGCGAGCTGGTCGACCAGGGTGTGCACCTGATCGACCTGGCGCGCTGGTTTTTGGGAGACTTCACACGCATCGAAGGCCGCATCCCGACCTTTTTCTGGAAAATGCCCGTGGAAGACAACGCGTTCCTGCTGCTCGAAACCGCGGCCGGCCAGGTGGCGTTCCTGCACGCGAGTTGGACCGAATGGAAGAACCTTTTCTCATTCGAGATCTTGGGGCGCACTGGAAAAATCGAGATCTCGGGCCTGGGGGTAAGCTACGGAACCGAGCGTCTGACTCTTTATAAAATGTCGCCTGAAATGGGTCCGCCCGAAACCACCGCGTGGGAGTTCCCCGGCCCTGACGATTCCTGGGACGTCGAGTTCGCCGAGTTCCTGGAAGACATTCGACTTCAGCGCCAGCCCCAGCCGGGCATCGCCGACGCGCAGGCCGTGTTGCGCATTGTCGAGCGGGTGTACCAGGAGAACGTGTGATCGTTACCCGCAGCCCGCGGCGCATTTCTCTCGGCACGAGCCCGTCGGCAGGCAGCGTCGGTACATCGCCTCGTTCGGCGGCATCGCCTGCTTCGACTTCTTGCCGGAGGATCGTGTGCAGGTCGCGCCCCTTGCAGTTCAACGGCGATACGCTGGCCAAGCTGGAAGACAACCTGCTGCTGTTCTTCACCGGATTCACGCACTCGGCTTCGGCGATCCTCGAAGAACACGATACGCGGACGCGCCAGCAAGACGCCGGCATAATCCCCCAGTTGCACATCGTCAAACAGCTCGGCTGCGAGAGCCAGGCGGCGCTGGAGTGCGGCGATCTGCGCCGCTTCGCCGAGCTGATGCACGACACTTGGAGCGCGAGAAGGCGCGGTCGCTCGACGAGTATTACGATCTGGCACGGCGCAATGGGGCGTTGGGCGGCAAGCTGATCGGCGATGACGGTTTCCTGATGCTCTACACTGAAGACAAAAATGTCATGCGCCACGCGGGATTGCGCGAGGTGTGGATGCGTTTCGACTTTCAGGGTGCCACTGTGCTGGCCCGCCGGGAATCGCTGCGATGAACCGGGCCGTGTTCCTGGATCGCGACGGCGTGCTCACCGATGCGCTGCTGCGCGACGGCAAGCCGTATGCGGCCGTCACGCTCGCCGAAACCCGCATCGCTCCGGATGCGCCCGCGGCCCTGGCGCGATTGAAGGCCGCCGGGTTCCTGCTGGTGGTGGTGACCAATCAGCCGGACGTAGCACGCGGCATCGCCCGCCGAGAGGATGTGGAGGCCATTCACGCCGCCCTGCGCGCGGCGTTGCCGCTGGATGCCTGCTTCGTCTGCTATCACGATGACGCGGACGCCTGCACCTGCCGCAAGCCCCTGCCCGGCCTGCTGACCCAGGCTGCGGCCGAGTATGGAATCGACCTGGCGCGAAGCTTTATGATCGGCGACCGCTGGCGCGACGTGGATGCCGGAGCCGCCGCGGGATGCCGCACGATTTGGATCGACCGCGGCTACCGCGAGCCTCCGCCCGCGCATGCGCCGGATGCGCGAGTCGGCACTCTGGCCGCCGCGGCCGAATGGATTCTGTGCGGCTAAAGTCGGCTAAAGTAGTGTCGCCGTGCCGCCGCGTCATAACATCGACGCTTCCTGTCCACAGGTGGATCTCCGTGTCTCCGCGTCTCCGTGTCGCCCGCTCGCCCCCTCGCCCCCTCGCCCCCTCGCCCGCTCGCCCCCTCGTAACATCGACGCTTTTTGTCGATGTTGGCGAGCCTCGCTCGCCTTAAGATGGCGTCTTATGCGCCGCGTGGGTCTTGCCGGTCGCCACAGGTTCTTTCAGCAGGTTGTCCAGCATGTTGCGAATGTTGTGCTCCTGATCTTTGTAGAAGTCGTCGCCGCCGTTGTACTGCGCGCGAATCACGCGCTTGCGGTCGATGAAGATCAGTTCGGGAACGTAGTTCGGCTTCGCCAGCGAGGCTTGCTCGTACTCAAAAACGGCATCCCGGTTCGCCGACCCAACCGGAAACGTCGGCCTGAACTGCTGGATGAAGCCGGGTACCAGTTGCATCGCGTCGGGGTTGAACGCCGCCGCCAGCACCTGTACGCCGCGCGGGCCATACTCGTTCTGAATGGCGCTCAGAACCTGCGTGGTGTGCTGGCAGTGCGGACAGGTCGTCGAGATGAACGCCAGCACCACGACTTTGCCGGCGTACTGGCTCAATAGAGTCTGTCCGCCGAAAGGCATGCTGATGGCAAATTCGCCGGCCGGACGCGGCACCTGCTGGGCGTATCCCTGGAGGCCCGTGACCAACACGGCGAGAGCGGCGAGTGAGTGCCGAGGTCGCATATAATGCCAGTTTACCCCAAGAAGATGAGCTTTGGGGGGGCTGCCGAGTACTATCAGAGCCGCGACCGTAATGGAGCGAGTTGGTTCCCATGATCTCCCGTCGAGCGCGTGCGGCGCGGCGAATTTTGGCTGCCGCAGCTTTAACTTGGTCGATCCAGCCATCGCAGAAGCGACTGCCGACACGGAGCGAACCGGCAGCAAGCCCGAAGCGCCGTTGAACGCGCTCTTCTTGGTGCGCGAAAGCCCTCCGCAAGCAGCACGCCGCTTCGCGAGCTGCAAGCTACAAAGCAAGAGGCGCCGGTGAAGGCCATCCGCTGTTATGATGGCCCTTTAGCGTAAAGTACCGGCCGATGCATGGCATGCGGCGTATTCTTCGCAACTCGAGCAGGATTGGTGTCCAGTTCCTCTCGACCGATCTCGATCTGGTGTCGACGTTTTTGGCTCTCGCGTCCAACTCAGGAAATCTTGAAAACAACGCAGCGAAATTGGAGAAATGCGCGGAAAGCGCATGATGCAGTGCTCCACTTATTGGCGCGGTTCACGCCCACCAATGAGGAACTTCAGTCCATCAATGAGAAGTTGTCCGAATTGCGATTAAGGCTCAAGGCAGTCGGCGAAATATTCTAATTTCCATTGTCTTGGAGGGAAAGCAGACGGAGCAGACGCCATGAGAGCGGCGAGCGCGAAGTGAATGGCGGCTCCCGCCTAGCTAACACCGCGAGGAGGAAGGATGAAGGTTATCGCCAGGCGGTTGCGCCGGCTGGAGGATCAGTTCGGGGCCTGTGGACGGGAACGGACATGGACCGGCGTCGCCCGCTACTGGCCCTAACGACGAGATCCGCATCCAGGTTTGCTACGTGGAGGTGAAGCCGAAGGCCAGAATCCGCGCACTTGCCGGCCAGACCGCTAGCGATATTGACAACGCCGTTTGGTCGCCTGCTGAACTGGAACAGCCGTGGGGGGGCACTTCCACGCTCGCTTTCGGAATACTTCCGGATCCGCCGTGACTCAGGACCTAGCCATTACAGGATGGGTTAAACTTAGCTGATTCACGCGCATGCCGCTCTCTCCAGGCACAAAACTCGGCCCGTACGAAATCCTCGCGCCAATCGGCGCCGGTGGCATGGGCGAGGTCTATCGAGCCCACGACACGCGCCTTCGCCGCGATGTCGCCATCAAAGTCTCTGCCGAGCGCTTCAGCGAGCGCTTCGAGACCGAAGCTCGGGCGATTGCCTCCCTCAATCACCCCAACGTTTGCACGCTCCACGACATCGGCCCCAACTACCTGGTGATGGAACTAGTGGAGGGTCCGACTCTGGCGGAGCGTATCGCTGGTGGCGCGATTCCTCTCGATGAAACGATGGTCATTGCCAAACAGATTGCCGACGCACTCGAAGCCGCGCACGAGAGGGGAATCACGCATCGCGATCTGAAACCCGGCAACATCAAGATCAAGCTCGACAGCGTTGTGAAAGTGCTCGACTTCGGACTCGCGAAGATGGGCGGTACTCCCACGACTCACTCCGACAATTCACCCACTCTGACGGTGGGCCCGACGCAGGCGGGAGTCATCCTGGGCACCGCGGCTTACATGGCTCCGGAACAGGCCCGTGGCAAAGACGTAGACCGGCGCGCCGACATCTGGGCGTTCGGCGTGGTGCTCTACGAGATGCTGACCGGTCAGAGGTTGTTTCAGGGCGATGATGCCGCGGAAACGCTGGCCTCGGTGATCAAGGACGAACCGAAGTGGGAGCGTCTCCCACCGCAGGTTCGACGCCTGGTGCGAAGCTGCCTGAAAAAGGATCCGAAACAGCGCTTGCAAGCCATCGGCGATTGGAGCTTGCTATTGGAAGAAGAGCAGGCGCCGCCAGCGAAGGCTCGCGCCACGAGCGTGCCGTGGATTGCGGCGGGCGTCCTGGCGGGAGCGCTTGGCATTGCACTTTGGGCGCTGTGGCGATCGCCAAAACCGGTGGACCATCCGTTGGTGCGGTTGGACGTCGATTTGGGCGCCGATGTGTCGCTGGCCGCTGGGAGCAGTGTTGCCGTCTCTCCAGATGGGATGCGGATTGTCTACGCGTCCGGCAATCCGTCGAAGCTCTTCACCAGGCGGCTGGATCAATCGAAAGCCAGCGAACTCCCGGGAACGCAGGGGGCATCCGACGCGTTCTTCTCGCCGGACGGGCAGTGGATCGGATTCTACTCAAACGGCAAGGTGAACAAGATGTCCGTGGAGGGCGGCGCGATCGTCCCGCTCGCCGACACCACCAACCTCCTCGGAGCCGGTTGGAGCGAGGACGGCATTTTCCTGGTGATCGGTAACCCACACGAGGGCCTGGTCCGGGTTTCTGCCGGCGGAGGCCCGCCGGAGACGCTGGCGGAACGTGGGGGCGAAGAAATAGCTCTCTGTTTCCCCCAGGTTCTGCCCGGAGGCAAGGCGGTGTTGTTTTCCGCTTTGCCGACACTGGAGCCCGACAAGGCCACCGTGGAGGTCCTCATGCTTGCGGATCGCCACAGGAAGACTGTGGTCCGCGGTGGCGCCTCTCCCCGCTATGTAGCGACGGCGAAGGGCGCCGGCTATCTGATCTATGCCAACAAGGCAACCTTGTTCGCCGTGCCCTTTGATCCGGACAAGCTCGAGACGCGTGGGGCGGCGGAGCCCATCCTGGATGAAGTCGCCTACGAAAAGTACACCGGGGCCAGTCATTGGGACGTCTCCCCGGCGCCATCCGGGCATGGCACAGTGCTGTATCGCAAATCGAGCGGCGGCCCGCCTGAAATGGCGACGCTTCAATGGGTCGATTCAACCGGCGGGAATGAACCTCTGGCGGCCAAGCCCGGGGCGTATTTAAGTGTCAATCTCTCCCCGGACGGAAAGCGCGCAGCGCTTATGGTCGGCGAGGCGGCAACCGCGGATCTTTGGGTTTACGACTTGCAGCGGGACGCAATGACACGTTTGACCTTCGGCGGGACGAATCGATTCCCGTCCTGGAGCCCAGACGGCCAATTCCTTGTTTACGCGGCTGCGGGAAAGGGCATCTTCCAGGTTCGCGCGGACGGCGCGGGCCCGCCACAGATACTGATGCCGGGCAAGGACATAAAAGTTCCGGGGTCTTTTATGCCGGATGGGAAGCGCCTGGCCTATCACGATTTCAGCGGTGGTAAGGCGCAGATTTGGACCGTGCCGGTGGAGAACCGTAACGGCCTGTTGAAGGCCGGCGAGCCGGAGCAATTTCTCAAGACCAGCTTTACCGAGCAAGACCCGACATTCTCGCGTGACGGACGCTGGCTGGCGTATAGCTCAACCGAATCGGGGAGAAACGAAGTGTACGTGCGGGCGTTTCCGTCGCCGGCGTCCGGGCAAGGGGGAAAGTGGCAGATCTCGAACAACGGCGGCGATAGGCCATTCTGGTTGCGGAAGGGACACGAGCTGGTTTACAGTTCGGGCAGCGCGCTTATGACGGTTCGTTACACCGTAAGTGGCGACACTTTCGTGGCGGACAAACCCCGGATGTGGATCGAGAAGTTGGGCAAAATCCGGGCTGGAGACATAGCGCCAGACGGCAAGCGAATGTTGGTGCTGAGACCCGTGGTGTCGGCGGAGCCGCCCAAGCAGGAACACGAGTTAGTGTTCCTCTTCAATTTTTTCGACGAACTGCGCCGGCGGGTACCTGCGGCGAAGTGACGGTCGGCCCGATTGTAGTCCGGTTTGTCGACAGATCTGTTTACGGTACGTCCGGATCCGGTCACGCTGGCCGTAAGCATGATGGACTGGCGGCATATCCGCAGCGTGCCGGTCGAAAATGAATCCGGGGAACTGTTGGGTGTCGTTTCGAGCCGTGACTTGCTCGGGCTCATCGCGAAAGGCGGCTGGGAGCACGCGAACGGCGGCCCGATTCCGGTTCGCGGCATCATGAATCCCGATCCAGTCGGCATTTCACCCGAAACCAGCGTGAGGGATGTCCTGAAACTGATGATCGAACACGCCATCGATTGCCTTTCCGTGACGAAGGAGAAACAACTTGCCGGACTCGTGACCAGCTACGATCTGCTGGTGGTGATGTCGTCTTTACTTGCTCGCGATCGAGAGGGCAGCGCGCCCGCCGCGGCCAAAGCGGACGGTCCGAGTTGATGCCTCATGATAACCTCTAGTGCTGTATCGGAAGCGAACCGGCGAGGTGAGCCTGTTGAGCGGTTTGATGTGCAGGGCCGGT
>JBEKUO010000396.1:0-6956 GCA_049514955.1 Bryobacteraceae bacterium | reverse complement strand
ACTGAGCGCATCCACGTTGACGGATGTGGTGGTGGAACCACCGTTCACGGTGACCACGAGAGGCACCGCTGGTCCCGGGACGACGTCGCAGGGCACCTGCACGGAGACGGACTCCTGGCCGCCCTGGTTCACTACGTTCAGAATCGGCGCGGAGGCGCCGGCGAAGGTGACAGTCACGCCGGCCATTTGCATTGGCGGCACCAGGAAGTAGGATACGTACCCCTGAATTCCGGTGGCCAACCCGGTGCCGGATATGGTCGCGAGACTGCAGGGCGAAATATAATTGGCCTGGAATCCCGCAGCGTTGGCGATGCCGGTGATCTTCGGCCCAACTTGCAAGGCATTCAGGTTGAAGGTCTGGACGATTGCTCCGATTCCGGAACCAACCGTAGCCGTTATGGCAATCGTCCCTATAGTCGCGCCGGCAGTAGCGGTGACGGACGCCTGGCCGTTTGAGCCGGTGACGACGCTGGCCGCGCTCAACGTAGCAGTCCCACTGACGACCTTAAAACTCACGGTTGCGCCGGATACTGCCGTTGTCCCGTCGTTCACCTGGACGACAAGCGGATCCGGGAACGGTTGGTCGATCTGCACGGACTGGTTATTGCCTGAGACGATATCGAGGGCCGTAAAGACTACGTTCACGGTGAGTGAGAAAGCGACTTTCACGGCGGAGTTGCTGACCAGCGATACCGTCACCGTGGCCAGCCCACCGGCAGAGCCGCCGGTAGCGTTGGCGGAGACTTGACCATTTGCGCCGGAACTAGTGACCAGATTGCTGAGAGTGAAACTGCCCGCCGGCGACACGGTCCAGGCGACTTGCGCGCCATCGGATGGGTTTCCTCCAAGGTCCGTTACCTCGGCGACCAGCGCCGCGGGAACCTTGCCGCCCGGATTGACGGACTGGTTGTTACCGCTGACGATCTTGATAATTGCCGGTGGTCCGGCAGTAACGGTCAGCGGTGCGGGCGAGAACGAGGCGTAGGTTCCGCCGATCGTAACGGTGTAGAATCCCGTTCCGATCAGGCCAAAGACCGGATTGCAGGTTGCCCCACCGGTGGTATTCGTCAAGACTGTGCCCGCCTCTTGGCCCGCACCCGTCATGCAGGATACGGTCGCCGTGCCCTGCGCTCCGCCGGATGTAAGTTGCACGGCAACGTTCGGTACTCCTACGCCAGTCAACAAGTAAACCTGCACTTGAATCACTGTGGCGGAGGGCTGCCCAGCCGCTCCGCTTAGGGGCGGCGGCAGATCGATCGGCGAGAGATTAATGAGTACAGGGGAGGCGCCTTCGGAAGTCGCCCCTAAAGAGGTCGACACGAATCCGACGCTAGCCTTGACGGCCGTGGCAGTGGCGGTAATGGTGACCGGAAGAACACTTTCTCCGAAGGTAGGCTCTATGATCGGTTGCGTATAACTGGCTTGGCCGTTCGTGCCCGTGGTTGTGTTCGCGGTGAATGGTGCGATGCCCGCGGCGCTGACGGACCAGGTAACCGGGGTGTCGGCAAGCGGGCTGCCATTGGCACCGTTCACCTGCACTATCATGGGCGCAAGGACCTGCCTGGTGCCAACGGCTACGATACAACCCGGGCAGATCATTTGTCCATTGCCGGAAACGATTGAGATGGATTGAGCCGAGCAGAGGGCCGGGAAAAGAAACAAAACGGCTGCGAAGGCGCCCGAGGGCAGCCTGTGTCTGAGCATTACACGTCCTCCTTTTGCTTATACAAGGAAAATGAATGGTGGACGCGGAAGACCAGTCTAGCACCATTCCGCCTCAAATCCAAAAAAAAAGGGGAGAGCTGAAAGCTCCCCCCTTCTATTCGCTGCTATCCGTGAAGGTTAGTGAACGAGCTGCTCGCCCGGCTCTCCAGCGGCGCTCGTAGTGAATGGCGTGGCCGTACGCGGCGCATCCGGAATGATCAGCGCCAGGTAAGCGGTCGCAAAGCGGTTGATTCCATAGTCGCTCACAAACGCGTAACCGTGAGCGTACTGGAAGTCGCATACAGCGATCGCGTAGCCCGTGAACCCTAGGTAACCCGTTTGTCCGTGCGTCGAATCGATGCCGGACACCGAGAAGGTCCAAGTTTGGCCAGGCGCGATCTGCCCCGTCGCACTCCCAAAATTATTGGTTCTGGGATCGGTCGAGGACAGGACATTGCTGCCTGCCACAGTCCCGAGGTTTGTCGAGGTATTGGTGAACGTTGTGTTGGTGCCGTAGCCACCGTAGAACGTGACCGTGCACGCTCCGGTCTGGTTCAAGGCCGAGGAGGCACCACCCGATCCGAGGTTATCCTCGGAAGTGTTGGAGATCGCGACACCGGTATCGAAGTCGCCAAAATCCGTTACATACGGGAACAACAGTATGGTCTGGCAAGGCGAGACCGTAAAGAGCGTTGTGGGCGACGTTGCGCCGAGCGTGAAGGTCGGGATCCCGATCCCCACAGGCGACCCGGTGCTAGTATTTGGAGCCCAGCCGAGGACTACCGTGGGCGCCACCGTCAATGGCGTGGTTCCCGGCGTTCCCGTGAACTCGACGTAGATGTTGAAGTTGAAAGTGTCAAGGGCCACGGGATTTTCGCTAATCACTTCCCAATAGACCGTTACACTGCCATTGGCGACGCTGGAGGTAACATCCGTTTGAGCAATGGTCCCAGGGTTCGGGTCGACAGCCAATCCATAAGGACCCGGGTCGGCCACCGTTGCGCTGGAGACCAACACCGCGCGGCCTGTGCCGCTGGTGGAATTGGATGCGTCATCGACCTCTATGTCGACGCCCGCAGGGATATTGCTAATGGTCGCGTAAAACCTCGAGCCCCAATCGGCGAGTCCGGCGCCGCCGGCCAGCCCAACCAACTGGTTGGCCGTGCTGCTCGCAGCCAGAACCAAGCCGCTTTCTGTGTTATAGATCGCTCCCGGCGTATACTGCAGACCTGGCCCCGGAGCGGTGTCTAGCGGCGATCCTTGGGCGACGCGGTACTTGAAGGCTGTAGCAAAGTTCTCCGCGAAGCTTACGGTTCCGACATTCACAAACCCGGTGGTCGTCTCGCACTGTAGGAACGGCGTACCTGTACCCGTGGCGCTGGCGTTCAAGCCCTTTTCGACGAAAGCAACGATCGGGGCCGGATTGTTAATCGGGACCGATGTGCTGCTGCTGGCGGAGATGAACGCGTAAATCGGAGTTATGGCGTTGCTGATCAAGCCCGGAGAAATGCGGATATTCGTCATACGATATACCCGCGTTAGCGCGGTACCCGGAGGATCAATCGGCACGCCCAAGAACGTAACGGTGCTCGGGCTTCCCGAAAGCATCGTGCCCTGATAAACGTTATAATCGCCATTGGTGGCAAACGATGCGCCCGGGGGAGTCGATCCGACTTCGGCGCAACCAGTCCCGGAAGCTTGCGTGCCGATCGGATTCGTTGGGTCCGGACAAACGTCTTGAATCTGCCCCACGGCGGGATTAGGTTCGTCGACCAGCAGCAATGCCTCGGTCAAGTTAATAGTACCCACTGTAGCGAGTACGCGGCTTGTGATCGTCTGAGCAAACGAGACCGTGATGTTCGCCTGCGGTATTGGTGTTCCGGTAGGTGTGGGAATGCCGCCGGTGCAATTCAATACGATATCGCCAACCAGCTCGGTAAGACCTTCCTGCCGAATTGTGGGTGGCACTGCGGCGTTCGCGGTGCACTGAAACGCCGTTCCGGTTTGTGCGCTCGCCGGCGCTACAGCTCCCAGTACCAGGACGAGCAAGGCGAACGCCAAAATCCATCTGCGAAAATCTGCCATTTCCTTCTCCTTGTGAATTGCGAAATTGAATCGGTCGAAGTTCTCTCTCAACCTGAACCTCTCTCAATACCTTTACCAACTAGGGAACTTCTCCGTGCGGGCGGAGATTTCTAAGATTTTTGCCGGCGACCCCTACTTCTCTGGCACCGGATACTGCCGAACTGCGCCCTGCGATGGGGCTGTGCGTCTCTTTTCTTTGTCCTTCGCCGGCTCGCAGGATTGCCCGAAAATTGCAACGACCTCAGACGCGGTAAAGATAATTCATACCGTATCGCTGCGCCCGTGTCAAGAGAAATTGTTTACCATCAACAGAAAACCACTGCCTTCCGAGACCTTAAGCACAGAACGGTCGACACGGACGGATTAGACCACGCGATTGGCCCGCAAGTCAATGGTTTCACACCGAATCGTCTCATTTTAACAATTTTTAATATAAGGGTGCCAAGGACGCTCGTTCCGGGCCTGGCACCGGCAGCACGAGGGGACACCCTCCAACGCGTGCAATATACCTATATTATCAAGTACTTGTGCGCCATGGAATGGATCGGTCAAGGGACGTAGATCATTAATGTGTGATGCAAAATACGCCGCCCTGAACCGGGTGCCGCGACCCCGTCCGAGTTCTGACCGCTACCGCGCGCCTGCAACGCATTTTATGTCGGGAATCGCACGCAGCGGAGACGGGGATCCCGCTCGGCCTAGCCCTCGCCCCGGCGATTTTCCCGCAGGGCCTTCCTGATCGTCCGGGCTTCCGTGTCTGGCAGTTCAGGCTCGGGCCCGCGCACCTACTGTCCGTAGTATCGTCGGTCGTATCACGCCGACGCGTAGAGTTGTGAGGGATCGCACCGTGTCCACGCCATCTTTGGAAACCGCCGCGTCCTGGTTGCGTTTGTATGAAGAGGATCGATGTCCGGGCGGCGCCCGGAACCGAATACTGGAGACCGGCGGCGGCGATCGCGCAGGCTCGGCGCTGGTGAGACTCCGCTAAACACGCGCTGCTGGGCGGCTTCAGACTCCAAATAATGAAATGAGGTTGTCTCGAGTTTTTTCGTATTCGCAAGAAGTAGCTCAGGATCGGAAGCATTTTAGGAAGTCCTCGCACGGAGGCGGCTGGGTGTATGATCGAGGCTGGCCAGGAAGTCAAGAGAGAATACTGGCTAGTTAATGTTAAGTCGTGGCACAGAGCACCGTTCAGAAAGTTAGTGTCCGAACCAGTCGCCCTGACGTCCAGGGTGAGCCAATTCCGATTGGCCGATTGGCGGCCGTCGTCACTTTTGTCGCTTTTGCAGTAGGACTGGATCTCTACTCTCCGGCGCTGCACGCGCCGTTTGTCTTCGACGACTTCTTCTTGCCGTATCAGCGTGAGTTTCCGCAGGACTTGTTGGCATGGGTATCCGGAGTACGGCCTTTCCTGATGTTGACCTATTGGTTGAACGCCAGGATGTCGGGTGACTCGCCGCTGGGTTATCACTTATTGAATCTTATTATTCATGCGGTCAATACAGGCCTGGTGTTTCTCGTACTCAGCCGATTGCTTGCCCTATCCGGCGGTATTAGTGCGCGGGCTATCAAGGTTGCGTCGATGATCGGAGCCGCGGTCTTTCTGGTCCATCCGCTGCAGACTGAATCGGTCAGTTATATCGCGGGCCGGTCGGAGAGCCTGGCGGCGATGTTTGTCCTGCTGGCGTATGTAGTGTTTCTGTACAGGCGCCGAGAGGCCATTTCGTGGATGGAGACCGCGGTAGTGCTGGCGCTTTTCGCATTCGGTGTGAGTACCAAGGAGAACGGGGTCAGCCTGGCGGGAGTACTCGTTCTGACGGACTTATACTGGCCCCGAGCTTTCTCGACGCGAGGCTTACGAAACAATTGGAAGCTTTATGCCGCAATGACGCCGGGCGCGATACTGGCCGTCTGGCACATCTTTCGAACACTCGCGGGGGCGCCAACCGCGGGCTTTTCACTTCGGGACGTCACCTGGTACCAGTATGGGTTCACGCAGGCTCGAGCGTTTTTTACTTACGTGCGGCTGGCGGTGTTTCCGGCCGGCCAATCGATCGATCACGACTATTCGGTTTCGCATAATATCCTGGAACACGGGGCCATCTTCTATCTGGCCGCATTGGCGGGCGCGATCGCAGTCTGCTATGTGTGGCGAAGACGATATCCGCTGGTGTGTTTTGGCCTGTTTCTGACTCTGATCCTGCTGGCGCCGACCTCATCGATCGTGCCTATCCGCGATGCGCTTGTGGAGCGCCGGATGTACCTGCCGCTAGTAGGGTTGATTCTGATCGGATGCGAAATCGCCAGGCATATCAGGGTGGAGCGCTTCACGGGTTATGCACTATGCGGCGCCATGCTGGTTATATTCTCCGTGTTGTGCTACCAGCGCAACCTGTTATGGGCCGCGCCGTCTCAACTTTGGGCGGAGGCCGCTTTGGAATCCACAAGCAAAGGCCGGCCCTACGCGAACCTGGTGGACCAACTGGTGGAGGAGCGGCGCTGCGGCGTGGCGATTCCATATCTGAAGCACGCCGAGCAAGTCCTACCGAACGACTACTATGTGGAGTTAGCGTGGGGCCGCACTCTGGAGTGCGTCGGGCAGAAAGACCAGGCGCTCGGGAAGTTGCTGCGGGCTGCGGAGATCCGGCAGACCGCCGAGGTGTACAGGCTGATCGGTTTGCTGTACGGCGAAATGGGACGGCCGGTGGAAGCCGGCGAGGCCTTGCGCAAAGCAGTGGCTCTCGACCCGCAGTCGCAGCAGGCTGGCGACGCTCTGGCACTTTGGAACGATTGGATGAACGACCGAGCAGCCAAGACAAAGACGCACGGAGCGAACCCCGTTTTTGCTCCGCGTGGCGGGGCGGCACCGGGAGTGCAGCCGGCGCCTAAAGCGCAGTGACTCAACGGATGATCCGCAGGTGGGACCGTAACTATTTGAGGCTTGCAGAATACGGTGACAGTTTGGTCACAACCAAGTGTGGGGCTGGTCCCGGCGACCCGCGCCGAGATCCCTGGCTCGGCTGTCGGACCGGGGGTCCGACGCGGGCGAGGGTGCCCGCCCCACCTTCTGATCGTCACTGTATTACGCGAGCCTGAATAAGTGCACGAGGGAATCTCAAATCCTGAGCAAGTGGCCGGTCGCCTCGCGCCCAGTGAGCTTGGAGAGC
>JBEKUO010000395.1:0-6974 GCA_049514955.1 Bryobacteraceae bacterium | reverse complement strand
GATCCCGTGTGCCTGAACTCGCTTCTGTACTTGATGGAAACCCAGACGGCGGAAATTCTGAACATCCTCGGCAAGGAGACGGAAGCGGCCGGCTGGCGGAAGCGGGCGGCGGATCGGGCGGCGCAGATCAACCGACTGATGTGGGATGAGCAAGACGGGCTTTACTACGACTACAACTTCGCGCATAAAATTGTGCGGCGGTACCCGTTCCTCACGACGTTCTATCCGCTGTGGGCGGGCATCGCCACGAAGGAACAAGCCGCTCGCGTGGCGCGCAACGCCCTGAAGTTCGAACGGCCGGGCGGGCTCGCCACCAGCACCTACGAGAGCGGCAATCAGTGGGACTTGCCGTTCGGCTGGGCGCCGCTCGAGATGATTGCGGTGGAGGGGCTGCGGCGTTACGGGTTCGGCGCCGACGCGGACCGCATCTCGGAGGAGTTCGAATCGCTGGTGCTTCAGGAGTACCGCAAGGTCGGTTTCATCGTGGAGAAGTACGATGTAGTGCGGCGCGGAACCGACAGCAGCAGCATACGATATGGCTACCAGTCGAACCAGGCAGGCTTCGGCTGGACCAATGCCGTGTATACGCGGCTGCTGGATGAGTTGCCGGCGGAGAAGCGGCGCGAGTGAGCCGGCTATATGGCCAGTCGAATGTGCTAGTCTTGAGGCCATGAAGCACCGGGTGGTGAGCGTGACCGAGTTCAAGGCTACGTGCCTGGCGCTGCTCGACGAAATCGCCGAGCGGGGTGGAACGATTACGGTCACCAAACGCGGCCGGCCACTTGTAACCGTGAGCCCCGCACGCAGGGCGGCATGGAAGTCTCCGGAAGGATCGTGGATTGGAAAGGTGACCATCGCTGGAGACATCGTCGACACGGAGACAACGGAGCGCTGGGAAGTCTGAACGCCCGGTTACTGCTCGACACCCACGTTGTTGTTCGCTGGCTTGCCGCGCCGAAGAAGTTGTCGCGTGAGCAGTCGCGAGTTCTGCGGGAAGCGGTTCGCAGGCACGAGCCAGTTGCCGTGAGTGCGATCACGTTGCTTGAGATCGCCGTGCTATTCGGTTCGGGCACTACCCGGAGCGACGTTCCAGTGAATGAGCTTCTCGATGAGCTGGCATCGGGCAGCGGCCTACTTTGAAAATCACGCGTGTTGACGGTTGGCTTCTGCGTATGTCACGCTGAAATTATGACATCACCGCGCAAGCAAGTCCGCCTTAAGCATTCGCTCATTGCTCATCCTCCCTACCGGATGGAAGAGAAGGTTACAATTCCGCGGGCCGCCACCATTGAGATATCCGATTACGATCAGACAGACACCGATTCTTTGGTGATCTGGAATGGTACTCCTCTTGTGGTCGATAAAGACTCGCTAATCAGCTTCGAGGAACAGATCTAAAACTTCGATGCTCGGCGACTTTCTGCCGTAAGATATAGAGACCATGCGCAAAAAACTAACGTGGTCAATAATCGGCCTTTTGGTGGCAGTGCTGCTTGCCCTGCACGGCCAAGGTTCAGCCCACCCCGAATCTCAAATCGGGAGGTTCCAGATTGTAACCGTAGCTCCTGGGGGCGATGAAGGCTCCCAGGTCTACCGAATCGATACGGCGACCGGAAAAACACAGGTTAGAGTGGTAGCGAGCGGCGGAAAAATGATGTGGTCCGGCCCAGTGCCAGAATTCTCTTCACAACCCCAGTGAAAGTCTTTTTCAAAGTAGCTTACTACCGATAGGTCATTCTCGCGCCGGTCGGCTTCGGGGACGTCGCCGCAATCGCTGGGGACATGGCGGCGGGGAAGTTCGAGGCGTTGGCGCCCACGGTGAAACAGCACCTCGCGTGTATCCGGATGCACGCATGGCCCGGCACTCGAACGCGAAAACGACCGGGCTCTATGACCGACGCAACGATCACCTGAGCCTTGACGAAGTGGAGCGGATCGGGATTTGATACGCTGTTGCCGGCGTTTCGGTTGCATCGAGCGGGGAGGCATGATATGACTGTACACTGTAATAACCCCTCATGACGCGCAAATTTTGGATCGAGATAATCAAGGACGAAGAGTTCGACACCCGTTTCCGCATTGCGCTACGCCCTTTTCGCTATCGGTCGGCTCCAGCAACCATGAGGAAACTTGATTTTGCTTCGCAGCGGTCATTTGGCTCTGAAAGGGACGCTATTCGGCAGGCGAGATCAGTTTTTGGAAACATCCTAACCTGGAAGAGAACTAAGTCCGATCGGTTGCGCGCTTCGTTCATTTTGGAAGCCACTGACCTTTCAAGTTGAATCCACGCCAACCAACGTATACCAGTAGGACCGCGGGCTGAGCGAGCGTGATTTTGAATGAAGTACGAAGAGAAAATGGCCAAGCTCCGCGCGAGGGCACAGCAGGAGGAATCGGCCAAAGCCCGCCAAGAACTGCAAGAACGAAGAGCAGCATTAAAGCACTCAAAGGCATTTTCTCTTTCACAGATAAACCGTATACTCCTCCAGGAAGAGCAGAGGGCTCAACGCAGGGCAAAACAGTGGGAGGGTAAAGGCTACCCACAACCGATTGAAGTTGCTGAGCCTGATCTTTCCGAAAACTCAAACTGACCCACTACCTCGCATCGAATCCGGCCTTTCAGATCCTTCCATTCACAATCGAAATCGTGGCGGAGGTTGCGGCCGTGGGCGCATCTCTCCGCCATCTCGCGGACTGCGCGTTTGTGGCTACCGGCCGGGTCAACAGGCTTCGACTGGTCAGTTCAGACGAACGCATCATCGAGTCACAACTTGTTCCAGTGATCCCGTGCATACGACCAAGCTTGCGCCACAGCCTACCGTAGGGACAACGTGATCTGCTGGTCCACGTATTCGTCCGCCGCGCCGGCGGGCATGTGCACGATCAGAGCGGCTCCTTCTTTAGTCGCGCCTTCCACGCCGGCCACCAGATCGCCATTGACCAGTTCCAGGCGGTAATCGTGCGACGCGCGGCCGGAAACCGTGAGCGCCAGCGTCTGTCCATTGTTCGTCCAGCGCTCGGAAACGATCTTCAGATTCGCGCTCGCTTCGGCCAGCCGGGGCGGGGAAGAAGGCACCGCGTAACCGAATAGGCCGCTGTGCCGTATGGTGAGCTTGGTCTTGCCCGGCTTCACGGGAATCGCAAACCGCGGGTGCCAGTCCTGGCCTTCGGAATCGGCTTTCCAGGTAATCGGATTGCCATTCAGCGTGGCGCTGCTCACGTGCGCGCAAGGCGGATACGCGGGCGCGAACTCCAGGTTGAAGGTTTCCGCGCCTGAGTTCCCGACGGTCAATTCCAGCATGCTCGCGTCCCGCCGGATATCGAGATTCACGCGCGAACCGAGAAATGGGATGCTGTGCACGCCCGCGGTTTGCCACTTTGCCGGCAGGTGTGGCGCGAACACGATTTTCCGCGCGACGGCATCGCTCTCCAGACCAAGCAACCCGCGCACCAGCGGTGAAACCACCATGGCCGCCGACCAGATCTGATGCGGCGACGCGGTGGAGAGCGGGGAATACGTGTCTCCCGAGAGCACTTCGGTGGTGTTTCCCCCCGCGCCGTCCAGGGCCAGCCAGGCATTGGCGCGCAGGTTCGCGAGCGCGGGTTCCGCCGCATGGTTGCGGTATTCGCCTACCGATGCCCAGCCCGTGAAAAGCGGCCAAACCGAGCCGAAATGGTAGCCCGAGGGGTCGTAGAGCGGGTTGCGCGAGGAAATGATGCGCATGCCCCAATCCGTCGCATGCTGGTCCTGCGAGAGCAGGCCGATCATCTCCTGGGCGTGCTGCCGGTCCAGTAGGTCGAACCACATCGGCACGGTCGCCAAAACGCTGGGCTGGTCCACGGGTTTGCCGGCGGTGTCCAGAGCAAAAGCATAGGTATGCGCTTGCGGCAGCCAGAAGAACTCGTTCAACGCCCGGCGCTTTTGTTCGAATTCCGCCTGGATCTGGCGCGCGCGTGGCTCGTCGTTCAGCAGATGCGCCAGCGTGGCCAGCGAGCGCAGAGCCTCCACATAGCATCCCGCTTGATAAAGTTCCACGCGCACAGGCAGCAGCGGTCCGCCCTCGACCCATCCGTGACCCGTGCCGTAGTTCTTCGGAAAACCCGCCTCGTCGAGGGTGGAGTGCATGAACTCCAGAGCCTTCCACAAGCGTGACGACTGTTCTTTAGCAAACGCCACGTCTCCGCTGGCCCGCACGTAATCGGCGGCGGCGATGGCGAATAGCGGCGTGGCATCCGCGGACGCGAATCCGTAGGGAAATTGCTTGAACCAGTCCAGCAGGCTGGCCGACTGCGAAATTTCGTGGGGGATCTTGCCGTCCGCTCGTTGGAAACCCGCGATGAAGGCGATGGCGGCGCGCGCGTTTGCGAAATCGCCCGCGGAGGTGAGGGCGAACGACGTCCAGAACGAATCGCGCCCGAAGAACCAGGCGAAGCCCGGACGATATGCGCCCTTCGACAATCCGTATCCGGCCACCAGTCCCCTGCCGAGAAACGGATTGTCTACGAATCCCTTCACCATGCTGATGCGGGACCAGTCGTAAGCGGCCTGCAGATGCGCGTCGGGCAACTCCAGCTCAATGGTGTTCGCCAGGTAGTCGCGGTAGTGCCGCTCGGTTTCTTCCAGAAGCTGTCCGGAGTGCGCGATCAGCCGCCGGTAAGCAGCCAGCGCCTCGTCCGCCGACTTCATCGAAGCCGCGAGCGCCAGCACACGTTCCGCATGGCCCTGGATGGCGCCGAGCGTGAATACCGAATCGGATGCGGCCGCATAATTCGTGGCATACTCGCGCGATTCGAGCGCCGCGTCGGGCGATCCCAAAATCGCCGCGTATGGGTATCCATCGGCTCCAAATCGAAAGCCGTGGAGTGCGCCGTTCCACTCTGCGTAGCCGCTGCCGAGCGAAGCCGGCCACATCAACTGGAAATCCCGCGCGAACTCCACGTCGATGCGGAGCGGGCTGCGCGCCTGTACGTGGAAAAGCAGGAGCGCGCCAGGTTCGTCCACCGGCACGAGCAAAGTCTCGGTGACCTGAAAATCGTCGCCTGTATATGTGATGGTGTACGAGCCCGGCCGTGAGGCCATGCGTCGCGCGATGCTTTCTCCGTGGATGACGCGGCTATCCGTGACGAACCGCAGCCGCAGGTTGGAGAAGATCTTGAGCGGATAAACATACGCCTCGAGCGCGCCATCCTCCGTGCCGAGCAATGCGGCACGCGGCCCGGTGGCATCCAGAAACTCCCAGGAGCGCACCGGCCGCGAAATTTCGAGGTCGGCGGCGAAGGCGCGTACGGCGAACGCGATGACGATGATCCGGATTGCCGCGAGTCGCATAAGGATCAGTATACTGAGCTATGAATCCGTCGCGCCGCGCGATCGTATCGATGCCTCTGGCTGCCCTTGCTGCGGGCAAGCCGCCTTCCGGCCGCGCGCTGAAAATCGTCTGCGTGGGTGGACATCCCGACGATCCCGAATCCGGATGCGGCGGTAGCCTGGCACGCTACGCCGCGCTAGGCCATGCCGTCACCATCATTTACCTGACGCGGGGTGAGGCGGGCATTCCAGGTAAGTCACACAACGATGCCGCCGCGATCCGCTCGGCCGAATGCGAAGCCGCCTGCAAAATACTGGGCGCCAAGCCCGTGTTCGCCGGCCAGATCGATGGCGCCACGGTGGTGGACAGGAATGCCGCGGAGTCGCTCGGCAAGCTGATCGTCGCGGAAGACCCCGACCTGGTGTTCACGCAATGGCCGATCGACAGTCACATGGATCACCAGGCGGCCAGCATTCTCACGTTTCGCGCCTGGCTGGCGGCGCGGGGACGATTCGAGCTCTACTACTACGAAGTCGATTTGGGCGCGCAGACCATGGGCTTCCATCCCACCGACTACATCGATATCACAGCGGTGCGGGATAAGAAGAAAGCGGCGTTGTTTGCGCACAAAAGCCAGGATGGCGAGCGGATCTACCGGGAATACCATCAACCGATGGAAAGCTACCGTGGCCGTGAATCCGGCTGCGGAGCGGCGGAAGCCTTCGTGCACCTCGCGCGCGTTCACAGCACGACGCCGATGCCTGGCGTTGGTTAAGTGCGAGGCAGGCAATCCTGCCTGCGGACGCGCTTTCCAGCGTGTCCAAGCCGGCTGAAAAGCCGGCTGCTGGCGCAAAGCTCGCCTTGGCGGGCGAAACCGCCTGCCCCACCGCACTGTTCAAATTGTGCCACCAAGGCCCTTCGGGAAAATGCAGAAACTCCAGCCGCCGGCTGGAGAGCCGGCTGCTGGCAAGATTGTCCACCCACCAGGTCGCCGTAAGCCACCAGGAAGGCGTTGCTCCAGGAATCGATTGATCCAAAACCGGAATCCGCCGCCGAGAGTGAACTGCGTGCCGGCCACTTTGTACTGGCTGAAGATCAGAAACAGAACGCCCACTGCGATTCGAAGGCTTGCCAGCGCCTTGGTATTCGTACTTGCCGTCGTGACCTCGCTCATTCGATCATGGTGACTTTTGTGAGCCGTTCGAACTTGCCGGGTTCGATGCCGGCCAAAGCCGCCAGCGCCAGCGACATCAGTTGTACCGGGAGCATCTCAAGGACCGGGCGGATCGGCGGCGCGGCGACCGGAATGCGAAAGGCATCCACGCCGGACTGCGGACCAACCAGACAAGCCTTGCCACCGGCGTCGCGCACGTCCCGCACCAGGTTTTCATTCAGGGCAGCGGTCTTCAGATCCCCAGCGAAAACCAGCACGAGGACGTCGCGCCCGATCATCTCGAAAGGCCCGTGCCGGAAAGCCGAGCAGGTCGTTCCCTCGGCGTGGAAATGCGCCGATTCCTTGAGAATCAGACCGCCCGTGCCGGCGGCCGCGAGCGATGCTCCCCGGCCTGTCAGGAACACCGCACGGACGCCGTTTAGCAGGTCTACCAGGCTACTCACCTTGGCTTGCCATGTCGCCAGGTAGTGTTCAGCCGCCGGGGCAGCCTC
>JBEKUO010000394.1:0-6980 GCA_049514955.1 Bryobacteraceae bacterium | reverse complement strand
CGCTAAAGCGTGCGCCACTCACTCATAGCGCAGGGCGACGAGCGGATCGATCCGCGTAGCCCTTCGAGCGGGAATATAGATCGCGATCCACGCCACCGCCGCCAGCGTGACCACCACGGCGCCGAATGCCATCGGGTCGTTGGCCTTCACACCGAACAGGAGGCTCTGCAGCAGACGCGTCAGGCCAAACGCCGCAGCCAAACCCACCGCCAGTCCGATTCCCGCCAGCAGCAGACCGCGCCCGATCACCATACGCAGCATGTCGCCGCCGCTGGCGCCTAGCGCCACGCGGATGCCGATCTCCTGGGTCCGCTGCTCCACCGAATACGACATCAATCCGTAAATTCCGAGTGCCGCCAACAGCAAGGCCGTGCCCGCGAAAATCGTCAGCAGCAGCATATTGAAATTCGAGCGTGCGGTGGATTCCGAGATCACCTGCTCCATCGTACGGAATTTGGAGACCGGCAGTTGCCCGTCCACCGCCAGAAACTCGTGCTGAACCGCGGTGGCGAGGGCAGTAGGTTCCTGCGACGTGCGCAGAATCCAGCTTAGCGGGAGTACGCTGTTCGCAAGCTGCGTCAACCCATCGGCGACCTGGCTGGCCGGTACATACATCACGGGCTGATTGGAATCGGTAAGACCATTTTCGCGCACGTTGCCGACGATGCCCACGATCTCGCGCGCGGGCTCCTCGAATTGCGGGCCTAGGCCTTTGCCCAGCGTCATGGCGTGGCCGATGGGATCTTCGTTCTGAAAGTATTTCTTCGAGAACGCCTCGTTGACGATGATCACGCGGGCGGAGTTTCCAATATCGTGTTCGCTGAACACGCGTCCCCGCAGGAGCGGAATCTTGAACGCCGCAAAGTAGTGCGCCGATATGGATCTCCATTGCTCGTCGCCGTTATACACGGCGCCCGTCGCGGGCGGCTTGCCGGCGATGTTGACGGGCAGATCGACGCCGCCCTCGATGGGCAGCATGAGGGCGCTTGCGGCGGATTGCACTCCGGGCAGGCTCTCCAAGCGTGGCGTCATTTGCCGGATCAAATTATCGACCTTCGCGGTGGTTCCGTACTGGCCGCCGGAAAGCGACGTCTGCAAAGTCAAAACATTGTGTGGATCGAAGCCCGGATTGACCGCGCGCAGGCTGGCGAACGTGCGGATCATCAGCGCCGCGCCCACCAGCAGAATCACCGCTAGCGCGATCTCGCTGACTACCAGGAAGCCGCGCGCGCGGTTCTGGTGGCGGCCCGTTCCCGCGCGGCCGCTGGTGTCCTTCAGCGCCGAATTCACGTCCAGCCGGGAGACATGCACGGCCGGAAAGAGCCCGAACAGGATGCCAGTGGCGAACGCCACGGCCAGCGTGAAACCGAGCACGTGCCAATCGAGAGCCGAAACCGCCGTCGAGGCATGCTGGCTGTCGCTGATGCGCGGCAGGTCGCCCGGTGCAATGGCCAGCAGCGCCCGCACGCCCCATGCGCCGATCAGAAAACCGAGAACAACGCCGGCCAGCGCCAACATCACGCTCTCCGTCAGGAGCTGCTTCACGATGCGCAGTCGGTTCGCGCCAATCGCGGTGCGGATAGCCATTTCTCTCTGCCGCGTGGACGCTCGCGCGAGCTGCAGGTTGGCCACATTCGCGCAAGCGATCAGCAGCACGAAGCCCACCGCGCCCAAAAGGATCATCAACGGCAATTTCACGTCGCCCACCTGCGCTTCCTGCAGCGGCGTCACCGCGACGCTCTCGGTTTTGTCCATCCACTTGGGGTTGGCCTGGCGAAACCGCTCGCCGACGATCTTCATCTGGGCCTTGGCGGTCTCAATCGTGACGCCCGGCTTCAGGCGTCCCGCGACCAGCAGGTAGTGGCCTTGATTGGTGCTGTTCGGATCGGCCTGCAAGGGAATGAAGATATCCGCCGGCGGATCGGACTTGAAGGTGGCCGGCAGGACTCCCACCACCGTGGTGGGCTCGCCGGCTATTAGGATAGGTGTACCCACCAGCCGCAGATCGCCGCCCAGGCGCCGGCTGAAGAACTGGTAGCTGATCACCGCGACTTTTGGCCCGCTGGGCATATCCTCGTCGGCCGTGAAGGTCCGGCCGAGCGTGGGTGAGACGCCGAAGACCCGGAAGAATTCGGAGGAAGCGTGGATGCCCTTAACCTGCTCGGGATGGTCGCTGCCGCCGACGTTCATCCCCGGACCGGCGAAGTCGTAAGCGGCCATCGCTTCGAAAACGTCGTTCTTCTTCCACGCATTGAATTTCGGGATGGAAGCCGAGTTGCCAACTCCGCCAGGGAAACCGCGGGCAATCTGCATGATCCGGTCAGGCTCCGGATATGGCAGCGGCTTCAGCAGGACTACATTGATGACCGAAAAGATGGCAGTGTTGGCGCCGATACCCAGCGCCAGGGCCGCGATGGCGATGGCCGTGAAACCGGGACTCTTCCGAAACACGCGAAAGGCGTGACGCAGGTCGGCGAGCAGGCTCTCCATGCCTGGATTACGATCCAGAATGCCGAAGGGTTCCATAATTTTTGTGAGTGATACCGTGACATTCTACATATCCGCGCGTAGAATATGTAGAACGGCTAGGTAACGTGCGCACATGCCATCGGAAAAGACAGACTTGTTACAAGGCACGCTGGACATGCTGATCCTGAAGGTTGTGGCGCTGGTCCCCATTCACGGCTACGCCATCTCCCAGCGCATCGAGCAGATCTCCAAGGATGTGCTACAGGTGCAGCAGGGCTCGCTCTATCCGGCGCTGCACCGCCTGGAGAGCCGCGGCTGGCTGCGGGCCGAGTGGCGCGCATCGGAGACCGGCCGCGAGGCTAAGTTCTATACGTTGACCAAGGCCGGACGCAAACAGCTTGAAACGGAAACCGCCCAATGGGAGCGCCTGGCGGAAGCCATCGGGTTGATTCTCCGTACCGCGGAATAGGAGCCATACCGATGCACTGGTTTGACTGGTTGTTTCGACGGAAGCGCCTCGACCGGCAGCTTGACGCCGAACTCGCATTCCACATCGAGAACCGTGCGCGGGATCTCGCGCGCTCGGGAGTCCCCGACACCGAAGCCGGGCGGCGCGCGCGACTCGAGTTCGGCGGTTACGAAAGCGTGAAGGAAGATTGCCGGGACGTTCGCCGATGGCAGCCCGTGGAGGAGCTATTCAAGGATCTCCACTATGCATTGCGCGTCTTCCGGAAGACGCCCGCGTTCAGTCTGGCGGCCATCGGCACCCTGGCGCTGGGCATCGGAGCCTGCACCTCGATCTTCACCGCGGTGGATGGCGTGCTGCTACGTCCGTTGCCCTATCCGGAGCCGAACCGCTTGGTCAAGCCTCTCACCAAGAATCCTCCGCTGGGAATCAAGAACGGGCCGGCGTCCTACCCGGATTATCTCGATTGGCGCGACAGCGGCGTGTTCGAGAGCGTGGGAATTTATCTTACCGACAACGCGGTCCTTTCCACGGGCGGACAATCCGAGCGGGTCATCATCACCATGGCGACCAGCGGCGTTTTGTCCGCGCTACGGGTCAGGCCCTTGGCCGGCCGCATATTCACACCCGAAGAAAGCCAGCCCAGCTTGACGCCGGTCGTTTTGCTAACCGAGCGCACGTGGCGCAGTCGTTTTGGCGCCGATCCAAAGCTGCTTGGCGGCGCGATCAAGCTCAACGGGCTTTCCTTAACCGTGGTCGGCATCCTCCCGGCAAGTTTCACTTTCGAAGGCGATCCGGAACTTTGGACTTCCCTGCTCCGCACCGGCGACGAAACACCGCGGGACAACCGGTATTGGAGCGCACTGGCGCGCTTGCGGACCGGCGCCACACTGCGGCAGACCGGCGTACAGCTCGACCAGATCAGCCGGCGGTTGGCGGCGGCTTACCCTGCGTCGAATCGGGATTGGGGCGTAGATATCGTCAGCTTGAAAGAGGACATCGTCGGCGACACACGCGCCCAGCTTCTCGTGCTGTTGGGCTCGGTGGGATTTGTTTGGCTGATTGTGTGCGCGAACATCGCCACGCTGCTGCTGGTGCGGGCTTCGGGCCGGGGTCGCGAGATGGCCGTGCGGGCGGCGCTCGGAGCGAGCGGCGCGCGCCTGGTGCGGCAGTTGGTCACCGAGAGCCTGGTGCTCGTCCTGGCAGGGGGCGCGGTGGGAATCGGCACGGCATTGGCAGCGGTCTCGCTGCTGCGCGAACACGGGCCGGCGGACCTGCCGCGGCTCGACCAGATCCACGTGGACGCGATATCCGTGGCTTTCACGCTGGGCCTCGCCATGGTAACGGGTCTACTGTGCAGCCTCGGACCTGTGTTCCAAGCGCGTCGGAATCATCCCAGCGCGGGCTTGCAGGAAGGCGGACGCAGCGCCACCGAGGGCCGCCGGCGCAGTCTCACGCGCGCCGTGCTGGTGATGACGGAGGTGGCGCTGTCGATCGTCTTGCTGACGGGATCGGGCCTGCTGATCAAGAGCTTTTGGAATCTGCTTCGCGAGGACGCCGGCTTCCGCACCGATCGTCTGCTGACCTTCTTCCTTTCCCTGCCGAATTCCAAGGTAATGGAAAACGGCCAGTATCGGAAGGAGAAAGTGGAGCGCTACGTGGACTCGGTGACCGCGCGGCTCGAGTCCATCCCCGGCGTGCAACATGTGGGACTGGGGATGTCCTTGCCGCTGGGCGGCGGCGGCTGGCAGGTGTGGTCGAATTGGTGGGTTGCAGGCGAGGGAAATAGCCGTGCAGGCTTCCTGCAAGGGATCTCGCAGTCCGTTACGCCGGATTATTTCGCCGCGCTTGGCGTGCCGCTAAGCTTGGGCCGGACATTTTCAATTCGGGACGGCCACGCACCGCTGGTGGCGATTATTAACGATGAGTTCGCGCGCCAGAAGTTCCCGCATAGGAATCCGATCGGTAAACGCATCGGCGTCGAAGATGGAAAGGAGACACTTGAAATCGTCGGTGTGGTTGGCAGTATGAAATCCGGCGGGCTGCAGGAGCCGTCGCCATCCAGATCTATGTGCCGATGGCACAAACGCCCGTGCCTGTGCTGGCCGCGTTCTTGCGCACCGCGGGCGATCCGGCCGCCCTGGGCCGCACCGCGCAACAAGCGATCCTTGCCGTGGACCCCGATGTGCCCGCATATCGCTTGCGCACGGGCGACCAACTGTTGGGACGCTCCGTCGCCAGGCGCAGAATGCTGATGACATTGATCTCTTCGTTCGCGGCCATCGCCCTGGTGCTGGCGTTGCTTGGCTTGTACGGAGTGCTGGCCTATGGCGTGGCGCAGCGTACGCGCGAGATCGGCATTCGTATGGCTTTGGGCGCCGCCGCGGGACAGGTGCTCGCTAGTGTAGTGCGGGAAGGGATAATCATCGCCGCGGTGGGAGCGCTGGCCGGCTTGGCGGGAGCGCTGGCCCTTACGCGCGTGTTGAAGGACGCGCTGTATAACGTCAGCCCGCTGGACGCCGGCGTGCTGCTGGTGGCGCCCGCTGCCCTGCTTCTAGTGGCCTTGCTGGCGTGCGCCATCCCGGCGCGCCGCGCGGCCCGTATCGACCCGGTGCTTGCGCTGCGGCACGAGTGAGCGACTCCGTGCCGAGCCGCGACCGTCAGGGAGCGGTTCTCGCCCGCCCTCTATACCGCCTGCTTCACTTTCTTCGCGAATTTGTGCCGGAACTTCTGAACCTTCGGCGCCACTACGTACGAACAATACGGCGCCTGCGGATTGTTGGCGAAGTATTCCTGATGGTAGTCTTCGGCGACATAGAACGTGGATGCGGGTGCAACCTCGGTCACAATCGGATCGTGGAAAGCCTTCGCCGCCGTCAGTTCGCGAATGACCTGTTCAGCCGTCGATCGTTGCTCGTCTGAGTGATAAAAGATTGCCGAGCGATACTGCGTTCCTGCATCGTTGCCCTGCCGGTTGAGAGTGGTCGGGTCGTGAATGGCGAAGAAGACTTCCAGGATATCGCGGAAGGAAACTACATCCGGATCGAAGGTAATTTGCACGACCTCGGCGTGGCCGGTGCGGCCGGTGCAGACATCGCGGTAGGTCGGATTCGGCTGCCGTCCACCCATGTAGCCCGACTCCACCGAGACGACGCCTTCCATTTCGTCATAGACGGCTTCCAGGCACCAGAAGCATCCCCCAGCGAGCGTAGTGGTTTCCCGTTCAGACATGGTCTCAACTCTATCACGCCGCAGGCCGGACTACGGCGCGGCCTGCTTGTGCTCCGGAATGATCCAGAGATACAGGCTCCGGCCATCGACCTCAATTTCCTTAGCCGGCTTCCAATCGCCCATGTCGAAACTGTGGGAGACCACCCGCGTGCCCGGCTTCAAATCGCGCAGCAGCTTGGGCTTCACCTTCAGATTTACGCTGGGCAGCAGATAGAGAGTAACGACGGTAGCGTCATCCATCTTGGCATCGAACAGGTCGCCCTCCCGGAAACTGACGAGGCCGGTCACGCCGGCTTTCCTGGCGTTTTCGTTGGCTTCTTTGATTCGTTCCGGATTGAGATCCACGCCGACGCCGCGCGCCCCGAAGTCTTTCGCTGCGGCGATGACGATGCGCCCGTCCCCGCAGCCCAAATCGTAAACCACGTCGCCTTTGTGGACGTCCGCCAGCTTCAACAAGCCCTTGACGATCGCTCCCGGCGACGGCACGTAAGGCACATCCAGCTCGTGGGCGGGCGCGCTTTGCGCGCGAATCAGCGGGGCGCTCGCCAGGGCCAGCGCCAGGAACAGGCAGCTATGCTTTGCGGTTCGCATGCGTCAAGTTTACTAGATAACGATTGCATCGTCATCCGAGTTGCCAGTGGTGAGCCTTCTCGACTTGCCAACGGTCTCTCGTGAAATGATCGCGTCAAAGGTCCAGATACCGCTAACGCGCGCGGCCGGCGGAGTTGTCCCGTCTGCTAGCGGTCGAGACAAATCCGTGGATCGGAAAGGTGAACTGCTTCTGCTCGATTACCCGGCGCGGCTTGTTTCTTTT
>JBEKUO010000393.1:0-6988 GCA_049514955.1 Bryobacteraceae bacterium | reverse complement strand
GCCGGCCAATGAGTGCACCTTCCACGCCGTAAGGGAGCGCAATTCGTCCGGCCCTTCAATGTCGTCAAGATAGGCCAGCATCTTCCAGAGCTTATACACCATCCGGCACGCCCTTGGCGCTGTCTGTTGGCGTAGCGTGCTGACGGTGGCGGTGTTATCGCGCGCATCTGGTTGACCGGAACCGCTCCGTTGGGGTAGGGTGGGGACGGAAGCCATGACGATTACGCTCAGTCCGGACCAGGAACGGGCCATCCGCGACGCCATTCGCGCCGACCACCTCGCCTCGGTCGCGGAACTCATCGATCGGGCCATCGCCGAGTTGCCCCCGCAAACGGGCCAAGCGGACGTGCCGGTAGTGGGCAATTCGCTCTTTGAGCAGGGGCTGGGTCTCTTCGGCAGTCCAGAGGACTCCGCCTTGCTCGACGAGGTGGTCTCCATGGCTTATCAGGAGAGACATCGGCCAAGCAGGCGGGAACCGTCTCTCTGACAATGACCGTCAAGGCGATCCTGGATACCGACATCCTGTCGGAGTACCTCAAGGGCCACAACACCAGTGTGCGGGACGCGCCGCAGCTTACGCCAGGGATCACGGCGTTTTCACCTTCACCAGCGTCACTGTCTACGAAATCGTCTTCGGCCTGGAATTCAAGGGAGCCTCCGTCCAGCTTAGTAAGGTGCTGGCCTGGCTCAATAGGAATGAGGAGATCACGCCTAATGCGGCTGACTACCGTAACGCGGCCTCCATCAAGGCTGCGGCGGGACGGCAAGGCTATGTAGTCGAGCTTCCCGACTGCCTGATTGCCGCCGTCGCCCTCCGGCTGGACCGGCCTCTGGTCACCGGCAAGACGGGCGATTTTCGGGCCATCCAGCGTACGGGTGTCAATCTGGCGATCGAGAATTGGCGGCATGAACGCGTTCCGTAGCCAACACTCGCGACGTTCTGCCCGGTGGCGTTCCTTGTGCTCGTCGAACCGCGCGCCGCGTTTCCAGACGAATGCGAAGTGGTGGAGCGGTTCTTCGGGGCAGCACGCGCCACGAGGGCAGGTTGCGGCTGGGGTACAGCGGCGGGCTGCAAGCTGTTGGTATTATGGAGTAGATGAAATCCCTGCAACTCTTGCTTTTCCTAACACCCGTGGCCTGCCTGCTTGCGCAGACACCGCCCGCTACGCCGCCTGCGACACCGCCGGCTTCGCCTTCCCCGGCGGCAAACAAGCCGCCGACAGTAAGCGTACAGCCGTCCGCCCCGGTCGTGGCAGCGCCAGTGCCTCCCGATAAAGTCGTCTTGACGATAGGCGACGAAAAGATCACCGCGGCCGAATTCGATCGTCTCGTGGACCTGCTCCCGGAGCAATACCGCCAGCAGATGCGCACCACGGGCCGCCGGCGGTTCGCCGAATATCTCATCGATACCAAAACCAGGGCGCAAGAGGCGCGCCGCCGCAAATTGGAAGATACACAGGCCTTCAAGGACCAAATGGCGTTCACCGGCGAGCAAGTGCTGGCGCAGGTGATACTGCCGCAGAACCTGCAAGCCACGGCAGTGGTGGACGAAGCGGCTTCGCGTGCCTATTACGACCAACACAAGACGGACTACATACAAGTGAAGGCCCGTCACATTTTGATCCGGTTCAAAGGCTCGCCGGTTCCGCTCCGGAAGGACCAGAAGGAACTCACGGAAGAGGAAGCCCTGGCGAAAGCTCAGGAAATTCGCAAGAAGCTTGTGGATGGCGGGGATTTCGACGCGATCGCCAAAGCGGAATCCGACGACGTAGGCTCCGGCGCCAAAGGTGGCGATCTGGGGACGTTCGGTCACGGCCGGATGACGCCGGCCTTCGAGACCGCGGCTTTCGCGCTGCCAGTAGGCGAGCTCAGCGAACCGGTGAAGAGCCCGTTCGGCTATCACATCATCAAGGTCGAGCAACATCAGGAGAAGACCTGGGTTGAAGTGCGGGCCGATATGGAAAAGAAGATGTCCGGGGACGTGGTGAAGAAGGAGTTGGACGATCTGAAGAAATCCACGGCGACTGTCATGGATCAGGACTTCTTTGGGCCGCCGACCGCTCCGCCGGCGCCGGGCCGGCCCGCGCCGCCCACGCTGCAACCGAAGCAACAGTAGTCCCGAGGGGCAGCCAATCCTGGCGTGCCCCACTTCAGCGATACGAGCCGCTTTCCAGCTCCGCCAGCACCGCGGGGGCTTGCGGCCGCCAGCCCAGGGTGTGCATCGCTCGTTCACCGGAGATTTGCTGATCGAGCGCCAGGGCATCGGCGAACGGGCCCATCGTCTGGCGGGCTTCCGCGAGCGGCACGGTTTCCACTTTGCCGCTTGCGCCCGCTGCGCGGCTGGCGGCTTCGGCCACTTCGCAGACGCGGTGCGCCGGACCATGCGCTGCGAATAGCAGCGTGCCTGCGGCCGCACCCAGTGCGCGCACGTACAGGTCCGCCAGATCGTCCACGTGCACGAAGGTCCAGCGGTTCTCGCCATCGCCGACGATGCGGGCGGCGCCGTGCTCGCGGGCCGACTGGACAAACGAGGTCAGCAAGCCGCCACCGCGCCCATAAACGATGACCGGACGCAGCACCACGCCCTGCACACCGCGCCGGGCGGCAGACAGCACCAGTTGCTCGACGGCCGGACGCCAGGCCACCAACGGCGTGGGCGCGAGCGGCGCGTCTTCGTCCGCAATCTTATCGCCCGTGTTACCCAACACCCAGCAGCCGCTGGTATAAATGAACGGCCGGTTGAATTGCGACAGCGCACCCAGGATGTCTTCTACGGCGGCGCGATCCACCTGCGGCGTATCGGCGGCTGCCGGCAGCGCGCAATGGATCACGGCATCGGCGTTCCGCGCGCCTTCAGCCAGACTGGCGGGATCCCGCAGATCTCCGCGGTGCGCGCCCAAACCCTTGGCGGCCAGTGCGCGCACCTGGTCCTCAGAACGCGCCAGGCCCACCACGGCGTACCCTGCGTTGCGCAGCGCCTCGGCCACTGCGCTGCCGATGTATCCGGTTGCTCCGGTCAAGAAGACTTGCATGTATTCGCTCCTTTGGTTGCGGCCACGATCATAACTCCTACCAGCCTAGCGCGCAGGCGCGGGGAGGGGGGCGCCAAGAGCCAGGCGTTGGCGTCCTCCGGGGCGCACGGAGCTGCCTGGGTGGGAAAAAATGAGATAAACAGTTCCACTTGTTGTGGTTGGGTGTATAATCGGTGCTGGCCATCCTGGCCGTGGAGAATGCAGATGAACAGAATCGAGCGGCTTGTTACATACGCGTTGTTTCTCATGCTCGTGTTGTGGGCTCCCGCATCGTCGCTTGCGCAAAGCCCATTTGACGGCACCTGGCGCAACAACATGGACCAATACAAGCCATCGCCGAAGCCTAATGTCTTTTCGGTGAACAAGGGTATGTATAGCTGTTCCAGTTGCAGCCCGAAGATCGACGTGAAGGCCGATGGGCAGGACCAGTCCGTCACCGGCCAGTCTTATGACACGGTCAGTGTGCGTGAAGTCGATCCCAAGACGATTGCAACCACGACCAAAAAGAACGGCAAGACAGTGACGGAGCAGACTCGGACTGTGTCGGACGACGGCAAGACTCTGACGACGAAGGTTACCGCCCATCCGGCGAACAGCGATCAAACGGTGAACGTGGAAGTTACGTACACGCGAGTGGGAAAGGCGCCTGCGGGAGCGCATGCGACTTCTGGCTCTTGGCGAACAAACAAGGTTAAACAGAGTGAAAATGGCCTCACCACGACTTACAAGACCAGCGGCGAAGAGATGAGTATGTCTGCACCGACGGGCGAGAGCTACACTGCGAAGCTGGACGGCAAAGACTACCCAGTCAAGGGATCGTACACCTACAACTCCGTCTCTTTGAAGCGCGTCGACGACCGCACGATAGAGGAGACGCGCAAGCGTGATGGCAAGGTAATCGGGGTATCGAAAATGACCGTCGCGCCCGATGGGAAGAAAATGACGGTGGTAAATACGAATAAACTGACCGGCGCAACGTCGACGTCCGTCGCCGAGAAGCAGTAGTTGCTCTCCCGGGTGGCCGCGATCATACCTCTCTCCAACCAGCTCCGCGCAGGTGCGGGGGGAAGATCTCCGGGTGGGCCAACTCGGCCAGGATTTCAAGCGATTCCACGAGGCGTGGTCCCGGACGGTTGAAGTATTGATTGCCGTCGGCCACGTAGACCCGGCGGTTGCGCACGGCCTGCAAATCATGCCAGGCGGGGCGGTCCGTGAGCCAGTGCGTCTCGCGAGCGGCGCGTTCCAGGTCGAAGCCGCAGGGCATCACCAGAATCGCGTCCGGATCGGCGGCGGCCAGATCCTGCCATGTGTTCCAAGCGACGTTTTCCGCGGCCGCCATCGCGACCAGTTCCGGCATCCAGTTACCGGCGGGCATCAGCGGCTCGATCCACTCGATGCAGGCGATGCGGGGACGCCGCGGGGCGGCTTGCGCGGCATCGGAAATTGCCTGCATGCGCTCCTGTAGCTTGCCGATGAGCTGCTCGCCGCGCTCCGCGATTTCGAGCGATTGCGCCACGCGGCGGATGTCTTCCCACACGTGCGTAAGGGAATTAGGCTGCAGCGAGACAATACGCGGCCGGCTGGCCAGGCGCGCGGCGACGGAGCGCTCCACGTCGCGAAGGCTGACGGCGCAGACCTCGCAGTGCATCTGCGTCAGGATGTGGGTGGGCTGCAAGCTCTCCAACACGTCGTCGAACACCTGGTAGACTGAAATCGCCTGCGCGCGGGTTTGCTTGACCAGGCGATCGATTTCGCGGCTGTCGCCATCCACCGCGAAGCGAGGCGCGGTACAAACCGGGAGCGCCAGCACTTCTTCCGGAAAATCGCATTCATGCGAGCGGCCCACCAGCCAGGGCAATGCGCCCAGGGCGTCGACGATCTCGGTGGCGCTGGAGATCAGGGAAACGATGCGCGGCATCACGCTCCTTGCGCCGCGGCCGGCAGCAGATCCGCGAAGACGAAGCCATCCGCATCGCGTAATTCGCCCACGGTGACCGGAATCGGATGGCGGAACATTGGACCATCGTAAACGAACGAGTGAAATTCGCCGTTCTCGCCACAGGGATCCACATGCGGCGGCAGGTCCGCCAGCAGCGCCAGGTCGAACTCGCGGCCGGCGAAGCTCGCGTCCAGGATTTTCTTATCCACGCAGGTGATTTTGGCGCGCAGACCGCTGCGGATCATTTCGTGCGCCAGGTCGCGCGTGGGCATTTCCCAGAGCGGGAAGAGCGGTTCGAGTCCGCTGCCTGCGAGCGAGCGCTCGCGATACTCGCGTACATCGCGCAGGAACAGATCACCGAAGGCGATGGCGCCAATTCCGTCCGCGACGGCGGCGCGGCAGGCCTCGGCCATAAGGGACTCATACTGTTGATTGGAACAGGGCCACGGGAGCGGCACGGCGCGCAGCGGAAGGCCGGCAGCGGCGGCCTGCGCCTCGACGAGCGCGTGGCGGACGGCGTGCATGGCCACACGGTTTGCCACTTCGTTGAATGTCGTGAGCAGCCCCGCTATCTCCACACCTTGTTGTCGCAGCAGGTGCAAGGCCCAAGCGCTATCCTTGCCGCTGCTCCAGGAAAGCAGCGTGCGTTTCAAGCGGCCGCAGGAACGCGCTCGGCCGTGCGCAGGCTACGGCTCAGCCACGCGTGCAAGCCGAACAACACGCCGGAATACAGGAGGTCGGCCGCCAGCGTGCGACCGAAAAAGGGGATCGCCGCGGTGTAGCACAGCGCCAATCCGGACAATGTGTGCGGATACATGTTCCCCAGCCAAGTGCCGAAGTTGGTGATGAGGAAGAATTGTGCGCTACACAGCAGGCAGGCGGCGCCGATGCGCACAGGGCTTTCAGTGGCCTGCAAGCGGCGGCCGATCCACACGTTGATCAGAAAGCTGAGATAGATGAAGGGGGTCGCGAAGGAATAGCCGCCGAGCAGCGGATCGGTCACGGCCATCAGCAGCAACGGCAACGCGAAGGCCTGCCAGCCGCGCAGGCGTGCACCCGCGTAAAGACTCATGCCGCCCACCGGAGCGAAGTTCGGCGGATGCGGCGCCAGACGGGCCAACGCTCCCAGTACAGTCAGGCTCAACGCCAAGGGCCGGACGTTCTTTCCTTGATCCATGTCAACTCCTTATTCAGATAGTGTACCGCCGCTGGCCGCGCGATTGGGTTCCCAAAGCGTCTCGGGAACTCCTGTGCGATGGCTGGCCCAGCGGCTCCAGACAAAGAACGCGTCGCCGAGGCGATTCAGATATTTCACGGCCTCCGCGGGGATCTGCTCTTCGCGCGCCAAGGCCGTGGCTTTGCGCTCGGCGCGGCGGCATACGGTGCGGCAAACATGCAGTTCCGCGTTGAGCCGCGAGCCGCCCGGCAGCACGAAGGATCGCAAAGCGGGAAGCTCCGCGTTCATCCGATCCATCTCGGCTTCGAGTTGAGCGATCTCCGCTTCGGTGATACGAGCCTGGCGTGGATGCACATCCGCGGGCAACGTCGCGAGGATGGAGCCCAGGTTGAACAACTCGTGCTGCACGCGCAGCAGGATCGCGGCGAGGTCCGCGAGGGCCGGGGCGTCGGCGGTGGTGGCGCGGGCCAGTCCGACGAAGGAGTTCAGCTCATCCACGGTGCCGTAGGCTTCGATGCGCGGAGAATCTTTGGCCACGCGCTGTCCGCCCGCCAGGCTGGTTTCACCGGCGTCGCCCAGGCGCGTGTAGACGCGGTTGATGGCGAGGCGCGGTTGGTCGAATTTAGGCTCCATGATATGCAGGATACACGTAGCGCACGCTTCAGCGTGCTGCGGCGAGCTTCAGCTCGGCGAATACAGACTGTAGGCTGAAGCCCATAGCGGGCGGGGCGAAGTCCCGCTACCAGCGAACTGAAGCTCGGCGGTTGGCAGGCGAAAGCGCCTGCCCCACCCCGGCCAGCAAATGTGGAAACGCCACACTGTGGGCGGAAGCCCACAGCA
>JBEKUO010000392.1:0-6995 GCA_049514955.1 Bryobacteraceae bacterium | reverse complement strand
GGCGCCGGATCGCTACCGACTGGCGTGGCAGTGGTCAGCGACCTTATGCGCGTCGCGCGCGAAATCCGCAGCGGCAGCCCCGAGCGGGTCTCGCCGTTCGCGCACGAAAGGCTCGGGGAGTACAAGCCTGTGTCGGTGGTCTTGCAGAAACGCGCCTACTACCTGCGCTTCCGCGTCAGGGATAAGCCGGGCATCCTCGCCGCCCTTTTCGCTATACTGGCGGCCAAGCAGATCAGTCTGGAGGCAGTTCTGCAATTGCCCGTTGACACGAAGAACGACTTGCCGTTCGTCATCACCGTGGAACCAACTTACGAACACGCCATGCGCGAAGCCGTAGCCCAGATGGCCCAACTCGACTTCCTGCTCGAGCCGCCGCTGGCCCTGCCCATGGAGACTGCGTTATGAAAATTCGCCGCATCCTGATCCTGATCGCATGTTGCCCGGCTCTCTGGGCACAGGTTGCCGCCGATGCCAACGCGCGATACCAGACCGCCGAAGGGCGCAAATCGATTGCCGCGACCTTGGGCAGCACGGAACGCGACGCCACTGAACGGCCGCAAGAGCTCGTGGATGCCATGGCGCTCAAGCCGGGCATGACCGTCGCGGATATTGGCACCGGCGTCGGCTACATGCTGCCGTATCTGAGCCGCGCCGTCGGACCCACGGGCCATGTGCTCGCGGAAGATATCTTTGACGATTTCCTGGCCGCCGCAAAAGAGCGCGCCGATCGGCAGAAGCTCGCCAACGTGACGTTCATCAAAGGCACGGAGACCGATCCGCATCTCGCCGCAGGCAGCGTGGACGTGATCCTGGCGCTCGATTCCTACCACCATTACGACTACCCGGAGAAGATGCTCGCGGCATTTCACCAAGCCTTGCGCGACGGCGGACGGCTGGTCGTCGTGGAGTATTACAAACGGCCCAACGCCATGCAGGGCATGGACGCCGTCAAGCATATCCGGCTGGATGAGCCGGATCTGGTGCGCGAAATCGAAGCGAACGGCTTCCGCGAGCTCTCCGAGCACGAGCACATCAAGGGCAGCCAGTATATGGTGGAGTTCAAACCCTGACAACCTTAATGGTCGGGCAGGCGCTTTCGCCTGCCAACCAGCCCCTCAAAAATCATGTTGTTCATGGTCATAGAACACTTTAAGGAAGGCCATCTCAACTCTATCGGCGAGCGTTTCAATCAGTCTGGCCGAATGCTGCCCGAGGGCGTCGTCTACCACGAGAGCTGGGTCGATCCGTCAGGCAGCCGCTGTTTCCAGATCATGGAAGCGCTGCATCCAGACTTGCTGCACATCTGGGTCGAACGCTGGCGCGACTTGGTCGATTTCGAAATCGTCCCAGTCCTGAACTCCAGCGATTTCTGGTCTAAGCGCCCGCCGGAGCATGGTTGAACAAGCTTGTGGTCACATACCGTTCCCCAGTGTCGGCCAGGATCGCGACGATAGTCTTTCCGTCGTTTTCCTCCCGGCCGGCAACGGCAAGGGCCGCATGCACCGCGGCGCCGGATGAAACTCCGGCGATAATCCCTTCCTCCAGGGCGAGCCGCCGCGCGCACGAGAATGCGTCCTCATCTGTCACGGCAAACACCTTGTCGAGAATGGAACGGTTCAATACTTCCGGGACGAACCCGACACCGATTCCGGGAATCTGGTGATTCCCCGCCGGGCGGCCGGAAAGTACAGCGGCGTTGGCAGGCTCCACGGCGACGACGCTCACACCCGGTTTCCGCTGCTTTAGAACCTCGCCTACGCCGGTAATCGTTCCGCCTGTGCCAACGGCGGAAACGAAACAATCGACCGCGCCTTGCGTATCGTCCCAGATTTCGACGGCCGTCGTTCTCCTGTGTATCTCGGGATTTGCCGGATTCTTAAACTGGTCCAGGATGATGGCGCCGGGTACCTCTTTTGCGATCTGCTCCGCCCGCGTAACGGCGTCGTGCATGAGGATGCCCGGGGTCAGCACGACCTTCGCGCCGAGCTGCTTGAGCAGTGCGACTCTCTCCACCGACATGGTTTCCGGCATCGTCAGGATAAGCCCGTAGCCCCGAATCGCGGCGACGAAAGCCAGTCCTACACCTGTATTCCCGCCAGTGGCTTCGACGATCGTCATGCCAGGCTTCAACACGCCTCGCGATTCGGCATCCTCAACCAGCGCGACGCCGACCCGGTCCTTTACGCTTCCGCATGGGTTTCGCATTTCCAATTTCGCGAATACCCGGCCGGGGAGATTCTTCGCCAGACGCCCGAGTTCAACCAGGGGCGTCCGGCCGACGGTGGCCATGAGGTTTGGATAGGTCATAGGAGCGCTGCTTTCATGCCGGGCGTTGCGTCAGTTTCGATGCCGGGCTCCGGCGGCGACAGGAATTTCATGGCGGCCTCATGAAACAGAGCGGGCGCGCGGCCGGCAAGTCTTGTGAGGCGCCTCGTCGGGAAGTCGGCGGCGTCGTTTTCCGTTTCCTGGTGTTTCACTTGTTGCCGAATAGCCGCGATTTCCGTGGCATTGAGTTGGCGATCGTTGATCCACTATTCGCTGTCGCCGTTTGGCCGCTGGACGGCCAGGCCGTATTCACGGTGGCGCTTGTCGTTACGGTACCACTCCTTGGTAGTGTCGGCAAACTCGACGATCACAGGCTGGCCTAATTCTTCTTTCTCAGGACGTAGATGACCCAGGGGGCGAGCGAGGTCTCGGTCAGCCACTCGTAGGGCTCATCTTCGCGTCCCAGTGGTGTGTAGTGAGCGACGTGGTCGAGCCCGGATGCGGCAAAGAGTTTCAGGTAGTCTTCGTGGAACCACACAACGTCTAGCACGGGGCGCCCGTCCCGGACGTCCTTCATCACGATCCGGACCGTGTCCCCGCTCTTCGCACGGCGGTTTTCTGGAAAATCCTTCGTGGTGAACGACGCCCACTCATGCGTGTAGATATCAGGTGTGGAGCTGAGCAAGATGATCCGTCCTTCATTATTCAGCAGGCGCCCCAGGCCGCGTAATAGCTCACACCGCTTGGCGACATCGGGAATGTTGTCAAAAGCGAACGCAGACAGAATCAGGTCGAAGCGGGCAGGCTGCAAGGCGCTGAAGTCGCCATCGTCGACCAGTCGATAGGTTCCGCTCGGGTCGACGTTTGTAGCCAGATGGATCATGCTGCTCGATATGTCGATGCCGACTGCATCGAAACCGAGCTTTTTCAAGAACCTCGTGGACCGGCCGGCGCCGCAGCCGAAATCGAGAGCTTCGCGCCCGGTGACGTGCGCGGCGATGATCGCAGGCAAATCGCGGTATGCCAGATGGTAGGTGCCGGGGAACTCGAGGGTCGCGTACGCTTCCGCTCTCTCGGTATCGTCGTACACATTGGAAAATGACACGCTTGCCTCTCCTTCAGGTGTCACCGCAATAAAGATTGTAGCTGGAATATCCGGAACTAGAGGTGAGCGGAGAACTCGATGCGCCCAGTCGCAACTGCTTGCTCCTCTATGACCGCGCCCGGCCCGCTCGCGCAAATAACGTCCATGCCTCGCGGTAGATGTGTTCGAAGGCAATTGCCCGATCTCCGTAATCGCTTAGCGGGTTGCTGAAAAAGGCAACTTAGCCGCAGATGCACGCAGATGCACGCCGATAAGACAAGACCAAGTTATTTGTTTTCAATCGGCGTTCATCGGTGTTGATCCGCGGCCCGCGCTCTTAATCCGTTTTTCCGCAGCCTGTTAGGCTAGGCGTGTGTGGGCCACTTGGGGGAGAATCGGCACCCATCAGGAACGTACATTGAAAGGCTTGCCAAGACCAAATTACCAGAATCCATGTCAAGCGCAAAATCCCGGCGGCGGGACCGATCGGGGAATATCGCACTACTGCATTTTATAGAGCGGGGATGGCCTGGGGACGATATTCCGACGGGCTGCCAGACCCGATACCTCCCTTTGTGCTAACATTCTCAGCCAGTGCACTCCAAGACTCTGCGGCGCTCGCTGGCGGTACTGTTCGCCATCAACATCCTCAACTTCTACGACCGGCAGGTGCTGGGTGCGCTGCTCGAGCCCATCCGTAAAGAGTTCCACCTTTCCGACACGCAATTGGGCTTGATGGGAACGCTGCCAGTCGTGCTGTATGCGCTGGTGGGGCTGCCGCTGGGGCGGCTGGCCGATTCGTGGAGCCGCAAAAAGCTGATGGCGGCCGGGATGCTGATTTGGGCATCGCTCACCGGCGCAGGCGGGCTGGTGCGCAGCTACCTGATGCTGTTGGTCTCGCGCCTGGGTGTGTACGTGGGCGAGGCAGCCTGCGCGCCGACGGGCACGAGTTGGATCGGCGACCTGTTTCCGGCCGACCAGCGATCGCGCGCGCTGGCCGTGTTCATGCTCGGTGTGCCGATCGGCGGCGCGCTCAGCTATGCCATCAGCGGACCCGTGGCGCAAGCGTGGGGCTGGCGCGCCGCTTTGGTGGTCGCCGCGCTGCCCGCCGTGCTGCTCATACCTGCCCTGTTGCGTTTGCAGGAGCCGGCGCGCGGGGCCAGTGAAGCGCATCGTCCGCCGGCGGGTACGCCTGCGCCCGCGTGGTCGATCCTGCGCATCCCGACCATGTGGTGGATCATCGCTTCCGGCGCGCTGGTGAACTTCAACCTCTACGCTCTGGCTACCTTTTTTCCGGCGTTCCTGACGCGGTATCACGGGCTCTCGGTCGGCCGGGCGGGCTTTTGGGCGGGAGTCGGGTATGCCGTAGCGGGCGTGTTGGGAGGCATCACGGCGGGCGCATGGGGCGATCGCGTCGTCCGCATACGGCCGGACGGGCGCATGCTCTCGGCCTCCGCGGCTGCTTTTCTGGCCGCGCCGGTAGCGCTGGTAGGCACCTGGCAGCCGGCCGGCGCCGCCGCCGTATCTATCGCCCTGATCATGACCGCGTATGGCTTCTTGAACATGTACTATGGGCTGGTATATTCCGCGATTCACGACATCGTGGCCCCCGCGCTGCGCGGCACCTCCATGGCGATTTACTTTCTGGTAATGTATCTTTGCGGAGCAGCCTTCGGGCCACTGATCACCGGACAGCTCAGCGATTACCTGGCGCGAAGCGCCGCGCGAGCAGCCGGCTCCGCGGTGGTCAGCGAGGCCTTCAAGGCCATCGGGCTGCACCAGGCGATGTACGTGATCCCAGTATGTTCGGCGGGGCTGGCGCTGGCGCTCTATGCCGGGTCGCGCACCATCGCGGCGGATATGGCCCGCCGGGATGCAGCCGCACGGCCCCCTGTCTTACAACCCGCATCATGAAGCTGCTGATCTTTTCGGACATACACGGAGATCTGCGCACGCTCGAGCGGCTCATGGAAACCGAAGCCGATTACTACGTGGCGGCCGGCGACCTGGTGACCTTCGGCCGCGGACTCGAGCGCTGCGGAGAGATTCTGCGCCGCCGCGCGGACCGCGTTTACGTGCTGCCCGGCAATCACGAAACGGCCGCGCAGATCGCCGGCCTGTGCCGCGACTTCGGCTTGCACGATTTCCACGAGCAGCACGCGCAGTGGGGCCGCTATCAGGTTGCCGGCCTGGGTTATTCCAATCCCACTCCGTTTAACACGCCGGGCGAGTTGAGCGAGGCGGAACTGGCGCAGAAGTTGGAGCAATTCGCAGGTCTCGCACCGCTGGTGCTCATCTGCCACTGTCCGCCGTATGGAACCGAACTCGATCGTATCGGAAACGGCAGGTTCGCCGGCTCCACGGCGGTGCGCGATTTCCTGCTGCAGGGGCAGCCGGAATATTTCGCCTGTGGCCACATACACGAGAACGCTGGAGTGCGCGCCGCAATCGGCAGGACGCAGGCGATGAACGTGGGCAAGCAGGGCTGGCTCTTAGAGCTGGAATAAGTGGGCTGGAACTGGAATAGGTTGGAGCAGGCGCTTTTGCCTTGGGTCTGCCATGCTACCGGCAGAGCACTCAAAAGGAGCTTTCCCTACCGCGGGCGGTATTGGACAGCTCATCCAATGAACTCGCGGCATCGATCTTGACGCCGCTGACGGAGCCGCAGCGGGACCGTCTGGTTACCGCGATGGCCGACGTTGAAAGGCTCATCCTCGCGTCGCAAGTGCGGGTTGAGATCATCGACCCGCGTGACATCGACCCCGATATTGCCTTCGGTCGTACTTCGAGGAGCTTGGCCACCGGTTCGATACGGGTTTCGATCCTGCGCAGAGCATCTCCGCAAGCGATGAGGAGATGACGTTGCCGAATGGGCTGCTACTGGTCGCAAACTTACGGGGAGCAGCGGTGGGATGCGGGGCGCTCAAGCTTCACATTGACACACAGATTGCTGAGGTAAAGCGGATGTGGGTGGCTTCTGACGTGCGCGGGCTTGGATTGGGGCGATGTTTGCTGGAACGACCGTCGGCGGAGGCCGCGTCACGGGGAATGGTGATCCTGCGACTGGAGACTAAACGCTCGCTCTCTGAAGCAAAGCATCTCTACGAGAGAGCTGGGTTCGTCGAGGTGGAGCCCTTCAATAATGAACCATATGCGCACCATTGGTTCCAGAAAGATCTCCGCAAGTAATAGCGACGCCTATGCACCGCAACGCACCACCGTGCCAGAGCCGCTTCGGAGTCTCGTTTGCGGGAGCCCCGTCGGGTTCGCGGTTCCATCTGTCGTTGTTGATTCGGCTTTGGCGCGGAAATAGCGCAAGGTTGATTGACTCGCGACCATGCGTAGCGGGTCGCCTGGCTCGATCCTCCCGGCGGTCGAGAACCGAGGACAAAATGGCCTCAAGACCGCTCAGTTGCAACAAGCGATGTCCGGGGACTACTTGGGCGGTCGCGCCGCCCGCCGATTCGCGGGCACACCTCTTCGGTGCCTCGTCACGGGCTTCGGGGTGTCGGCTGCCTCAAACAATTGCCGAAACCCGTGTTCCAACAGTTCGACGGCCTTCCCCAAGGCGCCAAGTTGCCCAGCCCGGACTATCGCGACGGACGGGTGCAAGTCAAACGATGGGGGACGCAATATTTTCACGGTG
>JBEKUO010000391.1:0-6999 GCA_049514955.1 Bryobacteraceae bacterium | reverse complement strand
TTGTGGTCCGCCGAACGATGAGGTGCTTGCTCAAAAAGTCATCGATGTATTTGTCACTGATGCCCATCGTGCTAACATAATCGCTCCGCTCTCCAAGGCGGTCTTCAATTTCTTTGGGGATGCCGAGCACCTCTTCGGCGAAACGAGCGGCTGCATAACGACCTTCACCGGTTATCTGATACCAATTACCCTTCTGGGTGTTTAGTTCGTCCTTCTTGATCAATTGGAGATTCTCCAATTCCCCCACAACCAAAGTCATGCGAGTATCGAGAACATCCAGCAGGCTGCAAAGCATGGTTTGATTCAACGACACGGTACCATGTTGCTCCATCCACATCAGTGTGGCGAGGATTGCGGCTTGCTGGGGAGTAACGTTTTCGCCTTGCTTTCCCCGTTTGTCGATCTGGCGTGCTAAAAAGTATTTCAAACGAACAAGCGGTGGTTTTCCTAGTTCGCTTTCCATGGTGGCGCTCCATCAATAAATAGCACCATGTTAAACCTAACGTGAAGTGAAGTAAAGGACATGGACGGCGCGCCAAGGGCGTGGCCGAAACGGGATCAGATCCTACAGAGCAGAACTCGGCACAAAACGGTTTCGTCACTGGTATCTCGGATGATCCTAAAGCCGCGCTCGCATCCGGAAGCAGACGCCATGCGTGGCGCGTGCCATCCTCCCTTTCGCCGCGGGAGAACCTGAAACCGGGTGCCGGAGCTGCGGCGGCCGGACGAAGAACCCGGAATTCTGCACGCGCTACCCGTGCCGGCAGGCGGCCGGGACGCAGAGTATGTATAACCGGCCGGTGCTGTAGCGAAGAAGCCCCGTAATGTGAGGCTTTTTGTCGGGTCCGGTTATGAAAAACCGCCGTTTCACCTCTCCGATTCAGAAGAAAGAAGCCCCGCAATCTGCACCTTATCCAGCCGGTCGCGCACGTCCACCGCAGGCGCCAAGTAGCGCATGGTTGTTTCGAGGCTGCGGTGCCCCATCCAGTGCTGCACCGTGCGGACGTCGAAGCCGGCACGCAGCATCCGGGTGGCGTAGGTAGAGCGGAACGTCTTCAAATCAAACTTCGCATGATCGAGGCCAGCCCGCTTGGCGACGCTCTTGCAGTGGTCTAGCATGTGCCATTCCCGGTTGCCGGGCGGCGAAGGGAATACGAACCGACAGTGCTCCCGCCGCGGATGGTCGCGCAGGAGTTCCATTAACTGCTTCGCCACGGGGACTTCCCGTTCCTCCCAGCGCTTCGCCGCGAAGCCGAGGTCGGGCTTCGCGGTGACCCGAATGGTGTTGAGGTTGAAATTGATGTCGGACCAGGAGAGGTGCACCACCTCCTGCTCTCTGCAACCCGTATAGAGAAACGTGGCATACAGGGCGCGCTCCGCCGGGGTGCACGCCCCGAAGAATTTCGCGAGGTCCGCATCGCCATATTCGCGCGGCAGAACCGTTGCCTGTTCGGGAAGCCCCAGGTTGCGCGTGACGCCGCCCTTCCCGTGCCGCTTCAGGAATTGGGCGACGATAATCATCTGGTGGATCACCGTGTTGTTTTCCAGCTTGTGCCGGTTCTTGAGCGCCACCATGAAATCGGTGAGGTCCTCGCGCGTGACCTTGCGCGGATCGGCGTTCGCCGGCATGAACTCGACGAACCGGTTGAGCACCGCCTTATACTTCCGGAGCGTGTTCGGTTTCTTGAGCGCTTCGACCGATTCGAGGTAACGCTTCACTGCCGCGTGGAGCGGCGTCTTCCGTGCCTCCTCATCGTCGGCGGTTTCGATGCCCAACGCCCGCCCTTCAAGCTGGTGTTTCTTGCGCCGAACGGCTTCCTGCGCTTCCGCAGCCGTACCGCCCGCAGCTTGTCGTCGCCGTTTGCCGCGCTCCCAGAAGTCGAGGTAATAGCGACCATCCGGCAGCGCATTCCAATCGTACCCGCCCGTCTCCTTGCGCGGGACCGCTACGACCTTCCAGCGGCCTTCAACTTTGATTTGCTTGAGAACACTGACACGCGCCACAGATACCTCCCCATACTGTCCATACTACCGTGACTATGGTCTGTAACGCTAAGAAAGGAAAATAGGTGTGCGGGAAGCTGGCATTCTACCACTGAATTACTCCCGCCCGCGGGGCTTTTCAGCCACAATATAGCATAACAACGCAACGCGCGGGCTACTCGACTTCCAACAGCACCCAACCCGGCAGCGTGGCAGGCTTGTTGTTCAAAAACACAATGCGGCGCGTCTTGGGAAACGGCAAGTTCGAACGGCCCGCCTTCCCGTACAGAGACACCTGTTGCAGAATCTGGCGGTAGGTGGGATCGCTGGTATCAAGCCATGCGCTCTTGCTCAGCAGACCACCGCCCCAGCCTATCGAAAGCAGGCAGTTCCCCGCCTGCCGTGCATCCGCCAGCCGCTTCTCCAAGTCGTCGATTTGCCGGCCCAGCAGATCGAGGCCCGTCCACGCAGCGTATTGCTTCTGGGTTGCCAGCAGGCGTGCGGCGTAATCGTTGGCCGCTTCGAAGATACGGCCGCGATCGAACGACTCCTGCCAGCGCAACACCCGGCGGATCTCGGGCTGCGTGAAGAAAGCCTTCTCCTGCCAAGCGCCTTCGAAAACAGATCCCGGCGGGGCCATCTCCGCGAAGACCGGGGTGCTGTCGTCGGGCCGCGAGCCTTCCACCGCGCCGCGCGGGCTCTGCTTCCAGCCGAGTGCATAAGAGCCGCCGCGCGGTTGCAACGTCGACACGCGCAGCAGATATACCTTGAACGGCGCGGTGCTCACTGGAGCCGAATCCGCCACGCCGATCAGCCGCATGCGGTTCGCGCCCGCACTACCGAGGGCCTGCTCCTCGGGACCTTCCGCCAGACGCCGCGGCACGCGCTCGCCCTGCATCCGCGCCGCCACTTCGTTCAACATGCCGCTCTTCCAATTGGCGAAGACCATGCCGGTGCGCAGGGCGCCCTTGATGGCCGTGCCGGGTACATAGGGTCCCGATGCGCCCGTGGCGAATGTCGGGATATGCAGACTCTCGCCGCTGGCGCGATTCCAATATGCGGAGTAGGCAGGCGATTCGAACGGAATGCGGCGGTCCGCAAAGTTCTGCGCGAAGCCGCCCCACGACGCGAAATCCAGCTTGTCGGCGCGCTTGAGTTGCGACAGGTAACCGTCCAGCCGCGGCCCCTTCGCCAGCAGGCGGAAGATACGCCACTGGTCTAGCACGTTCACCTGGTCTTTCCAGACCATGTAATCGATGGGCGACAGTTTGCGGCCGTCACCTACCAGCAGAGGCGTCAGGCAGGTCAAGCGATATCTCATACCGCTCCCTCACGGTCGCGGCTCAGCCCCAGCAGCGGAATCGACAATGCGAAGCCGGCGCGAAATACAGGGTGCGCAAAACTATCCGGCGCAACATCCGACGCCATCCCGCGGATCGTTTCGCCCGCCACCAGCACCGAGCCTTCCGCCACCATCTGCAACTGCTTCTTGCGCTCGCCGAATCCGGCGGAGCTCTCGATGCGCCCGCCGCGCGCAACCACAGTGTAGTTGCCGCGCTTCCAATCCACCGCGTCGTCGGGGCAGGGCGTGAATAAGGATAGCAGCCAGTGTGACGTGGGGCGATCCGCCTGTAGTCGTGGCTGAGCGGGCGAGGGGGCGAGCGGGCGAGCGGGCGAGTCGGTTTCGGGGGCTGTCTCGATGGGTTCCGGGGCCGGGGAGTCAGGCTCTGGTTGCGGTTGCGGAGTGACGCCTTCGTCGTGCTGAGCGGGCGATGGAGCGAGCGGGCGAGCGGGCGATTCCGCTCTGTGCGGCAGGATCATTTCGGGCAAGGCGCCTTCGACGAATTCCGGTGCGGCGCAGCGTCCCCAGCCGCGCGAGCGTTCTCCGCCGAATCCGGAATCCGCCAGCAGGCGCAACGCGCCGCGAACGGGTCCGGACCAGCGCGCGTGCCGCTCTTCATCGGCGAAAGAGACTATCGCCCATAGCCCCGCGTCCTGCCGGAATTCGATGCAGGCTGTCGCATGGCGATCCGCGCTGCCGGTCAATCGGTCGATTGCCGCGCTCCAACGCACGCTGGGGCGGAACGGTCCTGGGCACCGGGCCGGTAGGAGGCACTCGCTCACGCCATCCACCGTCCACTGCTCTTCCTGCAAAGCCTGCCCGTCCACAATGGCTGCCACCAAAGAAACCGGAACGAACCGCGCGCTCTTCCAGCGCACCTTGGAAGCGCTCACCGGCGCACCGCCCATAGGCGGCCAGATGCTTCGTGGAGGCACGATGAAATGCACTTCGCCCACAAACGGAAAACAGGAACTGAACCGCACTGCCGGCGATTCCGGATGGCGCGCCGTGGCGTCCAGCCATTCGTCGCGCATGCCGAGCGTGGCCATAGCGGCGGTCACGGCAGCGTATAACGAATCGCTGTGATAAATCGGATCCACGCGATTGCGCGCGCCCGAATCCGGCCCCGTGCGCCAAGGGCCGGCGGGACGGAGTTTGACAACCAGTCCCGGGTTCATCACTCCTCGCGCAGAAACGAAAAAGCCGATTCCTGGAATGTGGTCTGCAATGAACCCAGATCGACCCCCGAGCCCAAGTCCTTCTGCGCGGCGCCGGAAGCGTAGTAGCTTTTGCCGCGCCAGATCAGGTTCAGCTTAGCCAGCCGCACGCGTCCGCTGCCACGCGAACCGCCACCGCCCAGAGAATCGTCTTCCAGCATGCGCAGACCTTCCAGCACCCGAAGGAACAGTGGCGCATCTTCCTCGCAGAGCACATCCATCACCAGGCGAAATCGGAAACGCGCCCCCGCGGGCACGCGCTCCAGGGTGCGCGGATTCGCCTGCGAGGTGATGCGGTCGATGGCGTTCTCGCTCTTCACCTCGGTCAGCTCGTCGTCGAGGTTCTCGCGCATCTGGGCCGTGATGCTCTCGGGATCGAGCGGCGCGTCGTATACCGCGAGGCGCGCTGGCGTGGCCTGGCTGCTCTCCAGCGATTCGCCGGCCACGCGGTCCATGCGTCCCGGATTGCGCCCGAACAGGAGGCAGATCTCATCGTCGGGACGGTCGCTCTGGTGGATGCGTACCTCCTGGCCCTTGCGCTTCGACAAGTACACCAGCTCGGAGGGCACCGCCATGCCAGACGACTGTTCCAGCAGCGATCGCAGCTTCCCGCGCAAGGAACTGCCCGGCAGGTACGGCCGGCCGAACGCGTCCTTGACCACCGGATTGTCCGATCCGCCGATCTCCAGCGAGCCTTTGCCGGCGCCGACATGCAGTCCGGTCTCGCAGTGCAGCTCGCCTTCCAGGATTAACTTACCTAAGAACTTCAACTCCGTTTGCGTCGTGTGCGCGCTCATGTCGATTTACTCGTTGTAGGCCACGATGGCCTCGAAAAGATCCCGAAAACGTTCGTAACCGCGCGCGTCGTTCTTGCGCGTCACTTGCAGCAGCAGCTTCTCCAACTGATCGAGGCTACGCAGGCCGTGGCGCGCGATGGTATAGGCCAGCCGCGCGCGCAGCATCACGAATTCGTGCTGGCGTTCACTCTCCGGCGCCCGCACCGCGCGCCGCACAGCGCTATACAGCCGCCGCAACTGGCTCTTGGTGCCGGAGTCCATATCGCGCATGCGGCTGACGATGCCGTGCGCCTGATTGTCCAGATAAAGGCTGTCCGCCATGAGTTTTTCCAACTCGATTTCAGGGGGGCCTTCGGGACGTCCGCGGTCGCCGCGGAAACCTCCGCGGTCGTCGCGCCGGTCGCCGCGATCCGGCCCACGTCCGCCTTCGCCCCGCCCAGCTTCACCCCGACCGCCCTCACCGGGACCCCGGCCGCCTTCGCGCGGGGGACGGTTTTCCCTTCTCTGTTCCTGTTCTGGCATCTCGCTAAACCTCGGTCATCAATCTGGCCCACTCCAGGGCCACCAGGCCCGCGGGCCGCAATTTCACTTCGGTGGATTTGCGTCCCACGATCTCGTTAATCAAGTGCGCGCGCAGTTTCTGAAATTCACGGTCGCGCGTCCCGCTCAGGATGCGCGTCAAGCGCCGCTGGACGCGCCAGGTGCGCGTGGGACTTTCGTCCTCCACGCCGTTCCCATATGCCTGCCGCCGGTAGAAGCCGCGCAGCTCCATGAGGAACTGGCGAGAAAGCCGGTAATCGGCGGCCAGCTTGGTTACCGTGTCCTTCAAATCCGCCGCGTCCGCCAGTTGCTTCCATTCCAGGATGCGGCCCAGCACATAGATGCAATCCTTATCCGCCGCTTTGGCCAATTCCAGGTTGCGCCCGGCCTCTTCATACACAGCGGTGATGGGATGGTGCATCTCCGGCCCCAGAGCCACCGCCATGGAAATGGTTTTGCCTTCCGGGCCGGGAAAATCCTTCAAATTCTCTTCCGTGAAGCGATGGAAGAGACGCTGCACCTCGCGCGCCAGCAACAGCAGCGCGTCCCAGCTTCCATACACCGCGAAATCGTCTCCGCCGGAATAGAGGATAGTCACCTTGCGCCAGAACTCCGGCATGGAGCAGAGCACTTCCAGTTCGCCGGCGAAGAACTGTTTGTATAGCACGGAAAGCTGCACGTGCTCCTCGATCGTCGTCAGCCGGCGCAGGCGCACGCCGAAGCTATCCACGTCGCCGCGCAGCACGCCCCACAGAGAGCGGCCTTGGGCGCGCCTTGCGAGCGTCGCCACACTGGCCGCGGACCTGCCATCCTCGCTCGGAGCGGCGTGTCGCGCCAGCGTGATGCCTTCGAGCGAGAGGTTCGTGGTGAGACTCCAGGTATGCTTGCCGCCGCCGGCATGCACCGTCGCGGGCGCATCCGGCGACCAGCCTATGTCGGTGGCCTCGCGCACCTTCAGTCCCAGCTCTTTCGAAAAATACGCATCCGCATCGCCGGGCGCCGCCGCCGCAACCGGTTGGAACGCTTCCCCGCCCCGCGCGGCCAGCGGCGTGGACCGCTTGCGCTGCAATTCCTCGTTCAGCCGTTTGCGCACCACGCTCCAATCGCCGAGGTTTTCGGT
>JBEKUO010000390.1:0-7000 GCA_049514955.1 Bryobacteraceae bacterium | reverse complement strand
GCCTTCCAACAAAGCTTCGTCGGTCCACGCCGAGAACATCCGCGATACCTGCGGGAATTGCCATGGCGACGTGCGGTTGTCGCGCCGTTTCGGACTACCCGTAGACCGCGTGGTTAGCTTCGATGCTTCCTTCCATGGACTAGCGGCCAAGGAGGGCAGCGAGACAGTGGCCAACTGCGCAAGCTGCCACGGCGTACACAATATTCTGCCGTCATCGGATCCGCGATCGACCGTCAATTCCAAAAACCTGGCGCTGACTTGCGGCAAGTGCCATCAGGGCGCCGGGAGGCGTTTCGCCATCAGCCAAGTGCACGTCGCGGCAGGCCAGGGGGAAGCGGCGCCGATACGCTGGGTGCGGCAGTTCTACCTGCTGGCGATCCCGCTGACCATCGGGCTCATGCTGTTGCATAACGGCGGCGACTGGATACGCAAGCTGCTGCGGCTACGGGCCGACGGCGGCGTTCCACGGCAGTCGACCCAATACGAGATGCCCGGCCGGCCGAATGTTCGTATGCTGCCGTTCGAGCGCCTGCAGCACCTGCTGCTGGTGATTTCGTTCCTGACGCTGGTTTGGACCGGATTCGCGCTGAAGTATCCGGACCAATGGTGGGCGCGGCCTTTGCTGCTCAAGGAGGGCAATCTGCGCAGCGTCGTGCACCGCATCGCCGCCGTAGTCTTCATCATGGTCGCGTTGACGCACGCGATCTCGCTATGGGCCAACCACCGGTTGCGGCGCCATTGGAAACAGCTTCTGCCCAAGGCCGCGGACGCACGCGAAGCGTTGGCCAATTTCGCTTATAACGTGGGATTGCGCTCGGCGCCCCCAGGCCGTTCGCCCCACAGTTATATCGAGAAGGCGGAATACTGGGCGGTGGTGTGGGGCGCGATGGTTATGATCCTGACCGGCCTGATGCTTTGGGGCAACAACCTGATGCTGGCCCTGTTTCCCAAGGTCTGGCTGGACGTGGCTACGTCCGTCCACTTTTACGAAGCGGTGCTGGCCACGCTGGCAATCGTTGTCTGGCATTTCTACACCGTGATCTTCGATCCCGACGTCTACCCGATGGACACGGCGTGGCTGACAGGGATAAGCGTAAAGAAGCTGGAGGACCACGCTTCGGAACCAGAGCCAGAGGGATCGGAGCCACATGAAACGGAACCAGCCGAGGCGACCTCCGAAGGCCGGATAATAGCTAAATGATCGAACAACCTATGGCGAACAAGTGGCCCACCGGGCTTTCGCCAATAGTCCATCTTTCCAACAACTGGCTGAGTCTGATCGGAGTCGTGGTGGTCACCACCGCGACTGTCTTCTGGCTGTTTCTGCTGCCCACCACGCTGCGTGGGGACGTGCACAACCCTTATAACGGAATCCTGGCGTTTTTGTTGCTGCCGGTGTTTTTCTTTCTGGGACTGGCGCTGATTCCGCTGGGAATCTACGTGCGCAACAAACGGGAGCACAAGCGCGGCATCTATCCGGCCAGCTTCCCACCTGTGAATTTCAAGCACCCGGAATTCCGGCGGCTGCTGACGTTCATAGGCGTGACCACGTTCGCCAACATCGTGATTGCCAGCCAGCTTGCATACGGCGCTGTGTCCTACATGGAGACGGTTTCGTTTTGTGGGCAAACCTGCCACACGGTGATGAAGCCGGAGTTTACGGCCTATCAGAATTCGCCGCATTCGCGGGTGGAGTGCGTCCAGTGCCACATCGGGCCTGGAGAGTCGTGGTTTGTACGCAGCAAGCTTTCCGGAATCCGGCAGGTGTTCGCAGTGACGTTCCACACCTACGAGACGCCGATTCCGACGCCGGTGAAGAGCCTGCGGCCTGCGCGCGAGACTTGCGAAGGCTGCCACTGGCCGCAGAAGTACGGCGAGGATCGCCTGGTCGTTATAAACAAGTTCGGCGAAGACGAAAAGAATTCGCTCACCAAGACCGTGCTCCTGCTGAAGATCGGCGGCGGCAACCGGGGGATTGGGATACACGGGACACATCTCGGTCCGGGCGTGAGCATCCGTTACGGGCATTCCGACGTGGCGCGCCAGACCATCCCGTGGATCGAATATAACGGTCCCGCCGGAAAGACGGTCTACCGGGCGGAAGGAACGCCGGCGGACGGCAAGGGGCTGTCGATGCGCGAAATGGACTGCATGGATTGCCACAACCGCCCCTCGCACAGCTACAAGCTGCCGGAAAGGGCCGTCGATGAAGCCATGTTTGCAGGGGATGTTCCGGCGGACCTGCCGTTCGCCCGCAAGAAGGGCGTGGAGATCCTGCGGAAAGCTTACCCCAGCACCGCGGCGGCAGCGGCGCAGATTCCAGCGGCTTTGGAGGATTTCTACCGGGAGACCTATCCCACGATTTACACCGGACGGCGGGCCGAGGTGGACAAGACCGCGCGCAAGTTGCTCGCGATCTATAACCAGAACGTATTTCCGGAGATGAAAGTAAACTGGGGGACTTACCCCAACAACATCGGGCACACGGATTTTCCGGGGTGTTTCCGATGCCACGACGATAGCCACGCCAGCGCCGATGGGCGGAAGGTGACGCAGGACTGCAATGCCTGCCATAACCTGCTGGCGATGGAAGATCCGGCGCCCAAGATCCTGACAGATCTGGGCGTCGTGGAGAGTAAGACACAGAAGTAGTAAGCCACGCTGAGACGCGGCGACGCGGTGACACGCCGGCGCGGCGATGCGAAGGAGGTTTTATGAGGTCGTTAGATAAGATCCTATTGCCCGTAGATTTCTCGGAGCGGTCGCTGGGAGCGGCCCGTTACGCCAAAACGCTGGCGGATCATTTTCACTCCGAGCTGACGCTGTTGCATGTTCTGACTCCGCCGCATTATGAGTTCGGCGCCCTGGAGGTCGGCGGCGGGATGTTGACTGAATTGTACGCAAATCGCGGCGCCCAGGTCTTGAAAGAGCTGGAGACCTTTCTGGCCGATGAATTGAAGGGTGTGCCGGCCAGGCGTGTGGTGCTGGAAGGGGACGCGGCCCGCCAGATCGTGGATTATGCGCACGAGCAGAAGATCGGCCTGATCGTAATGCCGACGCACGGATACGGCCCGTTCCGCCAGTTCATCCTGGGGTCCATCACGGCCAAGGTGCTGCACGATGCGGACTGCCCGGTGTGGACGGGAGTACATCTGGAAGAGGCGCCGCAGGAGCAGTCCATGGCGTTCCGGAACATCGTGTGCGCCATCGATTTGGGTCCGCAGAGCTGCAAGACCCTGGAATGGGCCATCGGGATACAGAAGGAGTTCGGCGCGCGGCTCACGGTAGTCCACGCGACCACCTGCTCGAAGGAAAGCGATCAAGGGGACGGGCAGTGGCGCCACGAGATGGAGCAAGCGGCGCGCGAGGATATGGCCCGTCTGCAGCAGCGCTTCGGCACGCAGGCGGAGTTGTTGGTCGAGCCGGGCGATCCTCCCAAAGTGGTTTGTCAGATGGCTGGCCAGCAGAACGCAGATCTACTGGTGATCGGGCGCGGATCGGCGGGTGGCGTGTTTGGAAGGCTGCGCACCAATGCGTATGCTATTATCCGGCAGTCGCCCTGTCCGGTAGTGAGCGTGTAGCGGTCCGCGCTCTCAGGCGTGCTTTTTCCGGGCCTGTGGGCCGGCCTTCAGGTGCGGCGAGCGCTTCCAGCTTGGCCGCCATCATCCACAGCGGCGAGGCTTGTGGCGCCTTGCCTTGGCGGGGCCGCAGCACGAGCGCCAACAGTCAGGCGAGGTTTGCGGTTTGCTACCCTGTGGGTTCCATGGTAGAGACTATCCAATGGACCCCGGCGGGAGTCGTCATGATCGACCAGACGCGCCTGCCGCTCGACGAGGAATACGTCACCTGCCGGACCTACAACGAGGTGGCGGCTGCCATCCGCAACATGGTCATTCGCGGCGCTCCGGCTATTGGGGTGGCCGCCGCCATGGGGGTGGCGCTGGGCGTGCTGCACGCCGACGAGCGCGACCTGGACGCCCAAGTGGAGCGAATCTGCGAGACGCTGTCGCAGACTCGTCCCACGGCGGTCAATCTCTTCTGGTCGCTGGACCGCATGCGGAAGCTCTATCAATCGCTGCGCGGCCGCCCCATCGCAGAAATCCGCGCGGGCTTGGCCGCCGAGGCGCAGCAGATCCGCCTGGAGGACATCGCCATCAACCAGGCCATCGGACGCCACGGCGCGGAGCTGGTGCCGGATGGCAAAACGGTGCTCACGCATTGCAACGCCGGCGCACTGGCCACCGCCGGATACGGCACGGCGCTGGGCGTGATCCGCGCCGCGGTGGAAGCCGGCAAGAAAGTGGATGTATTCGCCGATGAGACCCGCCCTTTCCTGCAAGGCGCGCGTTTGACGGTTTGGGAGTTGCAGCAGGACCACATTCCGGCCACGTTGATCACGGACAGCATGGCCGGGCATTTTCTGAAGTCCGGGCGCATCGGCTGCGTGGTGGTGGGCGCCGACCGCATCGCCGCCAACGGCGACGTGGCCAACAAGATTGGTACATATTCGGTAGCTGTGCTGGCCAAAGAGAACAACGTGCCGTTCTTCGTGGCTGCGCCGGTCTCGACGCTGGATTTGACGCTGCCATCGGGCGACCAGATCCCCATCGAACGCCGGCCGGACGCCGAGGTGACGCACGTGTTCGGGACCGCGGTTGCTCCCAAAGGTACGCCGGTAGAGAATCCGGCGTTCGATGTGACGCCCCACAGGTATGTGACGGCGATCATTACGGAGCGGGGCGTGGCGCGGCCGCCGTACACGGAGGCGCTTCGGAGAATATCCTGTTCGACACAACACTGACCGCAGCCTGTGCTCACGGGCTTGGCAGGCGGAAGCGCCTGCCCCACCGCGCGAGGGCTGCGCCACATCGTGTTAACTTTGACTTGATGCGATTGCTTCTCTGCTTCCTGGTTTCGGCAACGTTCCTGTTCCCCTCGGGGGAGTTATCCGGCCGCCGCGCTCCGGGCTTCTCACTGCCGGATCTCCACATGCAGCAGCACGATTCGCAAGACTACCGGGGCACCATCCTCGTGCTCGACATCATCCAGACGAATTGCTCCCATTGCGCGCGGTTCTCGGAGGTCCTGGAGAACCTGCGAAACAAGTACGGCGACAAGATAGCCGTGCTGTCGATCGTGGAGCCTCCGGACACGCAGGCCACTGTGGCTCGCTTCGCCGCGGAGCACAAGATTTCCACGCCGATCCTGTTCGACTGCGGGCAGGTGGCGGTATCTTACCTGAAAGCGACGCCGCAGAACCCGACGATCAATGTCCCGCATGTGTTCGTCATCGACGGCCATGGCATGATCCGCAACGATTATGCCTATGATTTCGACACGCGGAACATCTTCGAGGGCGAGGGCCTGTCTGTGGCGATCGACCGCCTGCTGGCCGAAAAAGCCAAAGCGCCGAAGTAGCCGGCGCGAGTGCCCTGAGATAACCGGGCATTCGCCGCCACTACCTTGCGTCATGATGCTTTTGTCGAAGCTAGCATGGGCGCCGCTCATGCTGATAGCAGCGGGTGTGTTCGTGCCGCGGTTGCCGGCGCGAGAGGCGGGAGCCCGCGCAGAATTGACCGGGAGCACGGTCCCGGACTTCCCGACGAAGTGCGATGTCCGCATCGACCTGACCGGCGATGGGGAAGCGCTGTTCATCACGCGCCGGCTGACGCTGCATGTCCCGTACGAAAAGGTCAACACCGTGGAATATGGGCAGCATGTCGGCCGGCGCTACGCCGAGGCGATCCTGATCTCGCCTCTGATGCTACTGAGCAAGTCCAGGAAGCATTTCGTGACGGTGGGCTATACCGACGCCAATGGGCGGCAACAGGCGCTGGTGTTCCAGGTTAACAAGAGCGACGTGCGCGCGGTGCTCGCCGGATTGGAAGCCAAGACCGGGCGCAAGATCGAGTATACGGATGACGATGCCCGCCGGGGCAGGGGGTGAGGCGTCATGCTGGCATATGTGCTTGCAGCGCTGCTTTCCGGTTCAGGTGACTCTGTCCCCGCTGCTCCGCTCCCCGCCCCGCCCCCGGCGCTTGAAGAAGCGGGCCTGCGCCAACTGGTCACGCTGCGGCGCGTCTTCGTGGACCGTTTCGGAGGCGGCGAGACGGCGGCCCAGATGCGCGACATGATTATCAGCGCCTTGCAGAACTCCAAGCTGTTCGTGATCACGGAGAATCAGGAACGGGCCGACGCAATTCTGCGCGGCTCGGGCGAGGATCTGGTCTTCACCGATGTGCACACGTCGAGCGACAGCCTGAACGTGCACAGCAGCCTGGGCACTACCAGCGCGGAGGATTCAGGTGTGATGCACGGAGGCACGCGCACCGAAGAACGGACGGGCCGGACGATGGGCATCGGCGCGGGGGACAGCGAATCGAGTCACTCCGTGGAGCGCCGGCACGAGGCCAATGCGACCGTACGGCTGGTGAACAAAGATGGCGACGTGATCTGGTCCACTACGCAGGAAAGTTTGGGCGGCAAGTTTCACGGCGCCAGCGCGGATGTCGCCGACAAGATCACGAAGCGACTGCTGGAGGATTACGAGCGCGCGCGGAAACTGAAGCCGTAAGTTGCGCAGGCGAAACAGGCTGCGCCACCACCGCTGGATCAACACTTTGCCACGGTGGTGGGGCGCGCATTAATTGCAGCATTCCACTAGGCCCCTACCATCACATGCTCGATCGCCTTGAGCAGATGCTCGTTCCGGATCGGCTTCCCGAGTACGCAGGACACGAGCTTCTCCTCCGGGAGATCGCAGAACTCTTCGGTCCAGCCGGAAAGCACGATAATCTTGGCGGGTTGCTCCTGCCGGCCGGCGCAGTGGATCAGGCTGAGCCCGTCCTTCAGTTTCGGCAAGCGCAGGTCCATCACCAGTACGTCCGGCCGCAACTCATCGAGCAGGCGCCTGGCTTCCGGCGCGTCCTCCGCTATCGCGACCTCATGGCCGGCGGCTTCCAACAGCAGCTTGCGAAGCCCGAGCTGCTGGATATCATCG
>JBEKUO010000389.1:0-7026 GCA_049514955.1 Bryobacteraceae bacterium | reverse complement strand
GAGTCCGGCGCGATCTTCGCCACGGTCGATGACGGCAAGCGCGGTCTCGTCTACCTCAACGGTCGCCTGGTGCGCGAACTGGAGCCTGGTAACTACGGCTTCTGGGGCGTGCTGGCGACGCCTCGCATCGAGGTGCTCGAAACGCGCCGCCAGACGGTAGAGGTTCCTGGCCAGGAGATCCTGACCCAGGACAAGGTCACCCTGCGGGTGAACATTTCGGCGACGTTCGAAATCGCGGACGCGGCCACCGCCCGTTCGGGACTGAAGGACGTTAACGAATACCTCTACCGCGCTTTGCAGATCGCCGTGCGCCAGTCGCTCGGCAAGCGCACCCTGGAAGAGGTGCTCGCGCAGAAGACGGACATCGACGAAGCTGTATCCGCCGAGGTCCGCCGGGAGATGGAAGTGTACGGTGTTCGCGTGAGCGTAATTTCGCTCAAGGACATCATCCTGCCCGGCGACATTCGCGACATTCTCAACCAGGTGGTGACTGCCGAAAAGCAGGCGCAGGCCAACCTGATCCGCCGCCGTGAGGAGACGGCCGCCACGCGGTCGCTGCTCAACACGGCCAAGCTGATGGAGGACAACCCTCTGTTGGTGCGGTTGAAGGAGCTCGAAGCGCTGGAGAAGATCGCCGACAAGGTGGAGAAGATCACCGTGGTCGGCGGTCTGAACGCGTTGCTCGAGAAGGTGCTGTAAAAAAGGGGCGTGGCGCAAGCTTTAGCTTGCCGCGGCGAACTTCAGTTCGCCGTCCGCCCCGCCCCGCATCCCCGATCGTAACTCTGATCTTCACACTCCCCGCATGCGGATCAACCCGGCGATGCCGGCATGGCCCATCTTGGTGGCCCAAGCCAGCGGGGTGGCCCACGGTTCGGCTCCCGGCTCATCGACCGGCGCGCCGCGCGCGATCAGCAACTCCACCAGTTCCTGGCGTCCCCACCGGCAAGCCCAGCCGAGCGGCGTGGATTTGAGCAAATCGTCCCGCACATCGAGCCGTGCGCCGTGATCGAGCAACATCGCGGCGAAGCGCACGCGCTGGGCCTCGCTCGGGTTGGCGCGCGCGGCTACATAGTGCAGCGCCGTCTCGCCCCGCCGCGCGACGTTCACGTCGATCCCACCCCGCAACAGCGTCGTCATGCAAGCGAAATAAGGTTCGCTATCCGGACGATCGCCCACACTGCGAATCGGCTGGATCAGGATCCAATGCCATCGCGGGTCGTTCGCGGCCCAGTTCAGCCGAGGCAGCGCCAGTTCGACGATGGCCGGGCGCCCGTTACAGGCCGCCGACCAAGTCAGCTCGCGCGCCAACTCCTCGCTGGCATCCGCATCGAGCATTCGCCGGGCTTCGTCGACGTCGCCCACCAACGTGATCGTCCATGGCTGCGGCTTGGCGCCGCGCTCCAGCAGCAGCCGCTTCATGGCGTCGTTTTTCTGCCGGTATGCGTGGTCGATCGGCCAGCCGGAGGCATACACATTGGCGTTGGGGTCGGCGCCGCGGTCGAGCAGCAACTTGGCGATGTCGCGCCGCCCGGCCAGCGACGCATACCACAGCGGCACGCCCCAACTTGGCGTGGGCTCCTCCAGTTCGTGCAGGAGAGTCCGCTCGTCGACGTCGGCGCCCAGGTCGAGCAGCAGCCGGACGATTTCGATGTGCCCGTGCTTTACCGCAAGGGTCAACAGCCCGCCCCTGCCCCAGTGGATCTCCCGCAACACGCCGGGATTTTCGCTCACCAGTTCGCGAACGCGCTGCGCATCGGCCAGCGCCACGGCGGCCCGGATCGTCAGTTCGGCGCCGTGATACAGCAGCCGCCGGGCGACGGCTTGGAAACGGCTCGCGCCATCGTTGCGCCGATCGGCGGCGAGCGCGGCGCGGTCGAGCGGGGTGAGGCCGTTGAGGTCCGGCTTGCGCGCGTTCGCGCGCCGGCTCAGCAGCCACGCCACCATCTCCTCGTTCGTTTCTTGCGCGGCGATATGCAGCGGCGACGCGCCGTCGCGGTCGCAAGCGCGGATCAGAGATTCGTCCGCTTCCAGCAGACGTATGGCTGTGCCGTTGTCGCCCTCGCGGATGGCGTGATTGATTTGCTCTTGAACCGGCGAGACCGTGGCGTTCGGACAGCTCATCGCCTCACGCCTGTGCTGCTCCTCTTCCTCGATGACGGCGACAATGTCCTGGTAGTCGCGGTCCCTGGCGAGGGCAAAGGCCGTGGTCGCATCGCGGTGCGGGAAGATGCCCTTGCGGGCGTCGGCGCCGGATTGCATCAGCAACCGCACCATCGGCACATCGCGGCGCAACACGGCGTAGTGCAGGGCGCGATGCTCGTTGTCGCCGGCCATATCCATGCCGGCCAATTCGGGGCGGGCGTGCAGCAAGGTCCGCACCTGCGCTTCATCTCCGGCGTTGACCGCCTCCGCCAGCCGAGCCATGTTCGCTCCGTCCACGAATGCCTTGAGCTTGGGCCAGCTTTCGTAGCCATAGGCGCGCGCCAGCACACGCTGCGCATCGCTCAGGGCGAACGCCGCAGCGTCGGCATGACGCTCGAACTGCTGCACCTCCGCGACGGCCGCGGGGTCACCCGCGCGATATAGCTCCAGCAGGTCTTTGGCCTGCTTTCGCAATTGCTCCAGGCTGGGCTGCGGCGGCAGCCGGCGCGTGGTGCGTGAAACGTTTCCGTATTGGGACATGACGATCTCCTTTCGAGTCGTTGCCCGGTGTCCGCGTGACGGGCGGAAAGAAGATTCGTCGTGAAATGGTCGAAACAACCAAGATCGGTGGGCTCAGCCCTTCCCGCGGACACGGCGGCGCCCGGCGCGCACAGCCAAATCATAGCATGCCAAGATCGTATGGATAGTCATGCCGTCAAGCGGAGGTTACGTCACCGCGGGCCAGAGCAACGTGATTGAAGGCGAGTTGGCGCCCCAGCACTATTTCGGGTCGTCCTCACGGAAGGGCCGTCGCAATCTCTCGCTGCGTCACCGTTCGACGGTGAAGACAAACGCAGCGGTCGGACTCACGACCAGTGAACTGGGCCCGGACGCGCCATTCTGGATCGTCGCTGCTTCGCCGGTATTGGCATAGGCGTATAGAATGTGACGGCCCACCGCGAGCGTGGGCAGCGTCACCGTTACAGTGCCGGTCGTCGTGCTCCCGACCCGTTTGAGGGGCTCCGCGGTCCAGGCGCCCTGCCAGCCGTCGACCTGGAAGAAGACCCTCGTCGGTACGATCTTCGCCGCTAAGCCCGTGTAGTTGCCGGTGGCAGTGATGGTGACCTCGGGCTGCGTATTGTGGGTGCGGAACAGCGGCGCCGTCGCAATGGTCGAGGCGTCGCTGACGCCTTGCATCGTAACTGATACCGGCACCGCAGTCGCCGATGTCAGGTCGGCCGCCGGGAAAAACAGGTTCGTGTAGTCAACGCCGCCAGCCGCCAGGACGTTTGTGCCCAGGTCGACGGCCAGCGCGTAGCCGTTATACTCTTCGGTGCTGGGCGGGATTGCCAACACCGCATTCGTGCGGCCGTCGATCGCTGCCAGGGCCGCACTAAGCGTACCGCGCTCGGTGCCGACATAGATGGTGTTGTTGAGCGGGTCTACCGCGATCGAGTCCGCTCCCGTGAGTGCCGGCAAGGTCTCACCGGAAAGATCCACCATAAGCTTGTTGGTCGTCCCGTTGAAGACGCTGACATGCGGATAAGTTGGCGGCGTAATCCAGCCGATGAGATAGTACTTGCCGGTGATGGGATTGACCCCGACGCCTTCCGTGGTGGAAAGGGGAGATTTGAACGAGGTTACGAGCGTGTTGGTGCTGGTGTTCACAACGTAAACCTCCGAATTTGTTGTGACGGCATAAAGCCGGCTGTTCACCGGATTGAGCGCCGCGGAGTTGGATGTCGACGATAAAGGGATCGTCGCCGTGACTGTTGCAGTTTTCAGATCGACGACGAACACCGATGAGCCGACCACATAGGCAACGTCCTTTACCGGATCGACAAGGAGCGGCGCTCCGCGCGGAAACAGACCAATGGGTATGGTTTGCACCACGGTCTCGCTTGTGCCGTCCAGAACGAAAAGGTTGCCGCTGAAATAATCGAAGAGCAGAACTTGATTCGTGGCTGAATTGACGGCCAGGCTCGAAACGTCGAGGTTGGCCGGCATTCCAGGTAGAAGCGTCGCAACATTGGTCGCGCCGTCAACGGAATAAAAGAAGTTCGCGCTGTCCGCGACATAGATCTTGTTGGTGGCGGCATTGACCACCAAAGCGAAGGAATAGTTTCCCGCCGGAAGCGGGATCGTCGTTACCCCGGCCGCATTTTTCGCCGTGCCGTTGGACCCGGCGGCCGCCTGACTTTCGCTGATCGCGTATAAATTGTTGAGCCTCAAGACATAGACCGTGCCTGTAGCCGGGTTTGTGTCGGCGTAGTTGGATGTCACGGCAAATCCGTCCAGCGCCCCCTCGTAAGCCGGGACGACGTTGTGTGGCGTCACGTCATAGACACTCACCGTGTTGTTCCCGGCATCGCTAAAATAGGCCCAGCTTTTGACCGGATCGAAGGCGACGCCTGCCGGATTGATGCTGGCTGGTAGCGGGGTATAGGCGGCCTCGAATCTTGGGTTGTATGCGGCATTGAAGATCGGGCCGCCATTCCCCGACATCAGACCGGCGGCAGGATCGAGGGCGAACTGGTTCAACGGACCTCCGGGATAACCGCTGTATGGAATATACGTACCTGAGCCATTCGTACAATTACCGGCGAGGCCCCAGAAGTCGTCGATGCCAAAATTCCCCTGATCGTCGCCATAAAACAGATAGGATCCCAGAGACATGAAAAACATCTGGCGGGCGGAGTCATACGCTGTCAGGTAGGGGTTAGGGAGGTCGGCAGGGCAGCCAAATAGGATGCCCGGTCCGCCAACGTTCATCTCTGTATTCACCGCATACTTATCCGCTGCATTGATGATCGAAAGGGCGTTGGACGCCTCGAAGGTTACCAGGGCAACGTTCGTCTGCGGCGCCACGGAAATCGACGTCGCCCCGACGGGGAGCGAACCGATCGTCGTCGCGATCTGGTCGTGAACGCCGTCGATCACCACTACCGAACCCGACGCACCCGTGTTGGCTACGAAGACGGCATGCGTTGCGGGATTGAGCGCCATCGCCGTCGGGGTGAGACTGGTGGCCAGGGTAGTCAGCACAGCTCCGGTCTTGGAATTCAGCACCACGACCCGATTGCCGGCAGTATCCGCGACGTAGAGATGGCCGAGGACCGTATCGGCAACCATCGGCCCAGGCGCACCGCCGACGTGCCAAGTCGAGGCGGTCGTGCCTTTAATGGCGCTGACTGTCCCATCTCCCGAGTTCGCCACAAAGACCGTGCTCAACCCCAGATCGATGGCGATAGCGACAGGAGCTGTGCCCACCGGAATCACCTTAGTTACCGCCAACGACTTGGCCGAGATCAGCGACACGCTGGCGTCTCCGGTATTCAACACATAGGCAAGACCCGCGGCCGAGTTGACGGCAATCGGGCCGGGGCTCGCGCCAACGGCGATGGTCGCCAACGGGCTTAACGTTGGCTGCGGAGAATCGGCGATTGCCGGAGCCGCGAATGACGTAAGCAGCAGTACGGGCAATAGGCGCTTGCGATAGCTGGCGCGCCCCGATCGGGAATGTGCTTGCCTCATTATCCGGAATCTCCTTTTTGCCCCAAAGACGACAGTGATCATACACCTATCCCGCTGTTCGCCGATTGTGTGAACGAAGATCGGTGGGCTCAGCCCTCCCCGCGGACTCGGCGGCGCCCGGCGCGCATAGCAAGAATCATAGCATGCCAAGATCGTATGGATAGACATGCCGCCACGCGAAGGTTACGTCACCACCGAAGATGGAGTTCGCCTCTTCTTTCAGAAGATCGGGAGCGGCGCGCAGACGGTCATCATCCCTAACGGCATTTATCTGTTTGACGACTTCAAGCGTTTCGCTGGTGGGCGCACGCTCATCTTCTACGACCTGCGCAATCGCGGCCGTTCCGATACCGTCAGCGATAGCGCAAAGCTGGCGAGGGGTATCCATCACGACGTAGACGATTTGGACGCCGTTCGCCGGCATTTCGGAGTCACTCGGATTGACGCGATCGGACACTCTTATATGGGACTAATGGTGGCCTTATACGCCATGAAGTACCCGGCGCACGTCAACCGCGTGGTGCAAATCGGCCCTATGCAGCCCAACGCGGCCAAGCAATATCCCGCGCATCTGACGGGCGCCGACAAGACGCTCGCCGAGGTGCTCTCCAAGCTCGCGCAACTGAGCAAAGAGCCACGATCCGAAGACCCGATAGAAGCCTGTAGGAAGTTCTGGTCGGTGCTGCGGCCGATCTATGTCGTCAACCCTGCCGATGCCGCAAAAATCGATTGGGGACGTTGCGATCTACCGAACGAATTGAACTTCATGCGGTATTGGAACGAGAGTATTTTTCCGTCGATTCAGAACCTTCACCTTACGGCGGAGGAACTCGCGAAAGTAAAGACGCCCGTCTTGACCGTTCACGGCACGAGAGATCGCAGCTCCCCTTATGGAGGTGGCAGGGACTGGGCGTCGATGCTGCCAAACGCGCGGCTATTGACGGTCGAAAACGCCGCACACGCACCCTGGATCGAGGCTCCCGATAAGGTCTTCGGCGCCATCGATACTTTTCTCCGCGGCGCATGGCCGGGCGAGGCTGAGAGGGGTTGCAAATCTAGAGACGGCGAACTGAAATTCCCGCGCTGAAGTGCGCCGCGCCGCCTGTTCCACACGCATCATGACTGCATCGGTGCTGATGCTATGATGATCCTATGCGGACGAACATTACTCTTGAGCCTGACGTCGAAACTCTCATCCGCCGAGCCATGAAGGAACGCGGGCTGTCGTTTAACCCGCATTTCTCACGTGTGGCCAAATGACGTGGCGCCTGCGCCCCTGCGTGCCGTGAGGAGACTCTTCCCGGCACCCCCGCAAGCGTGTGGACAGGCCGTCGAGGGAGGGCGCCGGCA
>JBEKUO010000388.1:0-7029 GCA_049514955.1 Bryobacteraceae bacterium | reverse complement strand
CGAGCGGCCGCTGGAGGACCGGCGTCGCGAAGGTCCCGTCGCATACGCTGACCGCATTGGCGCGGCGCGCTATGGCCGCAATCGCCGCCAGGTCCGTGATTTTCATCAGCGGGTACGATGGCGTCTCCACCCAAATCAGGCGGGTGTTCGGACGAACGGCGGCGTTCACGGCGTTCAGGTCGGTCATATCGACGTACGTCGCTTCCAGCTTCCACTTGCCGAACACTTCGCCGATGACTTTCCGCAGTCCGTAGTACACATCGTCGGGAGCAACGATGTGGTCGCCCGGTTCCAGACCCTGAATAATAGCGTTCGCCGCGGCCATGCCGGAAGGAAACGCCAGCGCTTCGGCGCCACCCTCCAGCGCCGCCAGGCACTCCTCCAGGCGCCGGCGATTGGGATTGTCCTCGCGCGAATAGCTGAACCCCAGCGGATATTCGCCATCCGGCGCCCTTTCGAAGGTGGTGGAGAGCGAAATGGGCGGCGCGATGGCGCCCGTGGCGGGATCCGCGCGGCGTCCTGCGTGAACTGCGAGAGTCTCAATGTGCATACTGCTTACTCTAGCCAAACTCGGCGCATAAGCGTCGACTCCGGCTCCTTGAGAAGCTGGGAAAAAATGGTTGGCAGGCGAAAGCGCCTGCCCCACATGGCTACAAAGCCTGTCAGCCGCGAGGTGGGACAGACGCTTACGTCTGTCAACCCCCGGCCGAGCGCGGCGGTCTGATACAATCGAGTGGTTTGGTTATGCGAAGGATCTGGCTGCTGGCGCTGGTAGGCGCGCTGGCGGTGACGCTCTCGTCCTGGGGGAAGAAGAAGAAAGAGGAAGAGACGCAGGTCCTGCAGCTTCCTAAAGATCCCCCTGCCGCGCTTACAGTCGAGACCCGCCGCCTGGTGTTTCACGTCACGCCGCTTTCAGCCAAAGGGCTCCTTTCCCAGCAGACCCGCGACGCGCTCAAGTGGCTCTTGCATTCGACTAATGGCAACATCGTCAAGCTGCGCGCCTTCGTGGCCGGCAGCGGGGACCTGCGCCGCGTGCGCGAGCTGGTGAGCGAAACCTTCTCCGATCGCCGCATGGCGCTGCCGGTGCTGAGCGTGGTGCAGGTTGGCGTGTTGCCCCTCGAAGCCGCGCAGGTGGTGATGGAATCGACAGCGGTGGTAAAGAAGGATGTCAACGAGTATGGGCTGGTGTACATTTCGGGACAGGGGGAGTCGGCGGGCGGCCCGCTCGATCCGGTGCTGCCGCTGGCTGAGCAATCGCTCCAGCGCCTGGCCACCGCGGTGAAAGCCGCGGGCTCCGATCCCGGCGACGTGGTGCGCGTCACCTGCTTCCTCAGTTCTTTGGACAAGCTCGCGGACGTGCGCAAGCTGGTGGCGGATAGTTATTCCGGCGCGGCGTTGAATTTCCTGCAGATCCAGCGTGCGCCCAAACGCGCGCTGGCCGCGTGCGAAGCCGTGGCGCGCTTGCGCTGGAACACCGGCACCGCTGTGCACATGATCAATCCCGAGGGACTCTCGCACTCGCCGCAGCTTTCCCAGATAGCCCTGATCGGCGCGCCGAAAGTGATCCTGACCGGCAGCCAGGAGGCTTTCGGATACCAGGACGCCGACGCGCGCCTGGCGTTTGAGCGCCTGCAGAAGTCCCTCGCGCAGGAGGGCGGCTCGTTGAAGGAAGTCGCGTTCGCGAGCCTGTATCCGCTATCGTCCAGCATCTCCGAGCAAGTGCGCAAGATCCGTGGCGAGTTTTACGACCGCGCGCGTCCGCCGGCCGGCACCATGTTGCCGTTCGAGGGACTGCCCTCCATGGATGCCGGCTTCGCCGTGGACGTAGTGGCCGTGAAAGAATAATACGGCATGCCCCAGACCACCGTCACCTTTGGCGAGATCATGCTGCGCCTCGCGCCGCCGGGCTTCGAGCGCTTCCTGCAGTCCCCGCAATTCGTCGCTACTTTTGGGGGAGGCGAGGCCAATGTGGCCGTGGCTTTGGCCACGTTCGGGATGCCTTCCCGCTACATCACGCTGCTGCCGCCGAACCATCCTATCGCCGACGCCTGTGTCGCGGAGCTGCGCCGCTTCGGCGTGGACACCGCCCACATTGTGCGCGCCCCCGGACGCATGCCCGTCTACTACGTGGAAACCGGCGCGAACCAGCGGGCTTCGAAGGTGGTCTACGACCGCGATTCGAGCTCGGTGGCGCTGGCCCAGCCCGGCACCGTGAACTGGGATACCGCCTTCGCGGGCTGCGGCTGGTTCCACATTACCGGCATCACCCCGGCGATCAGCGATTCGGCCGCGGACCTGGCGCTCGAAGCGGTGCGGCGCGCGCGCGATCGGGGGCTCACGGTTTCCTGCGATCTCAACTACCGCAAGAACCTCTGGAAGTGGGGCAAGCCCGCCAGTGTAGTAATGCGCGAGTTGGTGCGCTTCGTGGACGTGGCGATCGCCAATGAAGAGGATTGCCAGATGGCGTTGGGCATACACGCAGCGGTGGACGTCGACTCCGGCAAGCTGGAGCGCGAGTCGTATGCCGCGCTGACCGGCAAGGTGCTGGACGAGTTCCCCAACCTGAAGACGATCGCCGTGACACTGCGGGAATCCCGTAGCGCTTCGCACAACGGCTGGTCTGCCTGCCTCAATGACCGCACGGCGTTTCTGGTGAGCCGGCATTACGAGATCACCCATATCGTGGACCGGGTCGGGGGCGGCGATGCGTTCGCGGGCGGTTTGATCTACGGGCTGCAGTCGCTCGGCGGCGCGCAAGAGGCGCTCGAATTCGCGGTGGCCGCAAGCTGCCTTAAGCACTCCATCCCGGGCGACTTCAACCGGTTCAGCGTGGAGGAGGTGCAGCAGTTGGTGCGGGGCGGAGGGTCGGGGAGGGTGCAACGGTAAGGGTTGTGGGGCAGGTTGTCCAACCTGCGGCCGATTGGCAATCGGCCTTGGCGAACGGCAGCTCGCATGCGCAGGCAAGAGTGCCCGCCCGACACCGGAGCACCCCGGCCGAGGAGGGACCGGAGCGTGATTCTGGTAACCGGGGCGAGCGGTTTTGTCGGACAGTCCGTCTGCGCGCAGTTGCGGCGCGAGAACCTGGAATTCATCGGCGCGGACCAGCGCCCGCCGGACCACTCCATCGAACATTGGCGCCTCTGCGATTTGACGGATCGCGAAGCGGTTGACAGATTATTCCAGGCGCATCCCATCGATACCGTCGTGCATCTGGCCGCCATGCTTCCTTCCGCCTGCCGGTTGAATCCGTTGCGGGCGACCAGCGTCAATGTGACAGGCAGCGCGAATCTGCTGGAAGCTGCCGCCGAATTTGGCGCAAGACGGTTCGTCTTCGGAAGTTCCATGAGTGTCTATGGCCTCGCGGGAAATGGCGCGCCGCTCTGCGAACAGGCGGATGCCAGGCCCGCGGACGTCTACGGGGCCGGCAAGCGCTACATCGAAATCTATGGCGAGACCCTCTCCCGGAACCGGAGCATTTCCTTTGTCGCTCTGCGCATAGCCACCGTGGTGGGTCCGGGCGCGCGCCATACGGCTTCGCCGTGGAGATCGGAGATCTTCGAAAAGCTGGGGTCCGGCGAGCGCCAGCGAATCGCGATTCCATTTGTCGAGGAAGCCGTCCTCTCCCTGGTGCACGTGGAAGACGTGGCGCGCATGTTGGTGCTGCTGACCACGCGGGCGGTGGTGCCCCCACTGGTATATAACACTCCGGCGGAGCACTGGACCGCCGGCAAGCTGAAACGCGTGGTGGAAGGGCTGGATGCTAACATCACCGTGGAACTCGGCCGTGCAGGCCAGCCAGACGCGCCGCCCGCGGCGGATGGCAGCAGATTCGCGCAGGAGTTCGACTGGCGCGCGCCCTCGCTCAGCGATCGCCTGGCTGCCAGGGCTGAATGCCCGCCTGCTTAGGGCTTTACCTTCGACCTCTCCGGCAACGCCCGCCGGTGATCCTTCACATTTCGTGCGTGAGTGGCGCCTGACGCGACCACGCGCCTCCGCAGCCTGGCAGCGCCGCGTACGGGCCTGGTCTGCGCGGCCACATCCGGGAATCCTGTCAGGGCGATCGTCGCCATTTCCGTAAGCGCCTCGTCGGTGTTAAAAGCGATGTAAACATCGCCGTTTGCCAAACCGCTCGTCGGCAAGGTGAAGTTGACCTGATATAACCCGGCAAATCCGGGCGCCAGACCGGCAAACGTAACCGTCGCCTGTGCCTGGTCACCCACTTGATCGACTAGCTCCACTAGAATGTCCGCAGATTCGTCGCTCGTGCTGAACGGCGCGACACTAGGGCCGGGTGCGCCGTCGGCCACCTGCGGCGTCACGGTTCCAAGACCATTCATGAACAGTTGGACCGTCTCGCCGGGCTTGGCAGGATTGCTGTCCGTTACCTCGGTGTAATTGGGTGGTTGATGGAGAATTGCTCCCGGCCCAACCCCGTTTTCTGTTTGCGTGAAAATTCCGGGCGACGTCAAATCGGCGTACACGGTCACGGTGTTGGACTTCGAGTTGTTCACCTGCACTTGGAATGTATCAAAATAGTCACCCGCGGTTTCGTAGGGAACCAGAACGACGATCTGGGTCGGGCTCACCAGATAGACCGGAGCCGCCCGCCCATTGACGAAAACCTGCACGCCACCGAGATTCGTGGGGACCGGCAAAACCTTGTTCAGTTGAAGAGGCACGCCAAAGTTTCCAAACAGGTTGACTAACTCACCTGGGGAGGTAGCGTTCGTGATCGGTGCATAGTTGCCCGCATTTGTTATTCCGATCGGATTAATCCACACCGTGGAAGTCTGCGGAAACGCAGGGGCGTGAACACCGACGATGAGTGAGAACTGTAGGTTGGAACCAATCAGCATCAGCGCATTTCCATTGGCGCCGGTGAGATAAGTGTAAGTGTTGCCGTCGTAATATGAGCCGTCCGCCCCGATGTCTACGGGCGTGTTGATTGTCAGGTCGTAGGTTGCTACATCGACAACATCGTCAAACCGTTCGTGCCAGAGGAGATCTCCATTTCCATTGGTGTTGGTCGAACCCCAGAAGGCATCCAGAAAATTCGGAGTCTGGCCTATATAGTCTTCCAGTCCCGCCATAAAGTAGGTCCCCGTCAAGGTCGCATTCGAACTCGTCCCGGAGGATGCCCGAAACCCGAAGACCATGTCCGAGCCGGCCGTCGAGCCTCCCACGAACCAGTTGCCGTCGGCTGACACATACAGTACCTTCTGGCCGGCCACGATCTGCGATGTATCGCCATAAGTGCTGGGAAGAGTCAAAGTTCCACCCGTTGTGCCGGAGAGCGCATAAGTCGAGGCGGCAACGGTCTGCGTCAGGCTGTTGCCGGAGTTCAAATTCGCGGCCGAGCCATTCACCGTGAATGCCGCGATATTCCCGTTACCATCGGCGCTTATATTGAAGTAGCCCTGCCGCGCCAGCGTGGCGGTAGCTTCGAGGAAGTCCAGGGTGCCCACCGTGAAGGTCCCTGAGAGAAGGCTATTCGAAGCCGAGGTGAGCGGCGCCTGAACCGCGATGAAGAGATCGAAGTAGTCGTCCTCCGTCGAACTTGCGGTGATCACGGGTTGACTGAAGGTGCCAAAAAGCGTCCCGGGAATCGCCCCGAAGAGAGGATTGTCGAGTTGGGCGATGCCGTTCGATTGCACTCCGTACGTTCCCCCGCCCAGCGAAGAGCAGGAGCCACCGCCGGTCGTACCGGCCGAATCGAACAGTTGCGTATTCGAGAGTGTGTAGTTTCCCGCACCGTCGAACGTGATTACGCCGGTCAGGCTGCAGGATTCCGTTACGTCGCCCTCGTCATCGTTGAAGTAGTCGACGTACCGGAACAGATATTGTCCGGTGAGACTCGCCGTCCCGCTGGTATCGAAGTTTTGAGCCTTGACCCGCGCCGGCGCTACCGCCATCAGAAGGGCGCCGCTAAGAAGGAAAATCGTTTTGCTCGTTTTACACATGGGCATCATCCTCACTGGCCTTTGCTCCAATTCTGAATCAGGTTGAAGACATCCACGCTGCCAAGCCCGGTAGCGAAGCTCCAACCGCTGCCGGCCGCATAGGCCGGGGTATAGGTTGAGGTGGTCGTCGATAGGGCGCCGTTTCCGATGAACAGGGTTGGCGGCGTCGCGAGGCCTCTGGCCTCGAATCCGGCTCCGTAGCAGTTTACCGCTCCCGCGCAGTTCACGGTTGTATCTCCCGTCGTGATGCTATGGAACACCGATGAGGCCACGGAACTGGCCGCGAGTTTGTAGTAGACCGGATTTGGGTTACCTTGTTCGCTTCCCATTTTTTGGTTTACCAGCGCCTGAATCCCAGCCATTATCGGTGCGGAAAACGAAGTTCCGCCCGCGGGGCCGACCCAGTTACTCGGCGCACCCGTACACGCCGCGCCTCCATTGTTAGGATCGGAAAAGCAGGTCACGTAGTAGTGGCCCCAGACCCCATTGCCGGCGAAGAGCGATACGTCGGGAAGGTCTCGCACGCCATCGTTGGGGATCCCGGGCACCCCCGTTTGCCACGAAGGCTTGGCATATCCCGCGCAAGTGCCGCCTACCACCCAGTTTTCCTCCGAAACGCCGGTTGCGCATCCGCTTGGTCCTCCGCTGCCTGCGGCCATCCCAGCGTCGCCTAGTTGCACCAACTGTTGCTCTATCTGTTGCCACGAACTGCTTCCGCAATACCCGTTCGCGCCGTAACCGGTCGAGAAGCCGAGATAAATGGCCAGGAGCGAACTCGAACACTGGTCGTTCCACGGGATCTCCGGAATGTACGAGAGGGCCGAACCGTAGGTTGAGCTGTTCTGGGTGGCTGAACCCCAATATGTATCGTTCGTGCCCTGATACGTATCGCCGAAATCGGTTCCTCCAACGGCGACGTTGTAAGGAGTAGAGGCCGAGGCGCTCACGCTGATGCCATGGATCGCTTGGAGATATCCAAAGTCGCCATCGCAGCTTGCCGCGCCTTCGTCTCCGGCCGCAACAAACACCGACACGCCTTCTGAGGCTGCCTGTTGATAGGTAGAGTTGT
>JBEKUO010000387.1:0-7040 GCA_049514955.1 Bryobacteraceae bacterium | reverse complement strand
GCGCCACTGGCAGAGTCACGGACCTGACCGACAACATCGACCGATGGGTCACCGGCTTCGTCTGGTCGCCGGATTCCGCCAATTTGTTTTTCACCACGGAGGACCGCGGCCGGCAGTCTATCCAGTTCAAATCCGTCAAGGGCGGCGAGGCGCGCGTGGCCCTCAGCGGCGACAACCACCTCGACGAGATGCAGTTCACGCCCGACGGCAAGACCCTTGTCTATACGCAGCAAAGCGGCGTACAGCCGAACGCCATCTACCGCGCGTCCTCTGGCGGCGGCGCGGCTGTGGCGTTGACGCACCTCAACGACGACATATTGAATTCCCACGAAATGGCGTCTCTCGAAGAATTCTGGGTGGATGCCCCCGACGGCGCGCCGGTGCAGAGTTTCGTCGTGAAGCCCCCCGGCTTTCGAGAAGATCAAAAGTATCCCGTGCTGATGCTGATTCACGGCGGACCGCAGGGCGCGTGGGGACACAGTTGGACCTACCGCTGGAACGCGCAGGTATTTGCCGGGGCGGGTTACGTGGTCGTCATGCCCAACCCGCGCGGATCTACCGGCTATGGCCAGAAGTTCGTCGACGACATCAACGGAGATTGGGGCGGCCGCGCCTTCGACGATATCATGGCAGTGGCAGACCACGTGGTGACCAGCTTGCCTTATGCCGATGGCAGCCGCATGGCCGCCGCCGGCGGTTCCTACGGCGGCTATATGATCGACTGGATGCTGGGCCATACGCAGCGCTTCAAGGCGCTCGTCACGCACGACGGCGTCTACGATCTGCGCAGCGAATTCGGCGAGACGGAGGAACTCTGGTTCCCGCTATGGGAGTTCGGCGGCACGCCCTGGGACAACCCCGAAACCTATGGACGCTGGTCGCCCAGTTTGTTCGTGAAGGAGTTCCATACGCCTACGCTGGTGATCCATGGCGAACTCGATTATCGCGTTCCCGCCGGCCAGGGGCTGCAACTGTTCACGGCGCTGCAACTGCAGAAGGTGCCTTCGAAGCTGTTGCTGTTTCCCGACGAGGGGCACTGGGTGTTGAAGCCGCAGAACAGCCTGCTCTGGTACAAAACATTTATCGATTGGATTGATTCCTGGACTAAAAAGTGAAACTCATCATTGCTGTTGTCGCGGTTTTGGTAGTTGCGGCGGTGGCGGTACTGGCGGCGCTCTCCGCCACGCCCGTCATTACGGTGGACCCACCGGTTAAAGCGATCGGGGCCAACACGCCGGTAAAGTTCCAACTCACGGACCCGTATGGCGCGCGCCGGCTCACCGCGAGCGTGGAGCAGAACGGCGTCCGCTACGCCGTTTTTGAGCGGAACAATCCATCGCACAGATTTTGGTTCGTGCGGCTGCGCGAAGCTCCGCTGGTGATCAGCTTTCCGGTGGGCAAGCAGCAGGCGCCGGCGCTGAAAGACGGGAAAGCGACGGTGATCATCGCGGTTCAATCGAACGACTTCGTGAGCCGCACCGTCACCACGACCTTCGACGTGGATGTCGTACTGGAGCCACCCCGGCTCGCCGTGGACGAAGCGCAGCATTACATCAACCAGGGCGGAAGCGAATTGGTCACCTTCACTGTTTCGGGCGACTGGAGCGAGGCGGGCGTGAAAGTGGGGCCGTACACGTTCCGCAGCTTTCCGCTGCCGGGCCGGCCTGCCAACGAACGATTCGCGCTCTTTGGATTCCCCTGGGATCTGCCTGTGGATACCGTTCCACACGTCTATGCGCGAAACGCGGCGGGCACCGAAGTTACCGGCCGGTTCTGGTTCAAGGTTTTTCCCAAGCCGTTCCGCACGCGCGACCTGGAGATCACGGACGCGTTTCTGGACAAGGTAGTGAACCAGATCGATCCGGGCGGATCGGGCGATTTGCTCGCGCGCTTCCTGAGCATCAACCGCGACTTGCGCAAGCAGAACAATCAGACGCTCTCGGATTTGCGGCTCAAAACGGAAGAGCGCGTGTTGTGGAATGGCCAGTTCGAGCAGCTTGCAAATTCGCAGGTTGAATCGCACTTTGCCGATGTCCGGAGCTACATTTATCAAGGCAAGAAAGTGGACCAACAGGTGCATCTCGGATACGACTTCGCCGTGTCGCAGCACGTGCCGGTAGCGGCGGCCAACGACGGGCGCGTGGTTTGGGCGGCGGACCTGGGCATCTACGGCAACTGCATCGTCGTCGATCACGGCTACGGACTGCAATCGATCTACGGCCATCTCAGCAAGATCGACGTGAAGCCGGGCGACATGGTGAAAAAAGGCCAAGCCATGGGCCACAGCGGCGCAACCGGTCTGGCCGGCGGCGATCACCTGCACTTCAGCATGCAGGTGGATGGCGTGCAGGTCAACCCGCTGGAGTGGTTCGACGCCCACTGGATTCACGATAGGATCCTGAGCAAGCTGCCGGCGGCGGCACAATCACAGCCATGAGCGCCACTGCGATGCTGACCCTGGAACAGTTCGAGCAATTGCCCGAAGAAGATGGCGGTGCGGTACGAGCTGAACAATGGAGAATAGAACGCCCAGACGGCCATGGAAGCATGCCAGCCCCCGTAAGCGTTTACCAGCTATAATAAAACTCCGCGCCAATCAGTTCGAAAAATCCTCTTTATTGTGGAGGCACCGCCACTTTGCCGGAACTACGGAAGGACCCCATCACGGGCCGCTGGGTCATCATTTCCACCGACCGCGCGCACCGCCCTTCGGATTTCATTCGCCAGTCCGTGCCACCCCCCTCCGCCCGCCTGTGCCCATTCTGCTATGGCAACGAGTCGAAGACTCCCCCGGAGGTGCTAGCCTACCGTCCAGGCGGCGGCCCGAACCAGCCGGGATGGAGCGTGCGCGTCGTACCGAACAAATTCCCGGCGCTGGGGATCGAAGGCGAGTTGAACCGTCAGGGCGAGGGCATGTACGACAAGATGAATGGCATCGGGGCGCACGAGGTGATCATCGAAAGTCCGGACCACAACCTGACCATGGCTGAGATGACCGAGCGGCAGATCCAAGAAGTGCTCTGGGCATTCCGCGACCGCGTCAACGACCTGAAAAAAGACATACGCTTCCGTTATATCGTGCTGTTCAAAAACCACGGCGAAGCGGCTGGCGCCACGCTCGAGCATCCCCACTCGCAACTGATCGCGCTGCCGGTGATCCCCAAGCGCGTGAAGGAGGAACTCGACGGCGCCAAGCTGTATTTCGATTTCAAGGAACGCTGCGTCTACTGCGATATCCTGCGCCAGGAAACCTCGTCCGGCGTGCGCGTAATCACCGAGACCGAGCGACTGCTGGTATTTGCGCCCTGGGCGCCGCGCTTCCCCTTCGAGACCTGGATCGTGCCCAAGCTGCACGGATCGCACTTCGAAAAAGCGGAAGACGCCACCTTGCAGAATCTGGCCTGGGTGCTGCGTAGCACGCTGCGCAAGATCGACAAAGTGCTGGAGCATCCGCCGTTCAACTTCATCATCCACAGCGCGCCGCTGCAGGAAAATCACCTGATGCATTATCACTGGCACATCGAGATCATTCCCAAGCTGGCCAAGGTGGCGGGCTTCGAGTGGGGCACGGGCTTCTACATCAATCCCACGCCGCCGGAGGAGTCCGCCCGGTTCCTGCGGGAGTCGGGTCTGGCGTGAATGCGGGCCATGTCTCCGGCCTACCCGGGGCGGGCCTTGCGTCTGTCCCTCATCGCCGCATTCTTCTCATCGTCGTCGCTCTGATTCTCTACGGGTCTTTTTACCCTTGGGAATTCCACGCGCGGCGTCTGGCCAACAGCCCGCTCTGGATTCTGCTGCACTCGTGGCCCCGCGCCTTCGACCGTTTCATCGTCTGGGACGTTGCCGTCAACGTGGCGCTCTATCTGCCGCTGGGCATCTTTGGTTTTCTGGCGATGGGCTCTCGCGCATCCCGCATGGCGCGGGTCTTCACACCCTTGGCGCTTGCGCTGGCGCTTTCGTCATGCGTCGAAATGGTCCAGCTTTTTGACGATTCGCGCATATGCAGCGCTTCCGACGTGGCTTCGGACGTCGCGGGCGCCGGTGTGGGGATCGCCTTGGGCGCGCTGTACCGCGGAAGACTGCAGCGGATCCTGGCGGGGCGGGCAGCCGCTTCCCTCTTGCAGCCTTCCGGAGCGCTGCTGCTGTTGAGTTGCTGGCTGGGCTACCAGGTCTTCCCGATTTTTCCATCATGGGGCCGTACAAACCTGGTGAGAAGGCTAACCGCGCTCGGTCCAGTGTCTGCGGTTTCTCCCCTCGACACGTTGGTAGTTTTCGCCGAATGGCTGACGGTGGCCTGCCTGCTGGAGAGCCTCCTCAAAACCAAAACCAGCCGGCTGCTGGTTCTACTGCTCCTGGCGGTGCCGTGCCGCCTCATCATCGCGAGCCGTACACTGGCTTGGTCCGATATCGCCGGGCCGCTTGCCGCGTACGCAGTCTGGCTGTGGCTCCCGCGGATCTATGTGCGCCGCGCCGTGCCGTTTCTGCTGGCCGCTGCCCTGATCCTCGGCGAGCTTGCGCCCTTTCACTTCACGAGCGCACAAACATTCAACTGGGTTCCCTTCCGCGGGCTCTTCCGCACGGCCTGGCAGGACGGTTTTGTAGTGCTGTTCCGGAAGAGCTTTTGGTACGGTTCCGTCATCTGGCTATGGCGTGGGGCTGGATACGGCCTGGGGCGGACAACCGCGGTGGCCGCCGCGGCCTTGGTTGTGCTGGAGTGTGCGCAAGTCTACCTGCCGGGCCGTACGCCGGATATCACCGACGCGGTGCTGGCAGTGCTCATGGGCGTGTTGCTTTGGCTATTGCGGGACGCGCGCTGAGTCGCCTCCCGGCGTCACCTGGCCGACGCCTGGGAGTTCAGAACTTCCCGCACCTTGCGCGCCAGCGTGTCCGGCAGGAACGGCTTCTGCAGGAACGCCTGCCCGGACTCCAGGATTCCGTGATGCACCATGGCCTCGTCGGTGTATCCCGACATATACAGCACCTTGATGCCGGGATGTAGCGCCCGGATCGATTCGACCGCTTGCGGGCCGCTCATTTCCGGCATGACCACGTCGGCCAGCAGTAAGTGAATGCGGCCGTCATGCTTCGCGGCTTTGCGAATGGCCTCGTCGCCGCGCAACGCTTCCAGCACGTGGTATCCCCGGCTGGTCAACACTTCCCGGATCAGTTTACGCACGCGCGCCTCGTCTTCGATCAGCAGGATCGTTTCGCTGCCCCGAAGCGATGCGGGCGACGCCTGTTCAGCCGCCTCGGTGGGCGTCTTCGATTGCGCGGAAGGCAGGTAGACCTTCACCGTGGTGCCGTGGCCCGGCTCACTATAAATCGAGATGGCGCCTCCGCTCTGCTTCACGATGCCGTAAGCGGTAGCAAGTCCCAGGCCTGTGCCTTTTCCCGGCGCTTTCGTGGTGAAAAACGGCTCGAACAGGTGCGCGGTGGTCTCGACGTCCATTCCCATGCCGGTATCGCTGATCGCCAGCACCACGTAGGAGCCCGGCTTGAGGTCCACATTCTGTCCGGCATAGGTTTGATCCACCAGCGCGTTGGCGGTCTCGATGATCAGCTTTCCGCCGCCCGGCATGGCGTCACGCGCGTTCACCACGATGTTCATGATGACCTGCTCGAGATGTCCCGGATCGGTACGCGCCAGGGCGGGCTCGGCGGCCGGGACCGTGATCAGATCGATGTCTTCGCCGATCAATCGCGAGAGCATCTTCTCCATATTCACGATCAATGTATTCAACTGCACCACTCGGGGAGTGAACGGCTGCCTGCGGCTGAACGCCAGCAGTTGATGCGTGAGAGCGCCGCCGCGCTCGGCCGCCCGCCGGATCTCCTCCAGAGCCGTGCGCTGCGATGGTTCCAGACGGGCGCCGGCCAGCAGCAGGTCCGCATAACCCGTGATGACGGTGAGCAGGTTGTTGAAGTCGTGCGCCACGCCGCCCGCCAGGCGCCCGACGGCTTCCATTTTCTGCGCCTGCCGGAACTGTTGCTCCAAACGGCCGCGCTCGCGCCTGCCCTCCGCCTGGCTCAGTTCGCGCGCCACCGTCGCTCCCAGCCGCGACAGACGATCGCGCGTGATGTGACCGCCCGCGCCTGCCTTCAGGACCTCCAGCACGGACTCTTCCGGCACCGGATCGGAGATCGCCACAAAAGGAATATCGGCCCCCGTCTCGTGCAGGATTTCGAGTGCTGCCAACGGGCGGAACTCGCCGCTCGCATACTCCGCCAGGATCAGGTCCCACTTCTGCGACAGCGCCTCGCGCAAGTCGCTGCCGGCCGCCACGCGCTGGTAGGTCGGGACGTAGTCGCTTTGCCGCAACACGTCGATCAACTGCTGCGCATCGCTTTCGCTACTCGAGAAGATGAGCACCCGAAGCGGTATTGGCATCGATCCTCAACTCAGGTTAGTCCAAGACTACCGGAATCGTAACTATCCGAGTGAGTAACGATGTGCGATTCTGCACAACCGGTGATTCTGTAAATATCCTGTGTCGTTTCGGGCGGGCGATTCCTCACGCAGGCAGATAGCTATTAATCACTGGGAACACGCGTTGCACGAATGCCGTGCCCAGTCGCGTGGCGCTGACTTCATCGTTGTGTAAGACGGGGACTGTCACACGCACCAAAGCCGTGTCGCTACGGTGATAGCGAATGGAATCCATCACCAGCCAGAACTTCGCGGCAAACTCACTGGCGATCACTCGTCGCGGGCTTTGATACCAGTACAGCACCACGCTTTTCTCATCGCCATGCGAGACTACATAGCGGTTGATCCGGATCGGCCGTGCCCGGCCTTCCACCGCAATCTCCAGGTACCCGGTGGCTTCCGGCTCCCACCCCGATCCCGGCAGGCAGTTCTTCGGCGAGTGCGGCGCCTGTCCCGTGCGTTGCGTCTTGAAATACGCGACGAAAAGATTCAGGCCGATGCGCGATCCGGGTTCGGCGTACAACCGGTTGAGCATGTCGTCGGCCTTGAGCTGATCCCGGATCTCTCGCTCAATGGGATAGTCTTGTACCACGCGCCAGTTCTGGATTTGCGC
>JBEKUO010000386.1:0-7056 GCA_049514955.1 Bryobacteraceae bacterium | reverse complement strand
AGCTCCGGGAGTTCTGCCAGCGGCACGGCCTCAAGATGATCTCGGTGGCCGAGCTGATCCGCTACCGCCTGCAACACGAACGCTACATACGGCGGGTCGTCGAAGGCTGCCTCGAGACGGAGTTCGGCGGCTTCCGCACCGTCGCCTATGCTAGCGACCTCTCCCCGGAGCTGCACATGGCGCTCATACGCGGCGAGGTAGCAGGCAAGGAAGGCGTGCTGGTGCGGATGCACTCACACTGCGTCTATGGGGATGTCTTCGGCTCGCTGGATTGCGATTGCCAGAAGCTGATCCGGGGCTCGTTGCACCGCATCGCGGAAGAGGATTTGGGCGTGCTGGTGTACTTGCACCAGACCGGACAAGGCTTCCGCGTCCAGAAGAACGCCGCCGGAGCGGATCGCATGGTGTCGCATGGCCGCGACTTCATGCATTATGCCGGCGCCGCCGGGCAGGTGCAGTTGCAGCACGAAAGCGGCATTGGTGCGCAGATTTTGTCGGATCTGGGCCTGCATACCATCCGACTGTTGACGAACCATCCGCGGAAGATCGTGGCGTTGGAAGGGTTTGGAATCGAGATCGTGGAGCAGGTGCCGGTTACGGTGGCGGGTCTCTAGGGGCGGAAGTCCCAAGACACCGATTACCGACGTGCGCGGCTCCGTAGATTCGGCGTTTGAGAAATTGGTTGGCAGGCGGAAGCGCCTGCCCCACCCCGATCTGCTACACTACAAGTTTCGCCGTTACAAACGCATAGGATGTTGCTCGCCAGGGAATTCATCGCCTATCTCTCCCGTGAATTGGTCAAGAAACTGACGCCGATTGCGATTGAGACCAACAATCCGCAAGCTGTCGCGGATATCATCACCCATGTCATCACCGAGGAACTGGCGATCGAAGACCGTCTGAACGACGAAGTGCGGGAAATCCTGCAGCAATACAGCGATTACATGCGCCAGCAAGGCGTCAGCTACCAGGAAATGTTCCGGCGCATCAAGAACACCATGATCGCGCAACGCAAGGTGATCCGGGCCTCCGGGCGCGATACGCACGACCAGATGAAGCTCTCGCGCGACAAAATCACGGACATGTCGCACAAGATCGTGGTGGCCTTGCGCAAGGCGCGAGAGCTGCGCATCAAGAAGGAATTGAACGACGTGCGGCTGGAAATCGTGCGCGACATCACCGACGTGCTCACCGCCGAAGAGAAGGTTGACCGTCTGGCGCGGCAGAAGATCCGTTCGCAGAAGCGCGAGATCCCCGAGGGCAGCGAGGAGTGGGATCTGCTGCACCGCAAATACTATTCCGAAGAGCTGAAGAAACTGGGCATCGATCTGGCGAGATGAAACCTGCCCTGGTGGTGGCCGGCAGCCTGAACATGGATTTCGTGGTGTCGGTGGATCGCCTGCCGGTCCCCGGCGAGACGGTGCTGGGCCGCGATTTTCAGATGATCCCGGGTGGCAAGGGCGCCAACCAGGCGTGCGCGGCAGGGAAGCTGGGCGCCGGAGCGGTCGCCGTGCGGATGATCGGGCGGGTGGGCTACGATGTTTTCGCCGACCACCTGAAGGCCAGCCTGGCAGCCGCCGGAGTGGATGTCAGCGCGGTGCACGCCAGCCGGTCGCAGCCCACCGGCGTGGCTTTGATCTGGGTGGACCGACGGGGCCAGAATTCCATCGTGGTCGCTTCGGGGGCCAACCACGCGCTGGCGGCTGCCGATGTGGAAGCCATGCGCCACGTATTTCGCGGCGCCAGCCTGGCGCTGTTCCAGTTGGAAACCCCGCTCGATACGGTATCGGCGGCGCTGGCCCTGGCGCGCGAAGAAGGCTTGCGCACGATGCTCGATCCGGCACCCGCGCAGCCGCTCTCCGCCGATTTGCTGGCGCGCGTGGACATCCTGACGCCCAACGAAAACGAAGCGCTGATGCTGCTGGGCCGGCCGCCGGCGCGCGTTTCCTGCGATAAGGCTCCGGAACTTGCGGCGTCCTTGCGGAAACTCGGGCCGCGCAGCGTGGTGTTGAAACTGGGCGACCAGGGATCTTACTATTCGGGCGATAGCGGCAGCTTCCACACGCCCGCGTTTCCGGTCGCCGTGCGCGATACCACTGCGGCCGGCGATACCTTCAACGCGGCGCTAGCCGTGGCGTTGGCGGAGGGGCAGCCGATGGAGCGTGCGGTCTTGTTTGCCAACGCCGCCGCCGGAATTTCGGTCACGCGTGCAGGGGCGCAAGCTTCGGCGCCCACGCGGGCCGAAGTGGACCGCTTAACGGAGACGCGACCGTCAGGGAGCGGTCAGGGTTAACTGGGGAAGGGACAAAACGGGCTCCGCGCGCTCCCGATACGAGCGGAGCGCGGCGGAGCAGGCGATACCCGCGGGGCGCGGGCATCGCTCAAATTATCTACTGAAGCGTGATCTTATAAGTGCCGGTGACCGGCGTGTCCGAACCAATCCTCGAATAAACCGTGATCGTCGCCGGACCTGAAACCGGAGCGACGCAGGTCACCGTAGTCGGTGTGCAGTTCCCAACGCCAAACGCCACATCGAAGGAAATAGCAAGGATGTAGCCGTCCAGACCCGTATTCTTGCCCAGCTTCACGTACCCGCTGTCGTAGACGTAAGACGTGCCCTGTTTGACTACGACCTGGGCCGAAATCTCACCGCTGGTGGAGTTGTCATCCTCAAACGTCCAATAGACTTGGCCGCAGGGAGCAGTGCTGCTCACGCCGGTGCAGCTAGTCAGTGGCCACGTATACACGGGGAAGCCAAAAACGACACCGCCCGCCGGTATGGTGGAGCAATCGGCGGAGTTGGGATTCGAGCCGCCGCCTGTAAAACAGGGCCAATAAGCGTTTCCGTTGGGATCCGCTGGCGGAAGTACTCCCATAGTCGTGACCCCCTGGTACAACAGGCTGGGCGAGGCATCGGGCGTGACAGGATGCGTCGGGGCTTTGCCGACGACCGAGAGCGTGGTGCGCGAATTCTGCGCCTGCGCTTGTTGCCCGCAGACGCCGAAAGCCACGATTACCGCGAGTGCGGCAAACATAATCATGCGAATTTTCATCATTTGATCTTGATCCTCCATTTGGAATTGCGAAATCGCCGGACGCAACCCGCGGATTCCTCTCCCCTCCGAGTTTCCGGCGTCTGCCAGTATCATCCGGGATGCCTCCTCCTGTCAACGGTGCATTGCCTCGGAGTTTTCGTGAACCGGGTTCGGGTTCTGCCTAGACCATACAGGACCAACTCAGGATTGCACTGCCACTGTGCCGCGTGACCCTTGACGTGCCTCTACTGGATCGAGGACTTTCGCTGAAGTTCAAGGACTTGGCGCCTGGCGTTTATCGCCTGCTGCGTCGAACCCGGATCGTAACTTTACAGCCTGCAACGCCTCGTCGCTCCAGGCCATTGCTTGCGCAAAGTCGTTCCGGTGAGCCATGGCCAGAGCGGATCGATCCGCATTGTATGCATGCTCCCAGCCGTAGCCTCCGTTCCTTTTCCGCGAAGTGTCGACCGATGCCAACCACAGCGGGCGTGCTTCCTCCGGATGCCCGGTTGATCGCAGAATTGAGCGGCGCGGCCGTATTTTTCGGCGACCTCGCCGCTGTCATCGCCAAGACGGCGATCTTCAGCTTGAGCACTTGACGCCTAATGGCCAACGCGGCAGCAAACTGCTCGGGCGACCGCAAAAACACGTTCTTGGACTCCTCCCGTGAAGCGCCAGTCATGGTTGCTGACACGGGTCCCGCGTAGCTGCCAACTCGCGGTACTGCGGTCGTCCCGCAGAGGCGAAACGCCTTTACCTAACGCATGTGGGGACCTGCCCGACGATTCGTGGACCTCAGCGTGCATACCTCCCCACAAATGGCCAAAGGTTCCGTCTTCATCACCATCGAACGTTGTAAGGGCTGCGGCTTCTGTGTCGAGTTTTGCCCCACCCGCGTATTGGCACTCTCCTCGGCGTTCAACTCTAAGGGATATCACCCACCGCACGTCGTAGCTGCTGAAAAATGCAGCGGTTGCGACCTTTGCGGGCTCTATTGTCCGGATTTTGCGATTTTCGGATCTCGCCATGCATGCTGATCCGAAAGGCGTTCTAACAGGGGCTCATTTTCTGGATGGTGACCACGCCTGCTGCGAGGGCGCCCTAGCCGCGGGTGCGCGATTTGCCGCAGGTTACCCCATTACACCCTCTACGGAAGTAGTGGAACGGTTCGCCGCGCGCATCCCCACCATCGGTGGAACCTTCATACAGATGGAGGATGAGCTGGCTGCCTCCATCGCCATTCAGGGGGCCGTGTGGGGCGGCGCCAAGGCCTTTACGGTCACCTCGGGGCCGGGCTTCTCTCTAATGATGGAGCATATTGGCTACGCCGCCATGACCGAAACGCCTTGCGTCTTCGTGAATGTGCAGCGCGGCGGTCCTTCCACGGGCCTGCCGACCCTGCCTGCGCAGGCCGACATGATGCAGGCGCGCTGGGGTTCCCACGGCGATTACGGTGTTCTGGCGCTCTGCCCCAACTCGCCGCAGGAGTGCTTCGACCTCACCATTCGCGCGTTCAATCTCTCCGAACAGTACCGGCAGCCTGTGTTCGTGATGATGGATGAATGCGTGGGCCACATGACGGAGAAAGTCGTGATCCCGCCGGCAGAAAACATCGAGATCTATCCGCGGCGCCACACCAGCCAGCCGCCGGCTGACTACAAGCCATACCAGCCCATGGCCGATCTCGTCCCGGAAATGGCGCACGCCGGCGAAGGCTACCGGTTCCATGTCACAGGCCTGACGCACGATGAGCGTGGTTATCCCAACATGAACGTGGAGACGCAGGATCGCCTGGTGCGCCGCCTGGTGGCGAAGTCAGCGAAGGTCGCCAACGAGGAAGCTCTGTTCGAGACGGAGAATCTGGAAGATGCCGAAGTGGTGCTGGTATCCTACGGGATCACCTCGCGGGTGGCGGAAAAAGCCCTCCAGATGGCCCGGGCGCGGGGTATACGCGCGGGGAAATTCCGCCTCATCACGGCGTGGCCCTTTCCGGAAGAGCCACTGCGCGCGCTGACCGTCGGCGCGAAAGCGTTCGTCGTGCCCGAGTTGAACCTGGGCCAGATGGTGCGTGAAGTCGAGCGCGCCGTTGCAGGGTGGGACAGGCCCTTTGGCCTGTCAAAACCGCGCGTGATTCCCGTGACCCACGCGGGAGGCAGCGTGCACGCACCCGAGCAGATCCTGGCGGCCCTCATGGAGGCAGCCCGATGAGCGATTTCCCGATTCACAACCCGGTCGAGCCGTTCCTGCGCATGGATCGTATGCCGCACATCTGGTGTCCCGGTTGCGGCATAGGCACCACCGTGAACTGCTTCACACGTGCGCTGATTGAGTCCAAGGCCAATCTGGACCGCGTGGTGGTGGTCTCGGGCATCGGCTGCACAGGCCGCGTGGCTGGATACGCGCATCTCGATTCGTTCCATACCACGCACGGCCGCGCCATTCCTTTCGCCACGGGATTGAAGCTGGCCAATCCGTCGCTCCAGGTGGTGGTGTACTCCGGCGATGGAGACTTGACGGCTATCGGCGGCAATCACCTGATCCACGCCGCGCGGCGCAATATCGATTTGAAGGTGATCTGCGTAAACAACATGATCTATGCCATGACGGGCGGGCAGACCGCGCCGACCACGCCGGGCGGGGCCATCACCTCGACGGCGCCATATGGCGCTTTCGAGCCGGCCTTCAACCTGGTGCAGCTTGCCGAATCGGCGGGCGCTTCCTACGTGGCGCGCTGGACCACCTATCACGTCAAGCAGCTCAGCCGGTCGATGGCCGAGGTGCTGAACAAGAAGGGCTTTTGCTTCATTGAAGTCCTGTCGCCTTGCCCAACGCTTTATCAGCGACGCAACAAGTTAGGGGACGCTCTGGAGACCATGAAGTACTACAAGGCAGCCAGCAAGATTCGGCACGGCGTGCCCACTAGCGAAGCGGCGCTCTCTATGAAGGGCGAGATTATCGTGGGGAAATTTGTGGACCGCGACCGGCCCGATTACCTGGAGCTGATGCGCCAGCAGTTCCGGGAGAGTCTGGGCGAGCGCTACCAGGAGAGCCCGCTGGGCGCGGAGGCGATGTTATGCGGCTAAGCGAAATCCGCATCGCCGGATTCGGCGGCCAGGGAGTAATCCTGGCGGCCACCGTGATTGGCAAGGCGGCTTCTATCTATCAGGATGCTTACGCCACCATGACCCAGAATTTCGGCCCGGAGGCGCGTGGCGGCTCTTCGAGCGCCGCGGTCATTCTTTCCGGCGAGCCCATTGCATACCCTTACGTGACGCAGCCGGATGTGCTGGTGGTGCTTTCGCAGGAGGCCTACACGCGGTTCGTGCCCGAGTTGAAACCAGGCGGCACGCTCATCGTAGAGCGGGATTTGGTGCGCGTGAACGGTGTGCCCAGCGGCATGCGCGTATTCAGTGTGCCCGCCACGCGCTTGGCAGAAGAGTTGGGCCGCAAGATGGTGCTAAACATCGTGGTCGTGGGCTTCTTCGGCGCGGTGACCGCGCTTGTGGACCCCGACGCGCTGCGCCGGGCCGTAGCCGACTCGGTTCCGGAAAGTTTCCGCGATTTGAACCTGCGGGCATACGACAAGGGATACGAGCACGGCGCTATGCAAGTGCACGCGAGGGCCGAAGGCAGCGGAGATCTGGAGGAGTGGCTCGAGTCCCTGGAGCGCGAGTGCTAGCTCAGTGACCGCTTGCTGCACTGCGGCTCCGATCGGAGCCACGACCGTGAGGGAGTGGTCTTAATGGCGTACGCGCTATGAAGCAGCATGCCGCATCTTGATGATCTATTGCACATGGGCAGCTTACCTGGGTGGGCTTGTCTTTCTCGGCGCTCGCGGCATGTGGAGCTTCGCGCTTGCCCTCCCGCTGCGCCTGGGGCAACGCCAGGTGGGCTTCCACGCATCGCGGGCCTTGGAACGCCGGGATCAGGCGACCTTCTTGCTTCTCGGCCGGCCAAGCCTAATACGCATGTCTACCTTGAGGCCCGCGGAGGCCAGCATATTGACGAGCGTGTCTAAAGT
>JBEKUO010000385.1:0-7061 GCA_049514955.1 Bryobacteraceae bacterium | reverse complement strand
CCCATTCCTTGATCGTGCGGACTTCCGGCGATCCGCTACAACTGGTCAAAGCCATCCGCGGCCGGATCGCCGCAACCGACCGCGACATTGCCACGAGCCGCGTCTTCACGCTCGAGCAGATCCGCGACCGGGTGGCGTGCAGGACCGTTTCTTCACGGTGCTGCTGGGCGCTTTCGCGGCGCTGGCTCTCGCGCTGGCAGCGGTGGGTTTATATGGGGTGCTCTCCTACGCGGTGTCGTTGTACACGCACGAGATCGGCATCCGCATGGCTCTGGGCGCTCCGGCTTCGAGCGTGCGGCGGATGATCATGCGGCAAGGGCTGACTCTAGCCGGCGCCGGTGTGCTCGTTGGCGGGCTGGCTGCTCTGGCGCTCACGCGCCTGCTCAAATCGCAACTTTTTGAGATCTCGCCGATGGACCCGGCGACCTATGCAATCGCATTGTCGATGCTGATGGCGGTGGCCGCCTGGGCCGCCTTCCTGCCCGCACACCGGGCCACGCGGGTCGATCCGGTAATCGCCCTGCGCCACGAGTGAGCCGGGCTTCCAGCATCCGGAACTCCGCACCCGGAACTCCGCACCCGAGGCTCATGCATTTGATAGAATTGAGCGAATCCGATGGCACGGTCCATCTCTGCAACGGGCGCGAAAGAGACGGCTCCCTCCTGGGCACAAACTGCGCCGGCCTCGTGGCTGTGCGAGATGTTGCTGCGCCAGAGCCCGGGTTGCTCCTGGGTGCTGAATCGCGACCAGTCGTTTCAGGCGGTCTATGGCGATGCGCCGCGCGTATTCGGCCGGGCCGCGGCGGAACTGCCGGCGCTGAATTTCTGCGATCTGTTTGAGCCGCCGGCGCGCTTCTCCTGGATGAGCCGCGTGGAGCGGGTCTGGACTGGTGAGGCGCTTTGCGCCGCCGGCCGCTTCGGCGACGCGCCGCCAACTTACTCCATCGCGCTGTTTCCCATGCGGTCGCCCGAGGGCGAGATTTCTTTTGCGGGAGGTATCGCGCGCGAGGTGGGGGAACGCGACCTGACACTGCGCGTGTTGCAGGCTCTGGATGCCGACCGCGCCCGGCTTTCCCAGCTTTTGCACGATCACGTGGGGCAGTATCTCAGCGCCGCCGGCCTGAAACTCGATCTGTTGCGCATGGACCTGGCGGAGAGCGGCTTTCCCGTTTCCGAGCGCACGCAAGAAATCCAAGCCATGCTGGAAACCATCATGGAACTGGTGCGGGACTTCAGCCATGAATTGAATCCCGCCGTGGCGGAGCGGATTGGGTTGCGGGCGGCGCTGGACCGGATGGCCGGCCGTCTCCGCGCGGATTTCAGAGGTACCGTCCGCCTGCTGACGGATCCGAAGGCGCAAACGCCTCCGGAGGCTGCGGCAGCTCTCTACCGCATCGCCCAGGAGGCGGCCGGCAACGCGATACGGCATGCGGGTTGCTCCGCCATCGAGATACTGTTAAAGTCGTCGCGAAGCGGGCCCTCATTGGAGATTCGCGATAACGGCCGAGGCTTCGATTCGTCGGGCGGCGCGCTACGGGGCCGCGGTCTGGGCCTTTTGGTGATGGAGCAGTGTGCGGAGCAGGCCGGCATCGACCTGCATATCGACAGTGCGCCGGGCAAGGGGACAGTGGTGCGGGCGCTTTGCCGGTCTGCGGACCGGATCGGCGCCGGGTGAGGGTTCTATGCCATACGATATTCTCGTGGTGGACGATCACAAGATGATGCGCGACGGGATCCGCACGATTCTCGAGCGCGGCTCGGAATTTCGCGTGGTGGGCGAGGTCGACAGCGGCACGGAGGCGGTGCAATTCTGCAAGAAGACGCATCCCGACATGGTGCTCATGGATATCGGCCTGCCGGGAATGAACGGTATCGAAGCCACCAGCGAGATCCTTCGGCATTCCCCGCAGACTCGCGTGGTGATCCTCTCCATGTATGACGACGAAGGTTCAGTGCTAAGCGCGCTGCGCTCTGGCGCAAAGGCCTTCGTGCTCAAGAAGGCTTCCTCAGGGGAGCTGATCGACGCTCTGCGCGCCGTGGCACGCGGCAGTTCCTACCTGAGTTCCCAGGTCTCCGATCGTCTGCTGACCCGTATCCAGAGCGGCGATCTACGGATCCCGAACAGCCACGTGCCGCTCGACGTGCTCTCGCCGCGCGAAGTGCAGGTCCTGCGCCTGGTCGCCGAGGGCAAAACCAGCAAAGATATCGCGGTCCTCCTCGATTTGGGTCTGCAAACCGTCCGCAGCTATCGCAAAACGTTGATGAAAAAGTTGGGCGTCAATAATGTCGCCGGCCTCACTCAGATGGCTCTGGCGGCCGGGCTGACGCACTGGAATAAACCCGATGCAAACTCCGTGGGGTGAGCTTCCGGTCTCCGACGCCCATGTACACTTTTTCTCGCACGCCTTTTTCTCGTCGCTCGCGGCGCAGAGCGGCCGGCCCGTGGAGGAAGTAGGCCGCATTCTTGGCTGGCGCATCCGCGATTCCTGCGAAGAACTCGCCGCAGCCTGGCAGCAGGAGTTGGATTTATACGGCGTGGCCAGGGCGGCCCTGATCGCCAGCATTCCAGCAGACGAAGACTCGGTGGCCACGGCGGTATCTTTGTTTCCGGAGCGCTTCTACGGTTATTTCATGGCGAACCCGCTGGCGCCGGATGCCGTAGAGCGCGTACAAAAGGCGTTGGCCGGCGGCCGCCTGCAAGGGATTTGCCTGTTTCCCGCCATGCATCGCTACGCGGTGGGAGACTCCCGTGTGCGGCAGGTCTTCGAAGCCGCCGCGGCACACCCCGGCACCATCGTCTTTGTGCATTGCGGCGTCCTCACGGTGGGTGTGCGCCAGAAGCTGGCGCTGCCTTCCCTGTTCGATATGCGCTACTCCAATCCCATCGACCTGCACGCCGTGGCGCTGGAGTTCCCGCAGGTGAACATCGTGATTCCGCATTTCGGCGCCGGCTACTTCCGCGAGACGCTCATGCTCTGCGATCTCTGCCCCAACGTGTATCTGGATACTTCGAGCAGCAACAGTTGGCTGCGCTATCAGCCTGAGTCGCTGGATCTCAAAGGCGTGTTTCGCCAGGCGCTGGCAGTAGCCGGCCCGCGGCGGTTGCTCTTCGGGTCGGATTCCTCTTTCTTCCCGCGCGGCTGGCACGCGCAGATCTATGAGGCGCAGACAGAGGCACTGCGCGACTTGGATATCAGCGCGGATCAGGCAAGGCTTATTCTGGGCGGCAATCTGGAACGTCTGCTGGAGCGCTGACCAGGGTGCCCGCGCCACAGCGTTTACCTGGATGCTCGCTCGTCAACGGCCTTGGCAGGCGAAAGCGCCTGCCCCACCTACGCAGCGGTGCTCGGTGAATCACCGCGCAACGTGTCCAGCGATTCCAGCACACGTTCCAGCAGTTCGTCGGTTTGAGACACAGTCATCTGCAGAGTTTCAATGGACTGCGCCTGAGCAGTAAGACGCCTCTCCAGGGGTGACATTGCATTCGCGAGTAACTCGTCCATGGCGGCTACAATCTGCGCCGTGGAAGGCAGTTCTTTGAGCTTGGCTTCTTGCACTTCCACCTGCGCTTCCAGTTGGCGCAGCCGGCCCGCGTGCGCGGCCACCTGCCATTTCAGCTCTCGGGCAAGCTGATTGAACGAGCGCTGGAGCGCCGGTGCGGCAGCTTCGCGCGCCTGCCAGCGTCGTGCAAGCGCGCCCGCGGCCACACCACCGATCAAGACCGCCAAGCGTGGAAAAAACATGAGGCTCCGGACACCCCTACGTTACCCGCTGGTAAATTGGGCGAGCAAGTACTAAGGAGACCACTGAGGTACTAAGTACAATTAGGATTGCACAGGACTATTTAAATTGCCATCCTGTATTAGGCAATTCCCTTGCGCGTGTTTCTTATGCGAAGCGGCGCAGGTATAGGAAGGATCGAGGATTGGCTCCAGGATTTTTGCGTTATAGCTCAGGCGAATGTGTACAACGGCTACAGCAAATGGCGCGTGCCGCTGGAACTGCGGAGTTGGGATCTCGATCTCAAGATCCTTTCCTTTCATGCCGGGAACTGGAGCGGCTGGCATCCCTGCAACAACAAGTTTCGCGCAATTACTTTCGCCTCTTGGAAGCGCATCGCGTGCTGCGGGAGCAGAGTGCTCCGAAGAGTCCGGGCGCGATCCTGACGGACGAGTTGAAGCGGGAACGCCAGCGACTGGGGCGCGAACTGCACACCGGTGTGGGTCAGGCGCTCGCTGGGATCCACATCCATGTCGGAAATGTTCAGGAATGGTTGCCCGATCCGCCGGAGCGCGTGCGCAAAAGCCTTAGCCGCATTGCGTCGCTGGCGAGCAATGCACTCGATGAGGTTCGGGCCGTCTCGCGGCGGCTGTACGTACCCGTCTGGCAGGCGCTCGGATTGGTGGAAGCGTTGAGGAAACTCTGGGAAGACTCGGGGATTCCCGAGAAGTTCGCGGGATCGTCCGTCGAGTTGCAGGAGCTTTCGGCCGAGCCGCCGCAGGACGTGCGCGCAGCCCTTTATCGCGCCGCGCAGGAAGGCCTCTCCAACGTAATCCGGCACGCGAATGCCCACCGCGTGCGTTTGGCATTACGCGAGGAGTACGGTCGCATCACGTTGGAGGTGGAGGACGACGGTTCCGGGCTTACTCCGCCGGCGGACCTTGCACAACCTTCGGCGTCCGCGGGGATCGGCTTGCGTTCCATGCGCGAGCTTGCCCGCGAGTTGGGCGGGGACCTCCAGATACAAAGCGATCCCCAGGGCACGAAACTGACCATATCTTTCCCGGTGATCCCATGAATAACTCTAAGCAAACGACGATATTGATCGCGGAAGACCAGGCTATTGTCCGCGAAGGCTTGGTGGCGGTCTGCCAGAGCAAGGACCTGCAGGTCGCCGGCCAGTGCTCCGACGGTCTGATGGCGCTGGAGATGATTCGGTCGCTCAAGCCGGATTTCGCCATCCTCGATCTGAATATGCCCAAGCTGAGCGGCTTGCAAGTGGTGCGCAAGCTCCGCGAAGGCGAGTGCGCCACGCGCTGCATCATTCTGACGATCAGCCGGGAGGAAAGCTCCATCCGCGAAGCATTGAAGGTCGGCGCCGACGGCTACCTGTTGAAGGACGGGCCTTCGCGTCATCTCACCGATGCCATCAACTATATTCGCGACGGCGGCGTGTACGTGTCGCCGCTTCTGAAAGTAGCCGGCCTGTTCCCGACCAACCGCGAGGCCCAGGAAGACGATCCGCTGGCGCAACTCAGCCGGCGCGAGCGCGATGTGTTCTTCCACCTGGTGAACGGTCTGCGCGCCAAGGAGATCGCCAACTTGCTTGATATCAGCCCCAAAACCGTGGACACCTACCGCGCCAGCCTGATGCGCAAACTGAACATTCACGATCTGGTGGGCCTGGTCAAGTTCGCGATCGAGCACAACCTGACCACTACCAAGTGAGGGCGGGCAGAAGGCCGCTAAGGCGTGCGAATCAGACCGCGCTGCTCCTCGAGGCGCTCGACGCGATGAGCCAGCTCCATAATCTGCTTCGTTAGGCGGAGTTCCAGTTCGGCAAAGCCCTGCCGCACTTCGGCGCGCAGAGCGTCAATTCTGGAATTGACGGTTTCAATTTGTGCGCTCAACATGCGCGTATTGATCCAGGCGGTCAGCACCACCACGATCAAGCTTCCAAAGAGTGCCAGAATCGCGGGCATCCAAAGCTGAACTTGCGGGTTCATGGATGTCCCCATTATACAAAACGCCGCATCGAACAGGCTCCGCCTGGAGTTTGGGCGCGTTCATCCATTTGACTTCTGCTCCCCAGCCCGGTACGCTAGATAGTTTGTAGCGACGAAGTGGAGACGTGTGTCGATGAGTACCCAGTTCCCCTCCAAGAACGGGATTGCGCGCCAGTGGCACCTGCTGGATGCCGAGGATGTGGTTCTCGGCAAGCTGGCCAGCAAGGTGGCCATGCTCTTGATGGGCAAACACAAAGCGACGTTTACCCCGTTCCTGGATACAGGCGATCACGTGGTGGTCGTCAACGCCGCCAAGGTGCGGCTTACGGGCCGGAAAGACGACAACAAAGTCTACCGGCATTTTACGGGTTATCCCGGCGGGCTGGTGGAAACCAGCGCGCGGCGCGTGCGCGCCGAGCGGCCCGTCCGAATGATCGAAGAAGCGGTCCAGGGCATGCTCCCAAAGACCAAACTCGGCAAGCAGATGTACCGCAAGCTGAAGGTCTACGCGGGCGCCAAGCACCCGCACGCGGCGCAGAAGCCGGCCGCCCTGGCTCTTAAAGCAGCGAAAGGTTGATTAGTGGCAGCAACGATCGTGCAGTATCTTGGTACCGGCCGCCGAAAGGAATCGGTGGCCCGTGTTTTTCTGCGGCCCGGCAAAGGGGATATTACAGTTAACGGAAGGTCTTTCGAGTCCTACTTCCCCACCGAGGCCGCCCGCGCGTCGGTTCGCCAACCGTTCCTGGCGACCGAGACGGCCGACAAGTTCGACGTGCTGATGCTGGTTCACGGCGGAGGCATTTCCGGACAGGCCGGCGCCGCGCGTCATGGAATCGCCCGCGCTCTCTGCGAGTTCAACGTGGAGTTGCGGCCCCGGCTGAAGAAGCTCGGGTTTTTAACGCGCGACCCGCGCCGTCACGAGCGCAAGAAGTATGGTCAGAAGGGCGCGCGCAAGCGGTTCCAGTTCTCCAAACGGTAATGTTTCGTCGTGCAGCTCTGGTGTCCGGGTTCCCGCACGCAAATCTCGCTTTGGGCCGCGTGCGCTGCCCGGGCACGGAAATTTAGGAGGTAGTCTACGCCCGCAATATCGATGAAGGAATTGCTCGAAGCCGGTGTTCACTTCGGGCACCAGACCAAGCGCTGGAATCCGAAGATGAAAGAATACATCTTCGGCGAACGCAACGGCATTTACATCATCGATCTGCAAAAGACCTTGAAGATGTTCAAGGACGCCGCACGGTTCGTCCAGGAAATGGCCGCACAGGGTAAGAACGTGCTCTTCGTGGGCACCAAGCGCCAGGCGCAGGAGGCCATCGCCGAAGAGGCCGTCCGCTG
>JBEKUO010000384.1:0-11221 GCA_049514955.1 Bryobacteraceae bacterium | reverse complement strand
GGAGGTCCCACAGGTGGACCCACGGGGCGCGAATGTTGTGGAAATGAGACTTAGTACATCGCTTCGTAAATACGGTCTCGCATTTGTGGAAGACCGCTCCCTCGCGGCCGCGGCTCATAACGGCGCCGCGCGTGGGCGAGCGGCCGGCAATACGGCTAGTGGACTTCCGAAGTGACCGACTTAGCCATCGGGTATATCGCTTCGCAGGAGGTCGGGTCGTGGTAGCATACTTCTACCAATGGCTTGGGTTTTTCCGGTTGCCGCCAGCCGTTCCGTTTCCAGTGCGAGCGAAATCCGAGTCGCCCCAAGGTTTGTCGCGTAAGATAGGAGACTTCGATGAGGCACGACTTCAGCCGGCGGCGTTGCTTAATTGCACCTGCCATAGTGCAACAAAACTTCGGCTTCGGTGCGGGCATCTTCGCTCTGCTTTGCGCCGTCGCTCCGTGTCTTGCGGATGCGCCGCCACTTCCGGCCTACCTGGCCTTGCCTGCGCAGGTGCAGATGAAATCGAATTCTGTCCAGGAAGATTATGGCGAAGCGGAGTTCAACATCGTCGGCCAACACGACCACCCGATCAAACGCGGTAAACACTGGAGCGCTTTCCTGACGCTTTCCGACGCCCCCCGCGGCATTGACCCGGAGGCGGTCTGGGCGCAGCTCAAGCCGCCAATGGTGCGGGGCGGTTGGACGATTCTCTCCGACTCCGCGGGGCAGGAGAAGGTTGCGCATTATCAGAAGGAGGGCCACGACAGCTGGTTCGGTCTATGGATTTTCAGCGCAGAGGATCTGCGGTTGGATCTTGTCGAGGTAGGCCCACCCTCCCTCAAGATGAGCCTGACTAAGCCTGCCGCAAAGCCCGAAGTGGTGAACGTCGACACGGGTGACTTCCCTTATTTGTCTCCGCTGCCCGGCTCCCAAGCGGGGAACGGCAGTCATGACGATTCACCAATGATGTTAGACATAGACGTTGATAAGAACACCCACGAGAAACAGGTAGTCGGCAGCGGCTCGATCACTAAGTCCTACGCCTTGCCCCCGCCGCTCCGAACCACAATCCTGTTTGTCACCGTCTATCGCGAGGCGCTAACTCAAGCAGGCTGGACGATTGTTCATCAGGTCCAGAGCATTAATGGAGCCGACGCCGTGCTCAGTGCGCACTACAACTCCAATGGACGCGATATTTGGGCGACTTTGCACGACGGCGGCGGGGACTATACGATCCAAGTCGCGGATGCCGGTGCGGACGACATCGGCAAGGAACTCGATCGAGATTGCCACGTCGCGCTTTATGGCATCCACTTCGACTTCAATAAAGCGACATTGCGACCAGAATCAGAACCGGTTCTGGAGAAGGTGCTGGCGCTGGTCGAAGAAAGACCGGGTCTAAAGTTGGAAGTGCAAGGTCACACAGATAACGTCGGCGGCGAAGACTACAACCAGAAACTATCTGAGTCACGCGCGAATGCGGTCATCGACTGGCTTCGCGCGAAGAACGTTGCGGCGGATCGACTCGCGGCGCACGGTTACGGGATGAAGATGCCCATCGCGGACAATGGCAGCGATGAGGGCCGAGCCAAGAATCGCAGAGTGGAGCTCAAGAAGCCGGGATGCGGAAAATAAGCCGCACATCCCGCACCTGCCATGCGGGGAAAGAGTGGCCAAAGAGGACTGAACTTAACCCTAGGTCTGTTAGGATATGCGCCAATATCGCCGTCTATTCTGCTCCTTGCCGGTACGCGCTACCGGTCTTTGAAGCTTAGCGTCAGGCGGCGCCCGCCGCTCACCAGACCCTGCACGCCGGTTCGTGCACCATGGGCTGGCCCTGCGTGCAGGCGAAGGCCTTCTGAAATTCCGGCATGTTCGAAAGCGGCCGGTCCACACGGAACTGAGGCAGCGAATGCGGGTTGGTGGTCACCTGGTTGCGCGCCGCCTCCGGACGCTCATTCGCGCACCAACTGAACGCGTACGAGAGGAAGAAACGCTGGCGCGCCGTCAGGCCGTCGGCTTCCGGCGTGTCCAGCGATTTGCCTTGCGCCTTGTAGATGTTCTCCAGCGCCAGCATGGCCAAATGGATGCCGCCGTTGTCCGCGGTATCTTCGCCGACGGTCAACTCGCCCTTCTGCGTGACGCCGTACTCTGGAATCTTCTGCGAGTACTGGGCCACGATGCACTTATCTTTCTCGTCATAACGCCGGGCATCTTCGGCCGTCCACCAATCGCGCAGATTTCCCTGGGCGTCGAACTGGCGACCCTGGTCGTCGAAGCCGTGGATCGCTTCGTGGCCGACGACCATGCCGGTGGCTCCGAAATTGGAAGCGTCGTCCTGATCGAGGCTGAATCGCGGGAGCTGTAGAATTCCGGCCGGGAAATTAATGGTGTTCATTTGCGGGTTTTCGTAGGCGTTGATGGTGGCAGGCGTCATGTCCCATTGCAGCCTATCAATGGGCTTGCCGATCATGTGAATCTGCCGATGCAGTTCGAAGGCATTGGCGGCATTCAGGTTCGCCAGGTAGTTACCCGGCACGATCTTCGCCGCACTGTAATCGATCCATTTATCCGGATAACCAATCTTCTGCAGCGTGGAATCCTGTTTGATCAGCGCCTCCTTCTTGGTTTGATCGCTCATCCAATCTAGTTGCTTGATCTCCACGGCCAGTGCCTGACGGATCTGGTGCACCAGCTCATTGGCCCGCTGCTTGCTCTCGGGCGGGAAGGCGATGTTCACATAGGCCTGGCCCAGCGCCTCGCCGAGCAGATTGTCCGCGGAGGATACGCAGCGCCGCCAAAGTGGCAGCATCTGCGGCGTGCCCGAGAGAGCCGTGCCGAAGAAAGCAAAATTGGCCTTTTGAAAATCGCTACCCAGATACGCCGCCGCCGCATGAATGGTCCACCAGCGAAGATACGTTCGCCACTCCTCAGCCGAGCGTGTTTTGATCTGCTGCTCCAACGCGCCCAGGAAGCCCGGCGTGGTCACGATATAGAACGGTACGGCCGGCGCGCCCACCAGCCTGAGATACTCGTCCCATCCGAAATCTGGGACCGCGGTCTTTAACTGTTCGAGCGTACGCTTGTTGTAGATCTTCATCGGGTCGCGGCGGGTGACGTTATCCATTGAAGCCTTGGCGAATGCGGTTTCGATGTCCATCACGGTGTGGGCCTCCGCCGCGGAGCGGCTCGCCGGGTCGCCGGCCAGCTCGAACATGTTCTCCACGTGCTTGACGTATTGGTCCCGCAACTTTTGAAAGCGATCGGCCGATTCCAGGTAGTAATCGAGGGATGGTAGCGCCATGCCGCCTTGGTCAATACCGGCCACCATCTTGCTGGCATCCGCGAGATCCTGAGTGGGGCCGAACCCGAACAGCGGAGCCTTGGTGGAATTATCGTCAGCCTGCCAGACGGCTGAGAAATTGAGGTGAAGGTAGGCGGTCAGCCGGGCAAGATCCTTCGACGATTCGAGCGCATCGATGGTCTTCAAATCCGATTGCAGCCAGGACTTGCCATGTGCGTCGCGCCCGGCCTCGTCCATGCAACTCTGCCAGAAATCACCGATCTGGCGCTCGCTGCCGTGGGCCTGCTTGTCGCTGGCGGCCTTCTCCATAGCATTGCGCAGAATGGTCTGGTTGTAAAGATACAGCGGAAGGGTCACGCTCGAGGCCGGCAGATCGGGCGGAATGGGATGAGCCGCAATCCATTTCGAGCACGTGTATTGATAGAAGTCCGTGCACGGGTCCTTCGTCTTATCAATCAGCGAGGGATCGAACTTCTCCAGCTTGGGGAGCGCGGCCGAGGCGCCATCGGCGGGCGGCGCCTGCGCTTGGGCTAGCGCGGATGAACACAGAATCAGTGATAGACAGCCAACGACGCAACAACCCGTCATGCAGCACCTCGAATCTGTTCAGTATATCGCCTGGCCGTTCCTGACGCCTGTAAACGCGATCTCGTTGATTTGGTGCGCCAGCACGACACACGCACGCGGGCCTTAAGAACCCTTATCGCTAGCTGTCTGTTTCGCGCGGAGCGTCCACGCCTAAGCTGTTCGGGCATGACGCGAGCTCAAGTGCCTCTTTCCGAATAGCGGGTGGCTTCATCCAATGACTCAATCGCTAGCGCAGGCCAACGAGCCCGCACGGAATAGATTTTTTTGCCGAATCGTATCCAACTCCGTCTCGAAGACGATTTGAGCGCGGCGTCAACGGGCGGCCGGTGATCCGAATGCATACAAGCCGCTTTCGGTTCGTACGTAAAGTTTCCCGTCGACAATCGCTGGTGTGGCCAGAATGCCGCCATCAAGTTTGTTTCTGGCTAGTACGTTCAATTGCTCGCCGCCATCGAGGACAGCCACAACGCCTTCTTCGGATGCAATGTAGATCTTGTTGTCGGCCGCCACGGGAGACGAGTAGTAATATCCCGGCGCTCCCGTGCGTCCGCTGTACACGAGCGCGCCTGTCTGCGCGTTTCGAGCGAAAACGATACCGCCGTTCTGGAAAGTATAGAGGCGACCGTTGTAGTAAAGAGGCGAGGGAACGCCAGGTACCCCCTTGTGCTCCGACCATGCGACGTGAGTTTGGTTCACCTCGTGCTGGCCGCCGGGTCGAACCGCCACCACGCGGGACGCGTTGTTGGCATACATCTGCGCGGCTCGTTCCGGGTTTGCCTTCTCAGAGGCGGGTTCCATGATGATGTCCGGCGCGGCGAAGAACAACAATCCGCCGCCGACGACCGGCGTACTCTTCCCACACGGCGGAAGTCCCGCGACCCACCAGCGCTCCGTGCCATCGGCGAGGTTGTAAACCATGAGCCGTTGGTTCGGTTGAAAGTCGCCGCCCAGCACGGCAATCTCGTCGACTCCATCGTGACGCCAGTACACGGGTGTCGACCATCCGTACTGATACTGCGAACGGTCAGTCTTCCAGACGGTCCGGCCATCCCGGCGGTCGACCGCAAGCAGGTACGCTTCTTTTCCTTGATGATTGAGCACGAGATACTGGCCGGCGACGATTGGGGAAGCAACCGCACCGTAGATGTTTTCGGGGAGAGGGAACCGCCGTTCCCATTGCATTTTTCCATCGAAATCGTAGCTGACTAAGCCATACGAGCCGAAGTAGGCGTAGACGCGCTGCCCGTCTGTTGCGGGTGTAGGTGCCGCAGGACTGCTGATCTCGTGCACCTTTTCAATCTGGGCTGGCGCAACGCTGCGCCGCCAGAGAATCTTTCCGGTGCGCGCATCGATACACAAGGTCGAAAGGTGGTTCGTATTGCGATCGAATTCCGTGAGGAACAAGCGTCCCCTCGCAATGACGGGCGAAGAAAGTCCCGATCCGATCCCAACTTTCCAAAGCACGTTCTTGTCGGAGCCAAACTCGACCGGCGGTTTGCCGTCACCGATTCCCGTGGAATTTGGTCCCCGGAATTGCGGCCAGGAAAGCTGGCCCACGCCGTCCGCCACGCCCGCGAGGGTCCGCAGAGTGACGAGTGTCAGAACGAGGATCGTGAACACACCGAGCGCCCTCAAAGGCGGCGCTTTGCGCAGACCTCGCAATCCGTACCTGGAGCTATGAGAGACGGAATGCATGACTTTTAGACGGTCCACGACACGTTCGGTTCCTAGGAACTTCACACTACAGCCGCCTTTGGCGGCCTCGCTCGCAGGACCATACTTGCGTTTACGCCATTACAACATTGCAGAGCCGCGGCGAAGTTGACGCTCCGCGTTCCGCAACCTCAGGTCGCATGCCTTGGCGCAACCCACGGCGTTGCATATCGGTAGCGGTTGCTGCCGCTGGGTGGGACCCGGTGCTGGAATGCTGACGATCACATAGCGGTTTGCGCATTCCCCGGCCAAGCGCCCCTGAAGGCGAAGGTTCCAATCATGCGTAATACTTCGTTACTCGATCCGAAGCGCCACCATCGGCTCAACGCCCGCCGCGCGCCAGGCGGGAATCACGGAGGCCACCAGGGCTGCCATGCCAAGCAGCAACGTAGCGAGCGCGAGCATGGCCGGATCCCATGGCTGCACGCCGAATAGCTGACCGCTCATCAGTTTGCCGGCCCCAATCGCGGCCGGTAGGCCCAGCGCGAGTCCCACGCCTACTTGCCCGAATGCGCCGCCGAGCACCATTGCCACGACCCTCCCGCGGTCCGCGCCCAGTGCCATGCGCACGCCGATTTCGCCGGTACGCCGCTCCACCATGTATGCCAGCACGCCATACAGCCCTACGGCTGCCAGCACGAGTCCCAGCACGCCGAACAGCGTTGTCAGGGTCGCAAGCATGTTTTCCCGCTGGAAATCCGCGCTCACCACCTTGGGGTAAGCGTCGACCCCGTAGAACACCAGGTTTGGATCGACGCCTGCCAAAGCCTTGCGCACTCGCTCTTCCATGCCCGACCGGTTGCCCGGAGCCCAAAGCACGATGTTGTACAGATAATGGGACCAGATTTCACCGCTGGCGTAGGCCGGATCGTCGTACTCCACGGTCTGCGCTTCGGGCAACCAGTACATGGGCCGCACCGGATCCTTGTAGCCCCAGGTCATGTACCGCACGTCGGCGGTAACTCCGACGATCTCGAACGTGGCGGAATACTTGATCTTGTCGGGGCCGAAGTGCTGCCCGATGGGGTTCCGGTCCTTGAAGAATCTTCTCGCAAAGGCTTGGTTGATCACGGCTACCTTGCGGCTCGCGGCCGTGTCCTGCTCGGTAATCGGCCGCCCCAACACGATCTTCGCGCCGATCGTTTCGAAGAAGCCCGGCATTACCCGAGCCCACCCTGCGCTGGTGTCTTCCTTCGCGGGCGGCTCCGGCCGGCCCTCGATGCGAATCCCATCGTTCCAGCTATCGCCCGTCATCGGTGCATAGAGCGCAGCATGGGATTGATCCATGCGATATACCGGTCCCGGGTTTCGAATCCGAAATTCTGGCGCTCGAGGTTGCGTAGACTGCGGCCCAAGAGGGCGGCCGCGGATAGCAGGACGATCGACACCGCGATCTGGGCGATCACCAAGGACTTCTGCGCCCACGAGCGCCCGGCCGTGCCAATGGAACGACCGGCGCCGCGCAACGCGTCCGCCGGGTCGGTGTGCGAAGTCATCCACGCCGGGGCGATCCCGAATAATACTCCGGTCATTACCGATACGGCCAGCGTGAAGAGCAGCACCGGCCCAGATGGCGCCGCCTCGATCGGGATATAGTTGTTGGGACCACCGTTCTGGAAGGCCAGCCGCAGCATCAGCCTGGTCCCGGCATAGGCGACTCCGATGCCGAGAACGCCTCCCACCCCCGCCAGCAGCAGGGACTCGACCAGTACCTTGCGCACCAGGCGCCCTCGCGAAGCGCCCAGCGCGACGCGTATGGACATTTGCGCGCGATTCTTCAACCCACGCGCAAGCATCAGATTCGCCAGATTCGCGCAACCCACCAGGAGCACACATCCGGCCGCAATCAACAGCAACTTCAGTCCGTCCGCATATTCATCCCGCATGGAGGCGACTCCCGCGCCGCCGGGAGTCAGGTGCAACGTCTGCTGGCGCCAGAGCTCCTTTTCGCCCGGCTCCATATCCGGCACATGGCTGGCCAGCCAGGCATGCAGTTCCACCTTCAACTTCGCTTCGAGCGACTTCGCGTTCACGCCCGGACGGATCCTTCCGATCAGGTCCAGAAAGTTGCCGTTCGGCCGCTTCAACCGCGCCGTGGCGCCGTCGATCAACGGTTCCGCGGTCAACGGGAGCCAAAAATCCGGCATGCCCCATCCCGCCAGCTTCGCGCCATAAAACCCCGGCGGCGCGACCCCGATTACGGTGAACGGGTGGCCGTTGATCTGGTAGGTAGCGCCCAACACGGAGGGGTCGGTGCTGTACTTCTCGTGCCAGATGCGGTAACTCATGACCACGACGGGCGGCGCACCCTCCCGGTCGTCGGCGTCGACCATCAGCCGGCCGATCCAGGGCTCGATGCCGAGAGTCCTGAAGAAATTGCCGGACACATACTCGCCATTCCGCGTATCCGCCGGCGAGGGGGATCCCGCTCTGCGGACACCCAGCGCCGCATTGCCAGCCTGCAGCGCGGCCAGATCGACGAACTCCGGCGTTTGCGCGCGAAAGTTCTTGTACGCCTCCCAGGAGAACAGAGAAAAATCGCCGTCATCGCCCTGGGTATATCCGCCCCAATTGCAGCAGCGGTCTTTATCTCCAATCCTCCATAGTTCATCCGGCCTGGTCACCGGCAGCGACTTCAGCATCACCTGGTGCACGAGGGTAAAGATAGCTGTTGTCGCTCCGATTCCCAAGGCCAGCGTGATGACCGCCGTCGTGGTGACCCCCGGGGTCTTCCGCAGTTGCCGCATCGCCTCCCGTACATCAATTAGCACTGGCGCCCCCCATCCTGTCCGTGATCTTCGATACTCCATCTGGCAGTGCGGAAGTCTGGCAGCACGGGTGTACGCCGGCTACAGTTCCCGAGACCACTCTTGCTTCCGCCCATGGGCGCATAGACCTTTGATAGGACACTGGCCTCGCGAAGGTCCACGGCAGATCGCCGGCGCAGGCGGGAAATACTTGTAACGGCTGAAGCAAGAATAATCTCATCACTCTTTATACTGTTCTTCCGCGAAAAAGTTACGTGAAGCGGTCTGGCGCCGTCGAGCTTACGAATTCCCGGTTGGCCAGGTTATCGCCGAACCTCCAAAGTGTCGCTGGCCAACACACTGTTCGTGAGGAGGACGTTTGTTAATATCGGTAGACTCGGCACTGGCAATGCCGCATTTGGCGCGCTCGCCCGACATTCGCGGCGGCGGTAATGGCCTCCGGCGTATGCCTTTCTGCGCCTCTGGGGGGAAGGCCGGCTACCCACTTGTCGAGTTCCTCTTGGTTTATTTCGGTTCCATTCCCGCTGGGGCCGGCGTTCCCACGCAGGCCCCCCGCATGGTCACGAAGACGAGGGAAGCGTGCCGCTCGATGTGCACAGCCGGTGCTGGTCGGCTGTGGGGGCGATCACGGCAAGCGTCCCGATGCTGCCCCGTGCGACCGGAACCATGGCAGGGTCAGATCCTGCCGCTAGAACAAACTGCGCGCGCAACGACCGTGGTGCCCGCGGACGCACCGGCGGGCGGTGTTAGTGGTAGTATCGGGCGTTAAGGTGCGATGACTTTGGGCACCTCGTGCTATACTTTTTGGCCGTCACATCAGTCACATAAGTCATCGGGAGGAGAAATGAATCGACAATTGTTCTTTATCGCTTTATTAGCCACCGTAGGATACGCCGGGCCTTATGGTAAAGTCACTCATGGAAACGGCTGGCAGTATACGCGGCTCGGCAACCCAAATGACGTGATTACCGCTACCCGGTTCGGAATCCTGTTTGAAGGCGGCGGCACAGACGTCGACACCGCATACCAGTGGATGTGCGAAAAAGCGAACGGCGGCGATTTCCTGGTGATCCGCGCCAGCGGGACCGCCGACTACAATCCTTATATATACGGACTGTGTCCATCTCTCAACTCGGTGGCGACCCTGGGAATCTACGACAGGACAGGAGCGGAGCAGCCGTTTGTCAAAGACACAATCCTCAAAGCCGAGGCTCTCTTCATTGCCGGCGGAAACCAGGCGCAATACGTGAGGTTCTACCAGAACACGCCAGTGGCAGAAGCCATCGACACCCTGGCCTCGCGCGGCGTACCCATCGGCGGCACGAGCGCGGGCAATGCCGTCCTGGCCCAGTTCGGTTACTCGGCCCTCACCGGCTCGGTGACTTCGGCCCAGGCACTCGCCAATCCGTTTACACCGCTGATCACTATCGAGGACGGATTATTCAACCTGTCGCCGCTGCTGCTAGACAAGATCACCGACGATCATTTCGTGACGCGTAACCGCATGGGCCGCCTGAACGCCTTTATGGCCCGGATCATCCAGGATGGGGATGCGTCGCAGGTATCGGGCATCGCAAGCAACGAGCAGACGGCGTTCCTCATGGAGCCGGATGGTTCCGGCACCGTCGCGGGCACGAGCAATGTCTACTTCCTCAAGACGCCGGGTCCGCCGGAGATCTGCCAACCGAACACCCCGCTGACCTTCGACAATATTGCCGTCTATCGCATCGGCGCCGGAGGTACTTTCAACATTCAAACCTGGACGGGGACGGGTGGTACTGCGTACACGATCTCCGCGGTAGCCGGGGTCCTGCAATCCACCCAGCCTGGCGGCGGAATTTACTAATGTGACTTAGATTTGAGGATCTTTCATGTCCTGGCGTCATAATACGATCGCTTTCGGGGTGGCCCTCGCGACCATCCCGGCCGTCTTCAGTCAACAAACTCACGACGTCACCGTACTGCACCAGTTTCCAGGCTCAACCACGGACGGAGCGAATCCATACGGCGCGGTGGTGTTCGGGCCGAATGGCGTTGTTTTCGGAACAACAGACGCCGGCGGCGGGCCGCAAAACAACGGCGTTGTGTATTCGTTGACTCCGCCCGCCTCGCCGGGCGGTTCGTGGACGCAAACTATCCTGTGGTCTCCCACTTACGGAGAGGGCATCAATCCGTATTCCACTCTCGTCATTGATGGGAATGGCGCTATCTACGGAACCTTGTTCGGCGGCGCCAATGGCGGAAATGGCTCGGTATTCGCCCTCCAGCCGCCCGCTCCGCCATCAGCCACGTGGACAGAGCGGGTTCTGCACCGCTTTTCCGGCTCACCCGACGGCGCAGGCCCCACGAGCGGCGTCGTGATCGGACCAGGCGGCATTCTTTACGGGACGACGTCGGAAGGCGGCAAGTCGAACGCTGGCGCGGTTTACTCAGTGCAACTTCCCGCGGCGCCTGGCCAAAACGTTACCGAAGCCGTGCTGTACTCTTTTACCGGCGGCACTGACGGCGGCAACCCGTTTGGTCCGGTTCTATTAGGGCCGGGCGGAGTCCTCTACGGCACAACCCGGTTCGGCGGCGCTGCGGACTACGGGTGTGTATTCCAGCTCAGCCCACCGGCGATTGCAGGAGGAGCTTGGACCGAGCAGGTCCTATACAGCTTCAGCGGCTCACCCGAAGCTTATCCTATTGGGGGCGTGATTGCCGGCGCAAATGGAGTGCTCTACGGCGCAACATTCGGAATGCCGCAAAGCAACGACAGTTACGGGAACGTTTACCAGCTCGCGCCAGCGGCCAGCGGCGGTCAATGGGTCTACACGAACATTCACTCGTTTACGAGCCAACTGGCCGACGCTGCCGATCCTGT
>JBEKUO010000383.1:0-7074 GCA_049514955.1 Bryobacteraceae bacterium | reverse complement strand
GCCGGCGGGGCAGACCCGCTCAGCGCCAGATCCACCGAAAACGCGCCCGATCCGGAGATCATAACGGCGGTCGTCATGGCCAGCACCAGCAGGTGATATTCGAAGCCTTCGCCCTTCTGGTTGCCGCCCCAGTTCATGAAGAAGCCGTTGGCGGCATGCACCTTGGCGATGGCTACCAACATGTTGCAGGTGATGCCAAAGGCGGCTACCCGGCCGAGCAAACCCAGGATCAAGCCCAGCCCGCCAAAGAACTCCGCCGCGATCGCCAGAAAGGCGAACACCGTGGGAATCCCGCTGTGCGTGAAGTGCCCCATGGTTCCGGTGAAGCCGTAGCCGCCAAACCAGCCCAGCATCTTCTGCGCGCCATGCGCGAAGAACACCACTCCCAGCACCAGCCGCAGGACCGCCGGCACTGCCTGACGATTTGTGTGAATCAATTTGCGCCACATAAGGATATGCTATCGTTTGTTTTACGATTATGGCATTCGATTCTCTCTCCCGCCGCGCGTTCTTCGCGTTAACCGCGGCCGGCCCCATCGCGTCCGCCGTGGCGCAGGACAAAAGCACTCCCGTCGGCCTGGAACTATACTCCGTGCGCGACGAACTGAAACAGGACCTTATGGGTACGGTGCGCGCCGTGGCCAAGATGGGCTACCAATGCGTCGAGTTTTTTTCGCCATACTTCGCTTGGACTCCCGACTACGCCAAACAAGTCCGCGCGCTCTTGGACGATCTAGGAGTCCGCTGCTACTCGACTCACAACGATACGCGATCGTTCACTCCCGAAGGTCTTCCGCACGCCATCGAGCTTAACCACATCATTGGCGCAAAGTACATCGTGATGGCCCACCCTGGCAGTGTGAACAGCCTCGACGGATATAAGAAGGTCGCCGACATTCTGAATGGAGCCGCCGAAAAGATGAAGCCGGCTGGATTGCGCCCCGGGTACCACAACCACCAGGCGGAGTTCAAGCCGATCGACGGCAAACGGCCGATGGAGGTGCTCGCCGCGAACACCATCACAGACGTCATGCTGCAACTGGATGTGGGCACGTGCATCGAAGCTGGTTCCGACCCGGTCGCCTGGGTCGACCAGAACCCCGGCCGTATACGGTCCATGCACTGCAAAGACTGGTCGAAGGAGAAGGGCTACAAGGCGCTGCTGGGCGAAGGTGCCGCGCCATGGCAGAAGCTTTTCCAGGTAGCGGAAAAGACCGGCGGCATCGAATTCTACCTGGTGGAGCAGGAAGGCAGCGACTACCCGCCGCTGGAGACGGCGCAGCGCTGCCTGGCGAATTTCCGCAAGCTGCACGGGTAGGCGCGACGGAGCCACGTTCCCCGGCGCTTCGGCAATGCTAACGTTTGAAGTTGCACCCAAAGCAGCCGGACGTTTCGCATAAATCAGTTCGCACAATGGATGGGAATCCCGATTTAAGCGGAACCTGGACGTTGACCGGCGATCGCTCCCGGAGCCGCTTCCTTCTGCTTGCTCTTGCCTGCGCCATTCTGTTCCTCGGCGCGATCCGTTCGGGCGACCTCGCGGGATATGACGACGCGCTCTATGCGACGGAAGCCAAGAACGTCTTACGGAGCGGAGACTGGCTCAATCCAAGCATCCGCGGCGAGGCTGCGCTTGAGCATCCCCCGCTGTTTGTCTGGACGCAGGCGCTATGCATGTCGGTTTTCGGTATTTCCGACATCGCCGCGAAAGCGCCTTCGGCGCTGAGCGCCATAGGCACAGTGCTTTTGGTGTATTGGCTGGCGCGGCGCCTACTCCGCGACCAACTCGCGGCGTTGGTTGCCATGTTCGTCATGCTGGCAACCCCGTATTTCATCAAGTACGCGAGCCATGCGATGACCGACGTTCCGACGACGCTTCTGTTTGTTTGTGCCATGTGCGCCTGGTCCTTGGTGGATCGCGATCCGCGCTGGTGTCTGGCCGCCGGCGCTTTCACCGCCATGGCTCTGATGACGCGAGGTCTGATCGGTTTTGCCCTCCCGGCGATCTTCGCCATCGACCTGATGGTGACCCGATCCTTCCCGCCGAAGCGCTACCTGATGGCGGCGCTGTTGATCGCCATCCTGCCCTTGACATCCTGGTATGCGTACGCTTGGCTCCATCATTCCGAGTTCACCGCGGATCACAGTGGCTGGCTGGAAAGGGAGGTCTATGGGCCGTTTACTCCCTCCTGGCGGCGTTACACCGGGCCGATCGAGACTGCATTCATGCTCGGGAAGTCCTACTGGCCGTGGCTGCCCGCCATGGTGGCAGGTTTGGTGCTGGTGATTCGCCGCCACCGGCGGGAGCTCTACTCGCTGCTGAGTTGGGCGGCTGTCGTTTTCCTTCTGTGCTCTATCGCGCGCAGCAGAGTGCTGCGCTATTTGCTGCCGGCGTATCCGGCCTTTGCGATTCTTTCCGCTAGTGCGATCGCGAAGTTAACCCCGCGCCGCTTTCTGGAGCGGGCGATGAGTTGGATTCCGCCAGCGTCTGTTCTGGCGGCTGTCGGGCTCGTCGTGCTGCTCAGGCCGATCTGGCACGCCTCTGAGATCCTTCCGATTGCGCGCGCGGCTAGTCATCCGCCGGGTCAGACGGTTGGCTTTTACGACGCCAGCCCGCCTCGATGGGACGAAGCCAATCAGTTGGAGTGGTACGGCGACTGCGTGCCACGGATGATTCGGACACCCGGAGATCTTGACCGGGCCCTCAGGACGCTGCCAGTGCATACTTTTGTGGTCGATAAGCCGACGTATGAGAATGTGCTGAGGCAGCTTCCTCATGACGTTGTTGCGGAGAGCGGTCACTTGGTCTGCGTGCGGTTGCGATAGGGGTGGTCCGGCGGAAAACATCGTTGTTAACTTGCCTCTAGTGGTTCGAAGCCGGGACCTTGGGATGCTGTGCTGGGACCCTTATTGAAGCACTTCTCCGCGCGGTTCCTTCATCGGACGGTCGCCAAAACAAGCATCACTGAATGGTCACATTGACTGTGTTGGCGGGTGGAATAAACGAGCGGACCGCCGTCCGGACTGAAGGGCAAAGGATTGGGGCCGATCAGGCGTTTACGTCATTCCAAAGACGTGCATCCACGAACTGGCGAAGATGGCGGGGATTGGTGGTGACGACAATGGCCGCCGGGAACGAGCGCCTGGGCGGCAAGGATGACAATCAATGTCGAGGTCGAGCGCCGGGCCGTAGGGCGTCCCTGCTGGCAGGCTTTTGCCCAAAGCTCGGCTGCGAGCCTCGTCGGTCAGAGCCAGATATCCGTTCGGGTCGCTCTGCGCGAAGGCATCCAGACGGGCGAGCCCCGAGGCCTTACGTGCGCGGAGCAATTCGCGTCGCAGTTCGTAGTAAATGATGGCCGGCACCAGGACGGCGTCGCCGCTCGAAAGGCGGTCGATCAGCCAGTGGTTCATCGCCACGACTTCAGGGGAGATCCTCGGCTGCGTCACGAGTCCGAGCGGGCCGGAATCGAGCAGAAGGTAGCGGCTCACGGGAAAACAGGATTGTCAGGCGGACGATTCCGGTTGAGAACAGCCTTGAACTGGGCTACTCCTGTTCCGCCTGGGCAATGGTGGCCGGATCGTCTGTAGCGTCTTCCCGCGCCCACTGCTGGAGAAGCGCAATGGTACGTGAGTTGTCGGGGGGCGTGGTCCGCGTCACGCTCTTTGGCGGAAGCGCAGAGTCAGACTGATTTGCGCAGTGTTGTGGCATTCGTCACGCGCCTTTCCGGGCAAGCGCTTCTCTACCATGATCCGGTAAAACGCTTCGATCTGCAATAGGCCCGGCTTTGCAAGCCCAGATGCTTGTTAACGGGCATGCGCCACCCGCCTGGGCATACAAGGAGTAGCGCATGTGGTTGGACCTATTTGCTTTTCAGTCCTGTTAATCCCTTCAGAGGGCATTACCGCTCTTTCAGGCCTGAATAGCTATTAACCGAGCCTCACAACGCGGAATCGGGGTTGAACAGGGCCTGAGGATCACTGCTTGTAGAGGCTCGCAAATTGCTGTAGTTCGCCGATGCCCAGATCGGAGACGGCCCAATAGGTCATCCCTGCGCCGTTCCAGTGGATGGTGTGGTATCCGTTGCGCGCCGTCTCCGCGCCGCTGCCCGGCGCAGCCCCGGGCCACGTAAAAAGATTCATGACATGTTGGCGGCGCTGATACACCAGGGCGGCTACAGCACGGCCGTCCACATAGTCGATCCGCCCACCGATGAGCGGGAAGCCCTGGCTGGCGAAGTCTTTTACGTCGGGCGAAAAATCCAGTTTGCCGTTGAACCACGGCTTTACCGTGTGCCGGTCCGAGGAGGGTACATCCAACAGGTGAGTTCCGATAAGCGAACGTATGTGGCTCGAAAGCACATCCTGGGCAGTGAGAGCGGCGCTCGAATCGCGCGACTGGAACCGTGCAATGTTCCAGACGAGCGAAACGGCCAGGAGAATCGAAGCTGCAATGGCTATCCAGCGCCAAGGCTCGGCCGCGCCGCTGTCGGCTTGCCGTAAAGCGCCGCGAATCAGATCGGGAAAGTGAGCGGGCGCGTTGTAATACGGCGCGTGGGCGCGAATGTCCGCCCACTGTTCCAGATATTGCGCATGCGTCTGAGCGCACGATGAACAGTCCGCGAGGTGCTCCTGGACGTGGCCTGCTTGGGCCGCATCCAATTCATCGTCGAGGTATGACTCAATCAAGGGCTTTGCCGACTCGCAGTTCATTTGGACGCTTCCTTCATCCGCACAGTCACACAGTCTTGCAGGCGCCGGCGGGCGCGAGACAGGCGCGACATAACCGTGCCAATTGGCCTGCTTGTAACAGCCGCGATCTCATTGTAAGACATTTCTTCGAGTTCTCGCATTACCAGCACTTCGCGGTACTCAGGTGGAAGTAACTCGAGGCAGTCCCGTAAGCTTCCAGTCATAGGTTTCTCGACTAACTGGACGGAACCGTGGGTCTCTTCGTCAAATGGCACCTTGGCGACGCCTTTCTCGCGGCGGCGCCACGTCAGATAGGTATTGCGCACGACCGCCAGCAGCCAGGCCTTGCCGTCGCCGCCCTGAAAACCATCGAAATAGCGAAAGGCGCGCAAGTATGCTTCCTGGACGATGTCTTCGGCGTCCGGATCGTTCCGCGTCAGCCAGCGAGCCAGGTTATAGGCCGCATTCAAATGAGGAAGTATGGTCTGTTCGAAGAGCGCCAGCTTTGCGGGCGATTTCATGAATATTAACAATTGTAGCCCCACTAGCAGGAGTAAACACGGATCTACGGAAGCGCGGGCAATTGGAGGGCAGTATTCGAATGCAGGCCGGTACAGGCGCGGTGTAGAGCATCAGTGGCGGCTTGGTGAGCTCGCGCGCATTTGGCAAGCCAGCGCGTGCCGGAGGCGCCAAGGGAGATCTGACCTCGTGATCAGCGATAGCCACATAGGATTCAACAAGCCTGCGAGTCCCGGCAACGGTAGAGAAGATCAATGCGCTGCGCGAGATGAGTTAGCGGGCTTGCTGTATGGGATTGCCGGGGCCAGCGCAGCGCCACGTCGGCTGAGAAAACATTATTATGGGCCGCCGATAAACGCTGATGGACGCTGATATTCCTTTGTTTTCATCTGCGTTGATCGGCGTTCCTCTGCGGCTCATAATCCTCCTGTTGCAGCGGCAATATCCCGGAGATAGACTGGAGTAAGGCCGCGCTATCGGGAGATTGGAGTCCCAAAACCCGATTTGCCCGCCGGTGGCCTGCAAGCTGCCTCTAATCGTAATGCTCCGGTGAGCCGATGATCTCTTTTGGGGGATAACGCTCTTGAAACCAGTTCGCGTCTTTAACGTGATCCCGTCCCTGCCCGAGCCGTTGGAGCACTTGCGGGAGATCGCCTACAACCTGCGTTGGGCGTGGGATCACGATAGCATCGAGCTTTTCCGACGGTTGGATACCGACCTCTGGGAGGCCACCGCCCACAATCCGGTCCGCCTGCTGGGCAGCATCGACCAGATGCGGCTAGTGGCCGCCGCGTCCGACGATTCCTTCCTGGCGCATCTGGAGCGCGTCTGGCGCGACTTCGAAGCCTGCCTCAATGGCCAGAGTTCCTGGTTCCGGCGCAACCATCCGTCCGCCGACAAGCTGCTGGTGGCGTACTTCTCCGCCGAGTTCGGGCTTACCGAATGCCTCTCGATTTTTGCCGGCGGATTGGGCGTGCTGGCGGGCGATCACCTCAAATCCGCCAGCGATCTGGGCGTGCCGCTGGTGGGAGTGGGGCTGCTGTATCAACAAGGCTACTTCCGCCAGTACCTGAACCATGCCGGGTGGCAGCAGGAAGCCTACGAGGATAACGATTTCCACAACCTCCCGTTGCGCCCGCTCACCCAGCCGGGCGGCAAACCGCTGACCGTCGAAGTACAGTACCCCGGCCGCACGGTCTTGGCGCGCATCTGGCGGGCGCAGGCCGGCCGGGTGCCGCTTTATCTCCTGGACACCAACCTTTCGGGGAATAGCCCGGCGGACCGCGACATCACCGACCAGCTCTACGGCGGGGATAACGAAATGCGCCTCAAGCAGGAGATTCTGCTGGGCATTGGCGGCTACCGCGCGCTCGAGGCGGCTGGCGTCCAGCCGGTCGTCTATCACATGAACGAAGGCCACTCCGCATTTTTGTCCCTGGAGCATGTGCGGCGTCTCATGGAGCGCTACCGTCTATCCTTCCCGGAGGCTCACGAGCTGGCTTCTCCCAGCCTGATCTTCACCGGCCACACGCCGGTGGAGGCCGGCCACGACTACTTCGCTCCCGACTTGATGGACCGATACTTCACCGAGTATGCCCGCTCCCTGGGCCTTAACCGGAGCGATTTTCTGGCGCTGGGAAGGCGTAACGCGGGTGACGATCGCGAATTGTTCTGCATGACCGTTCTGGCCATGCGCATGGCAGCCTCCCGCAACGGCGTCAGTAAGTTGCACGGAGCGGTGGCCCGCCGTATGTGGCAGGGCATCTGGCCCGGCGTGCCGGTTGAGGAGGTGCCCATGGGCCATGTAACCAACGGCGTGCACTTCCGCTCCTGGATCTCCCATGACATGAACCAGTTGTACGACCG
>JBEKUO010000382.1:0-7081 GCA_049514955.1 Bryobacteraceae bacterium | reverse complement strand
GGGCTGTGGAAGAAGATGCCGCTCATTGCTGTGTGGGATGCCATGGCTTTTTTCATCTGGCTGGCCAGCTTCGGGCGGAAGAGCATACGATGGCGCGGCAGCGACTATCGCATTCGCGACGGACGGCTGGTGCCGGTTTCCGGGGATGAGTGACTTCCCGCCCAGGCTAGTTTGCGCCGGCAGGAGTGCCGGCGCGGCAGGCAGGAGTGCCTGCGCCACGGAGCTTACCGCGCGAGCAATAACACGCCGCAGAGCACCAGCAGGGCGCCTGTCGCCCTGCGCGCGCGCACTTGTTCCTTCAGCACCAGCTTGGCCAGCAGGGTCTCAATGATGAAGCTTGCCGCCGAGGCGGGGACGGCAAAGCTGAGCGGCGCGGCCTGTACGAGAGCCATGAACGCAAAGAACGAAATCGCCAGGCATACGATCGAAAGGATCAACATCCTGCGACGGGCGATCGTTTTGAGGAGCCGCACCAAGCCACGCGCGCCTACGGACTGCTCCCCCGCCCTCTTCATTTCGTGGCTCTGCAGGATGTCGCTTACCGCGGTCGCGCAAACCACGATGCTCAGCAGGATCCACTTCATTCCGATGCATTCCCGTAGTTCGTAGTGTTTTGGGCGGTCGAGCCTACCAGCGCCGTGCCCAGGAAAATCAGGACGGTGCCCAGCCATTGTTGGGCGGTCACCTGTTCGTGAAGAAACACCTGGCCGAACAGCGTGGCTAAGATATATCCGACCGCCGTGACAGGCAGCACGAAGCTCAAGTCGGCCAGACTCAGCAAAGCCATGCGGGTGAGCAAGGCCAGAATCAGCATCGCGATTCCCAGCGCGACGAACGGATCCAGCATGGCACGCAGATAAACTGTGGGATCGACGGAAAGCGACTGTGGGAAATGTTTTGTGCCCCACGCCAGAGAGAGATTGCCAAGCGGCCTCAGGAAGATAAACAGGAGCAGCAGGGAATAGGTCCGTAAGGTTCTGTTGCGATGTGCTGGCATGCTGCGGCCCTGAAAGTTTACGCCATATTAGCATGTGGCATAATGGTGCCCATAGAAGAGCACTCGCAGTCTTAGGTATGGCTTTCGGGTCGATCATCGCCGGCTTCCTATTCATCTTTTTCTGCAGCCAACTCTACTGGCTTCTGAAGGCGCGCTTGTTCGTCAGGCGACTGGCGCTCCCGAGGACCGCGCGCATCCTTCTGGCGGGGATCGGTCTGGCCGTATATCTTGTCCTGTTGGCCGGCAACTTCGGGTTGTTCGCACGCCGCACCAGCCCCACGCATATGACGGCCTATGACGCGCTGATTTCCGCGCCCTTCGCGTGGTGGGCCGCCAGTTCGATGGTCGCTTTCCTGATCGTCGTGCTGTTTTGGCTGGCACGGCGGGTCGCGCGCTTGTTCACCGGGCTGAACAGCCGGCGATCCGCGAACGATCTGGCATCATCCGGCAGGCGGCAGTTCCTGGAGCGCACCGCAACAGCGGTCGTCGCGGCGCCATTCGTGGCCGGCGCCTACGGATTGTTTTATGGCCGCCTCAACCTGCAAACCACCCAGCAACGCATCCGCCTGGCGCGTCTGCCCAAGGCGTTTGGAGGGTTCCGCATCGCGCAACTTTCCGACATTCACATCGGCCCCTTCATGAGTGTGGACGAGGTGCGCAAGTACGTTCGGATCACCAACGCACTGAAGCCGGACATGATCGCATTGACGGGGGACTTCATCACCTGGGACCCATCCACACAGCGCGCGGTGGTCGATGCGCTGGCCGACCTGAAAGCTCCCTTCGGTATCTTCGGCTGCCTGGGGAACCACGAGGCCTGGTCCAACACTGAGGATTCCATCACGCAGCTTTTTGGACAGGTGGGTATCCGGATTCTGCGCCAACAGCGTGTGGCGGTTACGACGAGCGGGGAAAGCTTCAATCTGATCGGAGTAGATTTTGCGACGCGCCGGCACATGATGCCCGGCCGGGAGCATTTCGTGCGTCAGTATCTGATGGGCGTGGAGAGCCTGGTCGTGCCGGACACCGCGAACATCCTGATGAGCCACAATCCTGATACATTCGATCGGGCCGCCGAATTGGGCATCGGCCTGAGCCTGGCGGGACACACGCACGGCGGCCAGGTGGCATTGGAATTCGTCAGCCCGGAAATTGCGCCCAGCCGCCTGGTGACACCCTACGTCGCCGGCTGGTTCGGGAAACCCGGCGGCCAGCTTTATGTGAACCGGGGCATCGGCACGATCGGGGTACCCATGCGCATCGGCGCTCCGCCGGAGATCACGGTGTATGAATTGGTGAGGGAAGGGTAGGGAAAGAACGGCCCTAACCGATATTCGCAATCGCGCTATGAATCTGCTTGTTGATTGCCTTTCGCATCGCTGCCGGTAAAAGGTCTTTTTGGCCGACAGCTTTCCACGCAGCAGCGGTGCGCTCGGCGACTTCGCGAACGATGCTCCACACCGGCCTTGCCGGGATACGCGCTGTGTCGGTGAAACGCCGGATCTGGTCAACTGTGATCTCGCTGAGACACCGGCTTCCGCCAAAGCTCAGCACCAGCTTGTCACCGGGGATATAAGGCAAGGTCGCAACGAAATCATAGGCCGGCGAGAGAACCGGCGTGCGCCCGTCCGGATACAGCAAAGACCAATTCTTCAGGTGCATGTCGCCGTTTCCGATCAACCCGGAGAAAACGAGCCGCCGCACGAATTCATATGTGCCCACTTCGCCCGTTTCGGCCCACAGCACGGAGGCGATGTTAGCGTAGCTTCGATGCCCGTACTTGTCATCGGGGAAGAGACCGAAGAGCTGCGCGAAGTCCTCCATATGGATGCGCCGTCCTCCGGCCGCACGATCAAAGCGCTGCACGACAAGGGCCTTCCCTTTCATTCGCGCGGCGGCTTCCGGCAGGCCGCGGATGTCATGGATGGGAACGAGGCGGATCTCCGGCACGGTGATGCCAACGGCGCGCGCCAACTCAAGCATGACGTATTCGTTCTCGGGTACCGCCGGGAACTGCGAGGAGGGCAGTTTGACGATCCAGGACCCGCCGACGCCATGAGCCGGAATCGTGAGACCACCGGATGCTTCCATGACCGAGGAGAATTTCAATTGCACCCCGGCAAGCGAAAAACGCAGGACGCCATCTTCGCGGCGGCCGCGATTCCGCTCATCGTCCTTCAGCAGTTCGCCTGCATGCTCGCCGGTGGCAAGCGGTGCGACAGTCACAGCGCCGGGAAGATCGGCGCCGAGGGCCGCTAACAGAAAGAATTCCCGCTCCGGCTTCACGCCGGCCTGTGCGGCCAGATACGTTCGCAGGTGTCCCTCGGGCAGCAGGTTTGAAAAGAACGGGGGCACACGGCGGCTTACCGGACGCACCGCCGTGACCAGGCCTCCGGACTGTCCCTTAAAGGACAGGCTCAATGTGGGCCGGTTCGGGTCGTCGACATATTCCTGTTCGAATGAAAACAGATGGCGGTCGCCGGCGAGACGGTTGACGATGCCGATCTGCCGGCCGTGTAACTGAACGGCTAGAGCATTGATTTTTGGATCGGGGTTCATCACAGCTCGTCATTTTCTTCTTCGTCGTCCGCGGCGTAGAGTGGGCGCTCGCCCGCATCAGTGCCGGCATCGCGAGGAGGACGGCGATGATCCCGTATCAGGGCCTGCACGGCGGGCACGAGCGCCCGGGGAACCAGCAGAAAGTCGCGGTCGAGCACGCGGACCAGTTCGAGGAGAGTGTCGAATCGCGGCACGATTTTGCCGGTCTCGATGCCGGATATGTGCATCTGAGGCAAACCCAGACGTTGGCCCAACTCGGCCTGGCTCCAGCCGCGTTTGTGCCGCGCCTCGATCAGTTCATGGCGGAGCGCTTCAGGCAAACCATTCGAGCGAGGCGGCTTGAGATGCGATAACATATCATTAGCAACAAGCAATATAATATCACATATCGCGACTTAGTTTCAGAACGTGAGCTGGAACGGGGTCGTCCGTCGCGAATGTGGGGACCTTGCAGAGCGAGCAAAGCTGCCGGCGCCGGCAGGAGTGCCGGCGCGGCAGGCAAAAGTGCCCGCGCCACGGCGTGGGTTTTCTTCAGAGGCTAGCGAGTAACACTCGCAGTGCATTGCCGCCCATGATCCTGGCGATCTCATCCTCGGTGAACCCCGTCTGGAACAAGGCGTCGATCAGCAGGCCGAGCCCGGTGGTGTCGAAGGGCGCGAGCACGGCTCCGTCGAAATCCGAGCCGAGCGCCACGGCGTCCACGCCAACGGTGTCCGCGGCGTGACGTATGGCGCGGGCGATGGCCGCAGCATCGGTTCCGCAGACTGCCACATCGAAGTAGGCGATCCCGATTACGCCGCCGGTGCGGGCGACACCGCGGAGTTGGTCGTCGCTGAGATTCCGCTGGTTGTCACAGGTGGCCCGTACACCCGTGTGCGAGACGATTACGGGACGCGTCGCCATGGCGAGCACGTCTTGAATCGTTCGGGGCGAGGCGTGCGCCAGGTCGACGAGCATGTGACGGGCCTCCATGCGCCGGATCATCTCGCGACCCTTATCGGTGAGGCTCGTTTTCTCCGCGCCAGCCGACGAGCCGCCGATGTCGTTATCGAAAAAGTGGGTCGGCGCCATCATGCGGAAGCCGGCGTCGTAGAGCCGGTCGATGTTGGCGAGGTTACCGTCGAGCGCGTGTGCGCCTTCGATGCCCAGGAAACCGGCGGCGATGGCGGGGTCTGTGCGGCGGCGGTCAAGGTAGGCGCGCAGGTCGTCCGCGGAACGGATTATCGTTAACTTGCCCTGCGAGCGGGAGGCGAAGTCGCGCAACCGCGAGGCCTGATAGAGAGCGCGCTCGGTGAGGCTGCCCCACGTGGCAATGGGCCATCGCTCGACCAGCGCGAGCGGCAGGATGTTGTCCGAATCGCCGGTGTTGCGCTGAAAGTTCAGACCACGCGGCGTTTTGGTGACTACGGTAAAAGCCTGGAGCGCGACGTGGCCTTCGATCAGGCGCGGGATATCGACCTGTCCCCGTGAGCCGCGGCTCAGCAGGTCGCGCGACCAAAGCAGGCTATCGGCGTGCAGATCCACGATGGGGATGCGGCGCTGGAGGTCGCGGGCGCGCGCGGAGATCTGGTAGGGCGGCTTGTGGCGCACGCCGTTCATGGAACGTTCGACGTAGCCGGGCAGCCAAAGGAAAGCACCGGCCACGACGGCGAAAACGATGACGGCCGACCAGAGCAGGAACTTGCGCATTCGACGCCTGGCGGCTATCGCGCGATGGACCCGGGATCGAGGCCCTTATCGAGCGTGAAGCCGCCGCCAACGGCGCCGACCGCGGCCGTCTTGCGATCCAGTCCAGTGAGCTGCCGCAAGCGGTAGACGGCTTCGATGCCGGTACAATGCGCACCCAGCAGATTCTGCAAGCCAAACTCCTTCAGCTTGGCCGAGGTCCAGGCCAGGGTCTCATCGCTGGCCTCATACAAGTGGAAGCCGCCGAGCGCGGCGTAGACCGGCGCGGGCCGGATCTTGGCGCGCGCATAATCTAGCGTATTGATGATTCCAGAGTGGCCGCAGCCGGAAATCAACACCAGACCTTTAGCTGTGTCGATGACCAGCGATTGATCTTCGGGCAGATTGTCTTCGGCGGTTTTTCCGTCGCCAAGCCGCAGCGTAGCCTTTCCGCTCCAATTTCTTTCCGGATACTTGCGCGGCACAGGGCCAGTGAGCCAGACGCCGGGAAACAGCTCGCGGACCTGACTGTACTCTATGAAAGACCCGCCCGCACTCTCGTATTCGCTCTTGGTGGCGATCATGGAATTCGCCTCGCGTCCATCGCTCACCGTCCGGCTGATGAAAATGCCGGTGGCGACGTGCGCGCGGGAAAGAGCGGCGGGATTCGACTTCGCATATTCCCGGCGGAGCGTCACCAGTCCCGCGGTGTGATCGAGATGATGGTGCGAGAGGATAACATCCGGAACATTGGAAAGATCGACATGCAGCTCGCGGGCATTCCGCAACACGGTGTCCGGATGCGCGCCCGTATCGAAGAGAATGCGGTGGCCATCCGCCACGACGAGCGCCGCGAAGCCCCATTCGCCGTAGCCCTCATCGGCGGTCAGCATGGTAGAGAGAAGACGCACTTCGAGGGAACTGACCTGGTCGGCTGCGGTGCAGGCCAGCGGCGCCAGTAGCAGGAAGGGGAGCAGCCGGAGGCGGCGAGTCATAGCATGCTACGTTAGCACAGTCGAGGAGGACATCCGCGCATGTTCCAGAGGTTGTTGCTTGCAATCATCGCGGCGGGCGCGTGTTGCGCCCAGCAACGGGGGATCGTTCTGGCGGACCTGACGTGGATAGAAGCGGAAAAGGCGCTGCGGCCAGAAACGGTAGTGGTGATCCCCATCGGCGCGGAAGCGAAGGAGCACGGTCCGCACCTGAAACTGAAGAACGACTACATTCTTGCGGAGTATTTCAAGCGGCAGATTTTGGAGCGCGCCGACGTGGTGGTGGCGCCGACCATAAATTACAGCTTCTACCCGGCGTTTGTGGAGTACCCCGGCTCGACAACGCTGCGGCTGGAGACCGCGCGCGACATGCTGGTGGATATTTGCCGCGTATTGTCGAACTACGGTCCCAAGCGATTCTATGCGCTCAACACGGGGGTTTCCACGCTGCGCGCGCTCAAGCCGGCGGCCGGGATACTCGCGGCAGAGGGGATCGAGCTCCGCTACACGAATATTCTCGAAGTTGGCGCGGAGGCGGAGAAGCAGGTTAGTAAGCAAGAGGGCGGGACGCATGCCGATGAGATCGAGACATCGCTCACGCTTTACATCGATCCGGCGTCGGTGGATATGAGCAAGGCGGTCAAGGATTACCATCCTTCCGAGACCGGCGGACTGACGCGCGATCCGCACAAGCCGGGTGTGTATTCGGCCAGCGGGGTCTACGGCGATGCCACGCTGGCGACACGGGAGAAGGGCGAAATTATGGCGCGCGCGATGGTGGAGGGGATGTTGCGGGACATCGAGGCGCTGCGGCGGGCGGCAGTGAAGCCGCGATGACGGCGCTGTGTACTAAACTGCTAATCATGCG
>JBEKUO010000381.1:0-7090 GCA_049514955.1 Bryobacteraceae bacterium | reverse complement strand
GGATACGCATGCGACGCATCAGATGGACATGCCTGGCATGGCGGGTATGAACGACGCGGGCATGCTCCTCATGGACCAAGCCTCTGGCACCAGCATGAACCCGCGTTCGTGGACGATGCCGATGCTGATGACCTCCGCCGGCGCCTGGCGCCTGATGTTTATGGGCGAGCTGTTCGTAGTGGATACGCAAGAGTCCGGCCCTCGCGGACATGCCAAACTCTATTCGCCCAACTGGTTCATGTTTGCGGCGGAGCATTCCGTGGGGCGCGGCAGCTTCATGTTTCAGCTCATGCTCAGCCTGGAGCCGCTTACCATTACCCAGCGCCGCTACCCGGAGTTGTTTCAGACCGGCGAAACGGCGTTCGGCCAACCGCTGGTGGACGCGCAGCATCCGCACAATCTGATCATGGGGATGGGGGTGAACTACGCGTATCCGCTCGGCGAAAACACCACCATCCAAGCGTATTTCGCGCCGGTCGGGGATCCGGCGCTAGGACCGGTGGCGTTTCCGCATCGCGCCTCCGCGGCGGAGCTGCCGCAGGCGCCTCTGGGCCACCACTGGCAGGACTCCACGCATATCGCCGATGAAGTGGTCACGGTTGGCGTGATTCACAAGTTCGTCCGTCTGGAGGCCAGCGGCTTCTACGGCACCGAGCCGGATGAAAACCGCTGGCACGTCGACTACGGACCGATCAACTCCTGGTCCACGCGCTTGTCGCTGTTTCCGGCGGCGAATTGGATGGCGCAGGTCTCGGTAGGCCGGCTCGACCATCCCGAGCGGCAGACGCCCGGCGACGTAGTGCGCTCGACCGCTTCCCTACACTACACGCGGCCGATGGCGGGGAGCGGTGACTGGTCGACCAGTCTGATATGGGGACGCAACCACGAGACACTCACGCAGCGCAACACCAATTCGTACCTGCTGGAATCGGCCTTCCCGTTGCGACGCCGGAATTTCCTGACTGGGAGAATTGAGCTCGTGGATAAAGACGAACTCTTCGACGATGATCCGGAGCTCGAAGCGCAGCTCGCGCGCACCGTCGGCAGCACTTTTCGCATCGGAGCATACACCCTCGGCTACACGCGGGATGTGGAACTGTTTCCATACATCGAGACGGGAATCGGCGTGAACTTGACCACCTATACGATGCCGGACGCCATTAAACCTTATTACGGGAATCGTCCGGTGGCTGTGAACGTGTATATGCGCGCGCGGCTCCGCGGGAAGAGCCGGCTCTGATATACTGCCCGTCTTAACCTCTCCCATGGCTGCCCCTATTCCGCTGACCATTCTCTGCCTGGCGAGCTACGAAAAAGGCCACGATTTCCTGCGCGAGGCCAAGCGGCAAGGGTGCCGGGTCTTCCTGATCACCTCGCTGAGTCTCAAAGACGCGGCGGAGTGGCCCCGGGAAAGCATCGACGACATCTTTTACATGCCGGATCACGACAAGAGCTGGAACCGCAACGATACGTTGCTGGCGATCAGCCACCTGGCGCGCACGCACGTGATCGACCGGGTGGTGGCGCTCGACGATTTCGACCTGGAGATGGCCGCTTCCATTCGCGAGCATCTGCGAGTTCCTGGCATGGGCGAGACCACCACGCGCTATTTTCGCGACAAGCTGGCCATGCGCATGAAGGCCATGGAGGCGGGCCTGAAGGTTCCCGAGTTTGTGCATCTGCTCAACGACGAAAAGGTCCGCCAGTTCACCGAAAGCGTGCCGCCGCCCTGGGTGCTGAAACCGCGCATGATGGCGGGGGCCATCGGGATCCAGGTGGTGAAATCGACCGACGAGTTGCGGTCAGCCGATTGGGCGTTGGGCGATCAGCGGTCGTTCTTTCTGGTGGAACGATTCGTGGCTGGCGATGTTTGCCACGTCGACTCGATCGTTTACGAGAACGAGATCGTATTCGCGGTGGCCAGCCAGTACGGCTATCCGCCGCTCGATGTTTCGCATCGCGGCGGCATTTTTACGACGCGGTTGCTGGAGCGCGGCTCGCCGGAAGCGGAGGCGCTGCTGGCCAAGAACCAGCGGGTGCTGGCGGCCATGGGGCTGTTGCGCGGGGTTTCGCACACCGAGTTCATAAGGGGCGACGACGGCAACCTGTATTTTCTGGAGACTTCGGCGCGCGTCGGCGGGGCGCATATCGCCGAGCTGGTGGAAGCTGCCACGGATCTGAATTTGTGGGGTGAGTGGGCCAGGGTGGAAATCGCCGGCGGAAAGCTGCCCTATGCGCCGCCGCCGCCCAAAAACGATTACGCCGCGCTGCTGGTATCGCTCGCCAGGCAAGAGCATCCGGACACGTCGGCGTTCACGGATCCGGAGATCGTGTGGCGCATGCAGAGGCCGCACCACGTGGGAATGATCGTGAAATCGGCGCGCCGGGAGCGGGTCGCGGAATTGCTCGACCAGTATGTCGAGCGGGTGAAGCGGGACTTTCACACCGTAGCCCCGCCGCGCGACAAACCCACGAGTTGATCTGGCGGGACTGAAGTCCCGCCCGGCAAGCTGAAGCTTGCGCCACGCGGCCGCGCCACAACTGACGCCGACTGTGATCCAATAGCCCTATGTCCACGCCGGCCACCGCGGTCCGCACCCCGTTGTCGGGCGCGCAGTGGGGGGTTCTCTGCCTGCTGGTTGTTTCGATATTCATCAACTACGTGGACCGCGGAAATCTCTCCATCGCCGGGCCGCTGCTGATGGCCTCGCCCGAGAAGGGCGGTCTGGGTCTGGACCCCGCGCGGCTCGGGCACCTGCTTTCCGCGTTTTTCTGGACTTACGCACTGTTTCAGTTGCTGGGAATCGTGGGAGTGCTGCTGGACCGCTTCGATGTCAGTTGGGTTTACGCCGCGGCCTACCTGTTGTGGTCCGCCGCGACCGCGGCTACCGGGCTGGCCAGCAGTTTCGTCACGCTGTTCGCGCTGCGCCTGCTACTGGGAATGGGAGAATCGGCGGCCTATCCTTCGTACTCCAAGATTTTTGCGGTGCATTTTCCGGAGCACCATCGCGGCCTCGCCAACGCCTTGATCGACGCCGGCTCGAAATTCGGACCCGCGCTCGGAACGCTGCTGGGGGGCCTGCTGATGGCTCGTTTTGGATGGCGGCCCTTCTTCTTCGTGCTGGGCGCCGCCAGCCTGGCGTGGCTCATCCCCTGGATGAAATGGATGCCGCGCGGAAAAGGCATCATCGTGGCTGACACTGAAGTGTCTCCGCCCATCCGGCAGATCCTCGAGCAGCGGTCGGCATGGGGATCGTTCGCGGGCTTGTTTTGCGGCAACTACTTCTGGTATTTCCTGCTCACGTGGCTGCCTTCTTACATGGTGATGGAGCGTCACTTCTCGATGGATCGCATGGCCACCATGGGCTCGCTGGCGTTTCTGGCGATCGGGCTTTCCTCGGCGCTGTGCGGGTGGCTCTCCGACCACTGGATCGCCGCGGGCGCCACTCCCACGCGGGTACGCAAGACTTTCACGGTCGGCGGGATGACGTTATCCACCGTGATGCTGCCGGTGGTCATGGTAAACGATCGCGACCTCTCGATGGCCCTGCTGTTTCTGTCGTGCATCTTCTTCGGTATGTGGAGCTCGAATCATTGGGCGCTGATTCAGACGCTGGCAGGCCCGCCGGCCGCGGGCAAATGGACCGCCGTGCAGAACGGCGTCGGTAACCTGGCTGGTGTAGCGGCGCCGGCCTTGACCGGATTGGTGGTCGCGCGCACGGGCGAATTTTTCTGGGCATTCGCGTTGGCGACTGGCTTTGTGCTGGCGGGCGCGTGTTGCTACATGTTCGTGATCGGGCGGATCGAGCAGGTGGATTGGAAGCTACGAGCCGGACGACGGTTGTGAGGCGCAGCAAGCCAAGCGTTGGCGAGCGGCGAGGGGACCGCCGGCGTTTCAGCCGTTGGTTTCAGCCGTTGGCCGGAGGGTGCGCAGAAGGTAGCCGTGCCCTGCCGCGCCACCCTGCCCCACTGCCGCCAGAGGCCGGGGCGATAGTGCTACGCTGTTCTGAGCGCCACTCGGAGGTACTTTGATGAAAGCGGACTCCCGTTCTGTCCGCGCTGGGCTGGTCGGTTTGACTGCGTTCGTCTACGCGGCCGCCGTGGCTCAGTCTCAACAGGCTAGCCCGATTGTGGTCCTACACAGTTTCACGGGTGGGTCGGATAGCCAGCAACCCATCAATGGCTTGGCTCAGATTAGCGGGGGAAACCTAATCGGCGCCACGGCACCCAGCTCAGTCAATGCCCCCGCGACACTCTTCGAGCTGAGCCCGAACGGTAGTGTAACAACCATCTGGGTGTCACCTATCGTAATGCCGCCGGAAGGAATCCGCCAGATTTTCACCGTGGGGCGCGTCCTTGCAGCCAGCGACGGGGACTTTTACGTGGCGGGTGAATCCGCCGACGGCGATCCCCTGAATCCCGGAGAACTTGCCAAGTTTGACATCGCAGGGAACCGCACGGTGTTGCATCTCTTCACTTCCGCGGAGGGTCCGCCGTCGGGCGGATTGGTGGAAGGCTTTGACGGGAACTTCTATGGCGTCGCCGCGGGAGCCGAGCCGCCGCATTACACCTCGCCGGAGGTGTACCGGATTTCTCCGGCAGGGATTTACACACCGATTGCGACCCTCGCGAACCAAAACGCCGGCGGCACTTTGACGGTGGGGAGTGACGGCGATTTCTACGGGGTAACTGTCGCCAACGGCGCGACGGGCGGCATGGTATACCGGGTCACGACTGCCGGGGTTCTGCATGTCCTGCACGTATTCATGTTCCAGGATGGCTCGAATCCCAACTCCGGCTTGGCCGAGATTTCCGAAGGAGTCTTTCTGGGCACAACGTATGACGGCGGGACGCACAACCTGGGCACGATCTTTCAAATCGCTCGCGATGGCCAGTTCAGTAGCCTATATAGCTTCGACGGTGCAAAGGGCCAGAATCCTTCCAGCGGGCTTCAGCTCGCCAGTGACGGCAACCTATACGGGACTACGGCTGAGGTCGTTGATGTCTCACTCGGAACGATCTTCCAGTTCACTCCAGGAGGACAGTTGACATCGTTTCCCATGACTGTTCAGACCGGCTACGCCCCCGGCGGAGATCTTATACAGACTGAAGATGGCAGCATTCTGGGCGTCGCTTTGTATGGCGGCGCCAACCCTGACTTGGGTGGAACGGTATACGCACTCGAATTAGGTCTTCCGAAGCCGCTGCCCGCGATCCTGGGATTTCAGCCGGCATCGGGCGGGCCTGGAGCGGTAGTCACCGTTCGCGGCAATCATTTCATTCACACGAGTGCCGTGCAGTTCAACGGAGTGAGTGCCCAATTCAAGACTAAATCGGGCAACTTCATTCAGGCTATAGTACCGCAAGGCGCAACTACCGGACCGATTTCAGTTACCAATGTCAACGGTACGACGGTCAGTAGCCGCGATTTCACCGTCGAGCCTCCATTGTGATACCCTTCACCGCATGAAGTTCCTCACAGCCCTGTTTGTCTTCTCCTTGTTGTTGCCGCCATCCCGCGCGCAGGTCTTCACCTTCACCCGCGAGGAGATGCTGAAGTACACGGCGCAGAACCCATTCGAGCGCTTCGCGGATGGGCGGCCGAAGGTGCCCGACGCTATTCTGGAAAAAGTGAAGGGCCTGTCCGCGGAGGAAGCATGGGCGGTGCTGCCCGGCGCGCGCTTCCCGAACCAATACGAAGGGAACTGGCGCATCCTGCATCCCGATCGCAAGCTGGTGGGCCGCGCGGTCACCGCTCAGTTCATGCCTACGCGCCCCGATGTGGCCGATATCATGGAAACCGACGCCAAGGCCAAGGGGCTGAGAGACAATGGCAACCAGCGCGTGATCGACATGCTGCAGCCAGGTGACGTGCTGGTGGTGGACCTGTTCGGCAAAATAGAGGACGGCACCATCGTCGGCGACAATCTGGCCACCGCCATCTATGCCGCTACCGGAACGGGATTGGTGGTGGATGGCGCGATCCGCGATCTCGAAGGTATCCAGCCCATCGATATGTCTGTCTACTGCCGCGGCGTTCATCCCACTCCGATCCACAATGTCATGCTCACCGGCATCAACGTTCCGATACGGATCGGCGGCGCCACAGTTATGCCGGGTGATGTAGTTTTCGGCGATAGCGAAGGCGTGTACTTCATCCCGCCGCAACTAGTTAAGGAGGTCGTGGACAAGGCCGATGAGACGCATGTGCACGACGAATGGACGAAGGCGAAACTCCTGACCGGGAAATACAAGTCCACCGACATCTATCCCAGCCCGCGCGATCCGGCGCTCAAGGAAGAGTACGAAGAGTACAAGAAGCAGAAACTTGGACATAATTGAGGCTCGCTTAATATGGTGACGATTTCCGCTGCTGAAGCAAATAAGCACACGGCCGCGAAACTCGATAATCAGGTGAAATTATGAAACAGAAAAAACTTCTCGCAGCATCTCTACCGCTGTTGTGGACCTCTTATTTGATAGCCGCCAACTGGCTCTCCTATGGCAACGATCCGCAGCGCACCGGTTGGAGTCCCGCGGAGACCGACATCAACCGCGACAACGCGAAGTCGCTCACGCTGCTTTGGAAGGCGCATCTCGATAACCAGCCGCGCGAACTGAATTCGCTTACGGCCCCGGTCAACGTGGAGTGGGTGACCACTGACAAGGGCATGTCGGAAATCGTGATTGTGGGCGGGGCTTCCGACAACCTCTTTGCGCTGGATGCCGATACCGGGAAATTACTATGGAAGAAAACCTTCACTCCAGAAGGAAAGCCGCGCCAGGAGCCGTTCTGGCTTTGTCCGAATGCGCTAAACGCCACGCCCCTGATTCGCAAGGATGGGCTGACCGCTACCGTCTTCTCCATTTCGAGCGACGGCAAGCTCCACGCGCTGAACGTCATCAATGGAGAGGACCGCATACCTCCGCAGCAGTTCGTGCCGCCGTTCTCCAAGAACTGGAGCCTGAACCTGTTCCAAGGCGTTCTTTACACCACTATTTCGCAGGGGTGCAACGGCGCGCGGTCGGGCGTTTATGCGATGGAGCTCGGCGCGGCGGACCACCCGGTCAACCACTTCTTTGCGGCCAA
>JBEKUO010000380.1:0-7113 GCA_049514955.1 Bryobacteraceae bacterium | reverse complement strand
GCCTCTTTATTTCGGCCATCGGCACCTGGATGCAAATCGTAGCGCAGGCGTTGCTGGTACTGCACATCACGCATGGCTCGGCTCTGGCGCTGGGAATCGTGTCGCTGGCGCAGGCGCTCGCATTCTTCATGTTCGCCCCGGCGGGCGGAGGAATTGCCGACCGGCGCGACCGGCGGCGGCTGTTGCTGATCACCCAGAGCGTTATGCTGCTGCTGGCGGCCGCCATCGGCATATTGACGCTTTTCGGAGTCATCCGGCTGTGGATGATTGTGGCGATCGCTTTCTGCTCGGGTGCAGTGTTGAGCTTCGATCAGCCGGCCCGCACGGCACTGATCCCGTCATTGGTGCCGCCGGACGACATGATGAATGCGATCTCCCTGCAATCCATCATATTCAGCGGCGCATCCACTTTCGGGCCCGCGCTGGCTGGCATCTCGCTCGCCGCCGTAGGCTACGCCGGCAACTTCTTTTTGAACGCGGCCAGTTATCTGGCGGTGCTCGTGGCCTTGTGGCGACTGCGGAATCTCCCGGCAACGAAAGGGCGCGGTGGACCCTTATGGGCTTCCGTCCGCGCTGCACTGGCGGCTGCGGCCCACGATGCTGCGCTGCCCTGGATCATCTCCGGATACGGCGCGCTGCTGTTCCTGGGACCGTCGCCCGCCGTGATGCTGCCCATATTCGCGCTGCGCGTGCTGCATCTGTCGGCGCCGCAGATGGGCTTTCTGTTCTCCGCACTGGGCGTCGGGACGATTCTGGGCGGCCTCGCGTCCGCATCGCTCGGCGATTTCCGGCACAAAAGCCTGCTATTCCTGGTGGCCATGCTGTTGTGGAGTGTGGCGCTAGGCGTGTTTGCGGCCAGCACGGTTACAGCGTTGTCGGTGGTTACACTGGTGATTCTCGGCGCCTCCCAGAACGCCGCGAGCGCGACGGCCATTACGCTGATGCAAACACGCGTCCCGGCGGAGATGCGCGGCCGCATCATGGGCCTGAACACCCTGCTGGTGATGGGAGTCCGCCCGCTCGGCGATTTTCCGGCTGGCGCTCTTATCGGAGTAATCGGAGGCCCGCTGACTGCCGGCATCAGTGCCGCCGTCACGGGACTCTACGGAATCTTCCTGGCAGTGTTCCGGCCCGGTCTGCGCGATGCATGACGTGGCGCAAGCTTCAGCTTGCCGGGCGGGACTTCAGTCCCGCCTTTTCAATCCTCCAGCGGCGTTACCGGGTCGAGGAAGCGCCAGAACACAATGCCCATCACATAGATTGCGGCGGAGACGTAAAAGGTCATGTCCCAATTCGAGTGGGTCCATCGAAGGATGTAGCCGATGACGGTAGGCGAGACGGCGCCGCCGACGTTGCCCATCATATTCATGGCGCCCGACAGCGTGCCGGCGTATTTGCCGCCGACATCCATGCAGGCGCCCCACGAGCCGGGCATCACCAGGTCGGTGCTGAAACTGGCCAGCCCCATCGTGATCATGGCCAGCGCCGGATCGTGCCAGCGCGTCGAAAAAACGAGCAAGAGACTAGCCGCGCTGAATCCAACATATGCCAGCAGGCGGCGGGTCTTCAAAACGCTGCCCGTCGCACGCGTGAGCCGCGTGGCGAGGAACCCGCCGCAGAAACATCCTACGCCGCCCAGAAACAGTGGAAGAATGCCGAGTATCGCGCTTTCGCCCAGCTTCAGCCCGCGCGCTTCCTTCAAATATGTGGGCAGCCAGGTGATGTAGAAATACCAGCCATAGGAAGAGCAGAAGTACTGGCCGCAGAGCAGCAGGACTTGCCGAGAACCGATGAACTTGCGCCAGGGAACATTCGCGTGGCCAGCCGCGAGTCCTTCGTTCGGCAGCAGGAGTTCGCGCTCGGCGGCATTCAGACTGGGGTTGTCGCGCGGATGATCGCGATACCAACGATAGAAGAACACGCTCCAGACAAGCCCCAGCGAGCCGAACACCTCGAAGGCATGCCGCCAGGACATCAGCTTAAATACGAGATACACCAGCAGCGGTGTGAAGGCTCCGCCCCAGCGCGCGCTCAGCCACAGGATACCCTGCGCGCGCACGCGTTCGTCGCGTGGAAGCCAGATCGTGAACGTCTTGGTCAGGTTGGGGAAGCAGCCGGCTTCGCCCGCGCCGAACAGGAAACGCGTCGCTGCAAGCGAGGCGAAGTTAAAAGCCCATCCGGTCGCGGCGGTGAAGAATGACCACCATAGCACGATCCGCAGCAGCACCCGCCGCGCGCCCATCCAGTCGCCCAGGAAGCCGCCGGGTATTTCGAAGAGCGCGTAGGACCAGGCGAAAGCGGAGAAAGCAAAGCCCATCTGAACGTGCGACAAGTGCAGGTCCGTGCGGATGTCGTCCGCCGCGAACGAGATACAGACCCGGTCGACGTACGTGACCACGGCGAGCGCCACCGCGAACACCACCACCCAATACCGGACATGCGTGGGGCGTTCGGCGGCGGCTGAGCGCAATTGGACCAACACCTATTAGGCCATAGATTGGGGCTCGGTACTGGGGATTGGCGCTAACTTAAGGCAGAGTTGGCTTGGGTGAACCGCCAAGCCGACCAAGCCGGTATAAAAGGACTTCGGGACAGCGTGGCTCATTTTGCCCCTCTGGTCGGGCGTTTTTCGCGGCTCGGATCTGGTGACCGACGATGCGTTCTGACGGAAGCGCTAGGGAGGGGAAACCAGGTACAATCAGTTCTGTATGTTTGACCCAGCTAGCATCAGCGCCGCTCTTGGAAGCGTTAAGGCGATCCTCGATCTTCTTAAGGGCGCGAATGATGCGCAGCTTGCTATAAGAATTAGCAGTGAGGTAGCCAACGTCCAGGGAGGTTGATCGACGTTCAGCAGCAAGCGCTTGCCCTACAGAATGAAAATCAGGAGCTGCGCGATGAACTAAGGTGTTTGAAGCGAGCCATCGAAGAAGAAAAAAGCTTCCAATTCATGCATGGCGTTTACTGGAAGACGCGTTCAGTGGCCAGAACGGATAGGCTTGACGAGGACGGAAATCCGATGGGCGAGCTGCTGTGGGACGGGCCATTCTGCCCCCTGTGTATGGATGCGGGCGGTAAAGCCGTAAGGTCGAAATCTACGGGACAGACGTTTCGCTCGCAGCCCGTTTGGGAATGTGAAATTCATCGCACGGATTACCCCGCCCCAAATATGCCAGGCCAAGGCTAAGGGTCGCGCGGTTGCTAGGCTCCGGCGTCGGTAACAACCTTCAGGCTAGTTTCTGCGAACGCACCCGTTCCTGAAGCGTTTTTTGCATCGAACCACTCGCAGTACACTTGACCCGTGGGCACGCCCATAATCTGATGCTCACCAACAACCGTCATCTTGGGGCCGCCCGACTTTAGTTGTACGACCGTCCCTGGCTTGAGAGAAATTGGCATGTTTCCATTGTACGCCCAAATAGTCGGGATCAAGCAAATCAGTTAGATACGGCGTTCGACGGGATCACGATGCCGCCGGCGTCACCCGGCCGCGCGCTTCGCCCAAGCGGACTTCTTGGGAGTTTGGCATCGACTTCCACGACATGCGCATTTTTGGACAACTTCCGAACGCCCCCCCAAGTCCCGGTCGGCCAAGGGACGCTGCCGGAAGTCAGTCGAACGTGTCCCATTGCGACCGTGACGCATCATCCAGGGAAGCCGCGCGAAACCTCCGCCAGACAATCGGGTGGGTCGATACAATCGAGGAAGATAAGTCTCGCGAGCGTGGCGCATACCCCTGAAACGCCGACGCCGGCGCAATTGCGGCGCCCTTCGGCCATTGCGCAGCTGGCTGCGTGAGAATCCGCGGGTTATCTCGGCGCCACTTCCATACTTCGATGAGGAGCTTCGCAGTTTCGCTTATCATCGCTTTCATGCTGTCCAGCAAGCCCCCAAGGGTTTGAGTGGCGTCCTCGGCAAGAACCAGCACTTCAAGCGGGTCCCGCGCCGACGTCATCGGTGTGTCTCGCCAGACCTCAACGTCAGACATGCCCGGGTTTCTGGGAAGATAGGTCAACCGGCGGGAGCGCAACACCTGTTTTCCATCCGGGCCATATATCTGAGGTAGCTTCGGAACAAACTGGCCGCATTCGAGCCTACGTCCGCGGTGAACGAGCATGTTTCTGAAATCCAGTGCCCATAGCAGCCATCCATCCGGGCCCACAGATGCAATAACTTCACTAAATTTCCTATGGAAGTCAGCCTGCACCTTTTCTCCATCAGTCGTACCTTGGCCGATCTTTGTGAAGAATTCCCGGATCTTTCTGCCGAGGTCAGCAGTAAGAATCGGCGTAGGAATCGCGATCACGCCGATGATTACGCCCGCCAGACAGTCCAATGCTGCAGAGAGCGCTCGCGCCATGCCGGCGACGTGCATGACGACCATTTCACGGCTGAGTTCCTCCAGGGCATTGCGGGGGCGCGGTAAGACCACATCAAGCTGCCCATCGCGGATCTGCACAATATCTGCAAACCGCTCGCTATCACGTTCGGCACAATCCTGATATTCAAGCCAGTGAAGCACAGCCTCGATCATGTTTGCTGAAACACTGGTGACGCACGCATATAACTGATCGCTGATTAGTATTCGGCGGCTTGTGCCAGGATACGGTGCCCACCACCCGATCCCGTAAGGACTGTGCTCGACAAAATCGTCAAGGATAAGGGCCTCCAATTCCTTCCATCGCCACGTGGGAAGGCCCAGCGCCGACACCGCCCGATCAGTGGTCGAACATTCGCCTTCGCGGTACGGCTCGCTCAAGCGAGCAAGGTCGGATGCTTTCATACACGCAGTGTCCCACATCCGAGTCACGCAGATATGACATAGGCCTCCCTGCAGCTATCCGAATGGACCAGTAGTCGCCATCTCGGACCTCTGCCGCTGAGGGGGCCCAGTTACGGGGTTCGGGGAAGTAGCCGTCTGCTCCAAAGCGCCAACGCCCTATCCCAACGCTATGTGGGTACTGCGGCTGGCGGCTGGCTTGTGGGCGATACTAAAAGTGCATGGACTTCCAATGCGTCGAAACCAATCTGCGGGAGTCCTTCCGCGTACTGGCGGCGCATCGGCCGGCAGGTGAACTGCGGGAGATGGATGGCGTGTCGATCGCCTCGGCAGGCGTCACCTTCCAGATGTTCAACGCGGCTTTCCTTTCGGCGCCGGTGTCTTCGGAGGGCCAGATGGACCGGCGCGTGGCGCAAGCGGCGGTGCACTTTGCGGTCCGCGGCCAGCGCTGGGCCTATTGGATCTGCGACGGCTGGTTGGAGCGGCGGACGCGGCGCGCCCTCAAGAAACTCTTCGGTAAGCATAATCTCTACCAGGCGGTGGAACTACCGGGCATGTTCGCGGAACAGGTGCTGCCTCCGCAACACGAACTTCCCAAGGTGGATGTGCGGCGGGTCGGCGACGGGCCGGTGAAGGATGCCTTTTGCGCCATCGGATCGCTGTGTTTCAACGTGCCGCTGGAGTGGTTTCGCGAAGTGTTCGAGGGCGACGCCGTGTGGAAGAATTTCGTGGCCTACGTCGGGTACGTGGACGGGGAGCCGGTATCGACGGCGGCCACCGTAATCGGCGGCGGCGCGGTGGGCATTTACAACGTCGCGACCACTCCAGGCCATCAGCGCCGAGGCTACGGCGAGACTGTCATGCGGCACGCGCTGGAGCAGGCGCGGTTGGAGCACGGCCTCTCGCGGACTATTCTGCAATCCACGCCGCAAGGGTTTGAGCTTTATGAGCGGATGGGATACCGCACGGTCACCAGTGTCTCGGTGTTTTGTTCGTAAACCATGATGGGGTTGGCAGGCGGAAGCGCCTGCCCCACCACCACTAACTCAGATACACGCGCGCCAGTTCCTCGAAATCCGTGGGCGTGACCAGATGGAACCGCACCTCCAGCCGCGAGCACCGCTGTAGCTCCTCGGTCATTTCATCCGATGGAAGTTCCGGCCCGGCCACGAACAACTGACCCGCCACCACCCGGAACGGCAACACCCGCCGTCGCCGTGAGACCTCTTGGGGCACGGCGCGCGTGGCGGATTCGGAAATTTCCGACGCGTCGGGTGCGGCCAGCGGCAGGTTCTGCTGCAGGCTCAAGGCAATATACAAATCCGCTTCGCTCAGCTTGCCAGTGCGCACCAGGTATTCGCCGATGCGCTCGCCCGCGCCTTTCGCAACCAAGGCCTCGTCCACGTCGGCTTGCAGCACGTATTGCGAGCCCACCAGGATCTGACCCAACGGACGCGTCTCGACGATCAGGGCGGCCGGGTTGGGATAGGCGTGTTCCGTTTTGATCCACACCAGCGGGCGGCCGCGCACCTTGGCGACGCAGTAAAGCCTCAGGGCCCTGACCGTAGCCGCGCAATTCAGCCAGTTGCCCAGCAGCGCGCGTACGGGCACACCCATCGCAAAGCGCCAGCCGTAGATCCGCCGGGAGCAGAGCGCGCGTACGCCCATCTGAAAGCCGGAAAGCGCCAGGGTCGCGGAGAAGAGCCACCCGGCGACCGGATGGTGAACCGCAAATAACCACGGCCGGCCTGTCACGTGGCTCTCAACCCACGTGACGAGTCCGTACAAGAAGATCAGGTTCAGCACGGGCGTCAGCAGGTTCCCAACGACGCCCTTGCGGTCGCGCCAGAGCCAGTATAACTGCGGCCCGGGCGCCCGCCAGCCGCGCCGCTCCCAGGATTGCAGCACGATCCCCATCACCCAGCGCGCGCGCTGACGGACGGCGGTCCGAAACGTGTGCGGGAAATATTCACGCGTAGCCAGCAGGCCATCGCTCTCGCGCCGCAGTGGCACGAAAACCTGCGGGCAGCCCATGGTGTGAATGCGCCAGCCGTTTTCGTAATCCTCTGTGAGCGATTCCGGATCGAACAGGCGGTTGGAGTGCGCGGCGGCCAGCCGCTCGAGTACGGCGCGCGAGAACCCGGTGCCCACGCCGTTGCCCGGCAGGAAGCTGCCCCACATCTGGCGCACGGGGATGTCCTTGGTCTGGTATTCGGAGAATTCGTCGCAATATAGGCCGTGCACCCACTGGCGCAGGGGCGTGGGAAGCGGCAGCACGGGCACTTGCACCATGTCGCAGCGGCCGGCATAGTAGTTGATCCAGCGCAGCTCTTCCG